>JBJMKM010000001.1:0-14059 GCA_045805825.1 Solirubrobacterales bacterium
AAGATCATCTGCATCTCGCGCCGTAGCGGCTGGAGCGCGCGGCCACGCTTGCCGACCAGCTCCTGGCCCTCGAAGCGAACTGAGCCCGAGGTGGGTGGGATGAGCTGCAGGATGGTGCGGCAGAGAGTCGACTTGCCGCACCCGGACTCGCCCACCAGGCCCAGGGTCTCTCCCTCCTTGACGGTGAGGGTGACTCCATCGACCGCGCGGACCGCGCCGACCTGGCGATCGATGAGCACGCCGGACTTGATCGGGAAGTGCTTGACGAGGTCGCGGATTTCGAGCAGCCCGCCCTGGGCGCGGGCGCCATCCGTGGCGGCGGGTGCGACGTCGGTCACGCGGCCGGTACCTCGAGCCCGATCTGGTCGCCCTGCACGACTCGCAGCGAGCGCTTCTTGTCCGGCGGCAGCCAGCAACGGTCGAGGTGCCCCGCCGTCCCGGATCGGGGCTCCAGCCCCGGGGTCTGCTTGCACTTGTCGAACTCGTACGGGCACCGGGGGCGGAAGTGGCAGCCCTGGGGCGGCGCGAGCAGCGAAGGCGGCTGGCCCTGGATCTGCGACAGGCGAAGAGCGCGCGGGCGGTCCGGTCGCGCCAGCGAGCCCAGGAGCCCCCACGTGTACGGGTGCTGGGGGTCATAGAAGATCTCGTCGAGCGTCCCCGCCTCGACGATTCGCCCGGCGTACATCACGTTGATGTAGTCGGCGACGTCCGCGACCACGCCTAGGTCGTGGGTGATCAGGATCACCGCCATGCCGAACTGCTCCTGGAGGCGCTGGATCAGCCTCAGGATCTGCGCCTGGATCGTCACGTCGAGCGCGGTAGTCGGCTCGTCCGCGATCAGGATCTTGGGATCGTTGACCAGCGCCATCGCGATCATCACCCGCTGGCGCATGCCGCCCGAGAACTCGTGGGGGTAGTCGCCCATGCGCTGCTCGGGATCCGGGATCCCGACGAGGCCGAGGAGCTCGATGGCTCGCTCGCGGGCCGCCTGCTTGGAGACGTCCTTGTGAACCTGGATCGCCTCGACCAGCTGCTTCCCGATCTTGTAAAAGGGGTGCAGCGAGGTCAGGGGATCCTGGAAGATCATCGCGATCTCCTCACCGCGGATCGCCTGCAGCTCCTCGGGCGAGGCCTCCAGGAGATCACGCCCCTCGAGCATGATGCGCCCGGAGATCGACGTGATCGGCGACTGGGTGAGGCCGAGGATCGTCATGTTGGCGACGCTCTTGCCGGATCCCGACTCGCCCACGATGCCGAGGGTCTGGCCGCGATCGACGGAGAACGACGCGCCGTCGACGGCGCGGACGGCTCCGTCGTCGGTCTCGAAATGGACCTTGAGGTCCTGGATCTCCAGGAGGCTCACTGGTAGCGCACCCGCGGGTCGAGATAGGCGTAGGCGATGTCCACGATCAGGTTGAACGTAACGATGAAGAAGGCGCCGAAGAGCACGATTCCCTGAATCAGGGGCAGGTCGGAGCGATGGATCGCAGTGACGATCTCGTGCCCGATTCCGGGGATGTTGAAGACCGATTCGGTGAGGATGGCGTTACCGGCGAGCAGCAGGCCGATATCCAGGCCCAGCAGGGTGACGATCGGCGTGATCGCGCTGCGGACGCCGTGGCGCATGATCACCGAGCCCTCGCCCACGCCCTTCGCCCTGGCGGTGCGGATGTAGTCCTCCGACATGACGTCGATCATGCTCGAGCGTAAGTAGCGCGCGTAGATCGCCGCGGTCGCGGCCGCCAGCACCAGCCACGGCAGGAACAGCGACCAGCACTTGGACAAGAAGCTATTCGCCTCGAGGTATGAAGCCTGTCCGGGGAAGATGTGGATGAGGCCCACGTCGTCGGCGAACAGGTACAGGGCCACGAGTCCCAGCCAGAAGACCGGTGCGGAGATGAACGCCAGCGAGGTGACCATTGTCGCGCGGTCGAGGAACGTGCGGCGCTTGATCGCCGAGATGATCCCGGTCGGCAGACCCATCAGGAGCCAGAACACGACGGCCCCGGCGACGAGCAAGGCGGTCGCTGGCAGGCGGTCGTAGATGATCTCCTTCACGGGCGTGTTCGACTGGAAGCTGTTGCCGAAGTTGAGCGGGCCGGTCCCACCGTGCTGGCTCGCGCCGAACCAGTCGAACGGCGTGAACACCTGGGTCATGTAGCGCAGGAACTGCTCCCAGATCGGGTCGCTCAGCCCGAGCTGCTCGCGGATCGACGCGATTACCTGGGGGTTCGCCTGCCTGCCGGCCCGCAGCTTCGCCGGATCGGCGTTCGGGAAGACGTAGAAGATCAGGAAGATGACCGCGCTCACCAAGAAGAGGAGCGCGATCCCCCAAAGGACCCGGCGGACTATGTAGCGAAGCATCTTGTTTTCCGGGAAAGAAGGCCCCGCCGCCCATCCGGGCGGCGGGGCCTCTCCGTTTGCGTCAGGTGACCGTCCTGGTCAACCCCCTCCTACTTGGCGATCGAGGTGTAGGCCAGATCCCACTCCCCGTTGAACAGGTTGGCGACGCCGTTGACGTCGTTCGACCTGACGAGGACATCGTTGTCCCACACCCACGGCACGGCCGGAGCCTGCGCCATGATCTGGTCGTCGATCTTGCCCCAGGTCTCGGCGCGCTGCTTCTCGTCCGTGATCGTCACGGCGTCAGAGATCGCCTTGTTGATCGCCGGATCGTCGAGCTGCGGCCAGTTGGAGTTGTTCGACGGGTTGATGCTGTCCCCGCTGAACGGGACCTGGAGGATCGACTGCGGATCGTTGAAGTCCTTGATCCATCCGACGTTCGGACAGGCGTTCGGCTCCTGCGCCGGAACCGAGCAGAACTTCGTGTACATGATGTCGTGGGAGACGGGCTGGAAGTCCACGTTGAACCCCAGCTGCTCCAGCTGGTGCTTGAACACGGTCGAGGTGTCAAACCCAGGCGGAGCGTCGTCGCCCACCATCGTGACGTCGCAGACCGAACCCTCGCACTTCCCGCTCTTGAACCCGGCCTTCTGCATGTACGACTTGGCCAGGGCCGGGTCGCCGTCCGGGTTCTTCACGAAGTCGAGATCCGGGCCTTGCACGCCGCCCGCTTCCTCGAATCCCGGGATCAGCGGCGGAATGAAGTGATTCGCCACCGGTCCGAACAGCTCGCCGCCGCGGGTGTTCCGCAGGGCGGTCCGGTCGGAGTTGGCGATCACTGCCTTCCGCACGTTGAGTGCCTGCTCCGCCGATACACCGCTTCCGGGCCCGAACGGCGGCTTCGTCATGTTCAGCGCGATGTAGCGGTTACCGCCTGACGGGACGGCGACCATCTGGTCGGTCGAGTACTTGTCGCCGGTCGCGACCTGCTGCACGATGGTCTTCGACGGCGGGAAGTCCCCGCTGACCTGGGAGTCGCCCGTCAGGATCTTCTGCGACGCCGACGTTGGGTCGGCGAAGCCCTCCTGGATCGTGATGCCATCCAGGTAGGCCGGACGGTAATCGCCGGTCGCCTCGCCATCCCAATTCGGATTCCGGACGAGGTCGATCTCCTTGCCCGGCTTGTAGCCAGTGAGCTTGCCCGAGCAATCGGAGTTCTGCGCCTCCGCAGTGTGGTCGGTGGTGTCGACCTGGATGTCGCAGTCGTTCTGGACCATGTACGGCCCGGTGAACGCCACGTACTGCCCGTAGGTCGACGGGCTTTCGGCGTCGTACTGCTTGGCGTACTCCTCCGGAACCGGCGCGCTCACCGGCAGCGAGAGCGCCTGGATCACGGGCACGGACGACGAGCGCGTCAGGTGCAGGACCAATGTCTGGTCGTCGGGCGTCTCGATTCCCGAGATGTCCGGCGCGGTTGTCTTGTCCTGCTTGAGCTGCTGCTCAGCCTTGTCGAATCCCTCGAGATCCGCGAGATACGCGCGGGTGTAGCCGTTTGGCACTCCCGGGAGCAGCGACCGCTCGATCGCGTACTTCACGTCCTGAGACTTGACCTCGCGATCGACGGGTGGGCTGTACTTGACGCCGCTCCTGATCTTGAAGGTGATCGTCTTGCCGTCATCGCTCACCTGCGGTTGCCCATCGGCGAGATCGGGCACCGGCTCGGTCGCGTCAGGCGGCCAGCCCATCAGCGTCCGCTGAGCCGCCAGGTCGACCGAGTATGTGACCTGGTAGTAGGCGGCGCCGGGGTCCATGTAGTCGATGTCACCCTCGTTCAGCTCCGTCAGCGTGCCACCCTTCGCGGCGTTGTCGGGCGCTGCCGTCGGGGCCTTGAACTCCGACGGAATACCCGCGCTCTCCTCGTCGCTCGAGCTGCCACCGCTGCCGCCGCATGACGCCAGCGCGACAGCGAGCGCTGCCACCAGCAGTGCCGGCAGCAGCAGCCTGAGCCTCGTCAATCGCATCTTCCGTTCCTTTCGGTTGGGATGAGGTTGTGCATTTACTAACCGATCAAGTCTTCTTCGCCCGCGGGTTCAGCGCGTCCTGCATCGCGTCGCCCACGAGATTGAACGCGAGCACGGTGAACAGGAGGGCCAGGCCGGGGAACAGCATGTACCACCAATAGGTGCTGAAGTCGCCGGTCGCATCGGAGATCATCTGGCCCCAGCTCGGCTGGTCGACGACCCCTACGCCCAGGTAAGAGAGCGCCGCCTCGTAGAGGATCACCTGAGGGATCAGGATCGAGGCATAGACGATGATCGGCGCCGTCAGGTTCGGGAGGAGCTCCCTGAAGATGATCCGGGTGTGGCCCGCGCCCGAGGCCCGAGCCGACTCGACGAACTCCTTCTCGCGAAGCGAGAGGGTCTGACCGCGGACGATCCGGGCGATGTAGGTCCAGCTGGTCACGGCGATCACGAAGATGACGACGCCGATCCCGGGCTTGACGGACGGGACGGGGATAGAGACGAGCCCGAAGATCAGCAGGATCACTCCGACGCCCGTGGCACCTGTCGCCCACTCATCGAGGTGGCGCATGCTCGCCCATGCGACGCCCCCGACCACCAGCAGGCCACCGATGATCACGAGTATCGGAGTCTGAAGGTTGATGTGACCGCCGAAGCAGCCGGCGCTGGTGCCGCTCTCACCGGTGCTGAACGTGCACGCGGCCGCGAGACCGATCGCCAGCATGAGGTACGGGATCGCGAGGAGGACGTCGGTGGCACGCGAGACGATCGTGTCGGTCCAGCCGCGGAAGTAGCCGGCGACGAGGCCCGCGATGACGCCGAGGACCGTCGCGAAGAACGTGGCCACGAAGGCGACGACCAGCGAGACGCGAGCTCCGTAGATGACGCGGCTGAAGACGTCCCGCCCCAGCCCGTCGACGCCGAATAGGTGCTGGCTGGACGGGCCCGTGGCCGTGGCGAACGTCGCGTTGAGTGCGTCCTGGTCCTCGACGTTGGGCCCCGGGGCGCCGAAGATGTCGATGACGAGCGGAGCCGCGATCGCGACGATGATGAGGAGCACGAGGAACACAATCGAGACCAGCGCCAGCTTGTCCTCGCGAAAGCGGCGCCAGAAGAGCTGCCACGGGGAACGGGCGGCGATCTTCGTCGGGTCGATCTGGGTGATCTCCGCCCCGGCGCCCACGGCGCCTGGAGATCCAGGGAATTCCTCCGCGAAGTCGCGAGCCGCCAAGGGCTACCTCTCTCTGGACTTCAGCTGATTAAGCCGCATCCTCTAGCTACCCCGCGTGCGCAGCCATCCACGTTCGCGCACGCTCCTCCACATCATATGCCTGCGCGACCCTCGGCCAGCGGTTGCCTTTCAGACATGGCAAGTCGCGGACCAACTCACCGATGGCCAGGATCGGCCGTCGCGGCCGCTCGGCGGGAGAGGTCCAAGGCGAGCTTTGGGCGCGGCGCGAACGCGAGTGCCGAGGCTCGCGCGGTCGTGCCGAGAGCGACGTAGCCGTCGCCCAGCTTCCAAAGCCGGCTGGGGGTGATGTTCCCCGCGAGCAGCGCCAAGGTCATGTAGGTCGGGACGCCGACGGCGAACTGCTCAGCATCGTCGTGGTGGCGCCATCGGAAGGCAATCAGGCCGATGCTGCCGTCGACGCATCCCGTCTCGCAGTCGTCCGGCGGATTTCGCGGGCTCCAGACCGCGAACCTACCGCCGGCCCAACCCGATGCGCCCGTGTTCGCCTGCGTACCGAAGGCGCCGGCCAGCAGGATTGCGAGGGCGCGCTCCTCGCCGGCGGTTCCGCCGCCGACCCGGTGCCACCGCGGGCTAAGGAGGCCCGCCACGCCCAGCCTCACCTTCGTTCCCGAGCTGGCGCGGCTCGGCCACGTCCGCGGGTGCAGTATCTGGTCGCTGCGGCTCGGCGGGTGGCGGAGGACGCGATTGGCGATCCGGAAGTCGTCGGTGCGCCGGTACAGGTGGCGGACGAAGAGGCCGCCCTCGACGTAGTCGAAGATCGCCTCGGCGTTCACCGCATACGGCGTCTGTTGAGCGCCGATCACGCTTCGCATCGAGTCGATGCGCCGTCCCACCGGAACGGTGTCGTGAAGGTAGCGATGCCGGTAGAGGTCCTGGACGAACGTGGCCGTGCCCTCGACGACGGCACGGTGGACCTCCGCGGCCTCGCTCGGGGCGGTCAGTCGGCCGAGGCGGAGGTTGAAGTTCTGATCCTCCAGCGCATGCGTCATCTCGTGCGCGAGCGTGTAGTAGAGCTGCACCCGCGTCTCGATCAGGGTGGGCACGATGATGATGCGGTCGCGCGGGAAGTCGAAGGCGCCCCCGATGCGGTCGAGGCCGTTGGTCCTGGTATCCGGGCCGAAGCTCGACTCGGCCGGCAGCAGCCCGGCGAGCTGGTCGAGCTCGACGCTCGCCCGCTCCAGGTGTCGATTGGTTCGGAGCCGCGACGGGTGCTCGTGCGCGCGGTGTCGTTCGTGGCGCGCGATCTGCCTGCCGACGGCCGACAGGCCGTACTGACCCATCACGACGACGCGTGGGGGGTGGTCGAAGTCGAGGCCGCGCAGCCGCTCGACACGCGCCGCGATCGTCTTCGCAATGGGACGCAGCCTCAACGTGACCTGGTCGTGCGGGCCGCGCAGCATCTGCAGCGCCGGCCGATCGCGCCGCCCCTGAGCTCCGCCGAGCGCCTCCAGGACCACGATCGCGGCGAGGGCGATCAGCACCGCCCCGAGGACGATCCTCCTCCGTCGCCGGCGGCGACGGCGCGGTGACCGTGAGGTTTGGCCCGGGCTTCCGAGCGTGGTCGACTCCTTCCCGCTCTCAGAGTAGACCTTGCAGGGCACGGCGCCGCGGACTTGGACGACGGGTCCCAGCGCCCGGAGGCGGCCGACGCTTATCCTGCGGCGCGGTGCGCGCAGTGACCTTCCAAGCGCCGGGCGAGGTGAGGCTGGACGAGCGGCCCGACCCTGAGCTGATCGCCGCGGACGATGCCGTCGTCCGGGTCGAGGCGACGGGGATCTGCGGCTCGGACCTCCACATCTACCACGGCCGCGTCGCCATCGAGCCTGGCTTCGTCGTCGGCCACGAGTACGTCGGCACGGTGGTGGCCGCTGGCGACTCCGTCAGCCAGGTGGCGGTCGGAGACCGCGTGCTCGGGACCTATTGCACCGCCTGCGGGGCGTGCTTTCACTGCCGCCGCGGCGAGTACCACAAGTGCGACGGCGGCCGGGTGTTCGGCCACGGCGCCACGCTGGGCTCGCTTCAGGGCGCCCAGGCGGATCTCGTCCTCGTGCCCAACGCGAACCTCACCCTGCGGCGAGTGCCGGAGGGTCTCTCCAACGACGTGGCGCTGTTCGCCGGCGACGTGGCCGGCACCGGTTACCACGCGATCTGCGGGGACGCGGCGCTGCCGGAGCCGCTCGAGCCCGGGGCCGCCGTGGCTGTGCTCGGGCTCGGCCCGGTCGGCCTTTGCGCCGTTCAGGTGGCCAAGGCGTCCGGGGCATCGCAGGTCGTCGCCGTCGACACCGTCGAGGATCGACTGCGGATGGCCGAGTCCTTCGGCGCCGTCCCGGTCCACTTGACCGAGGAGGACCCGCGCGGGCGCGTCAAGGAGCTGACGGAGGGCCGCGGCGTCGACCTCGCCGTGGACGCCGTCGGCCATCCCGCCGCCCTCGACCTGGCCTGCCGGGTGGCGCGCAAGGCCGGCACCGTGTCGGTGATCGGCGTCTACGCGGAGCGCGCCGAGGTCCACATGGGCGTCGTCTGGATCAAGGCCCTTCGCTGGCGCACCGGTCACGCCAACGTGATCGGTCACTTGGATCGTGTGCTGGCGATGCTCTCCGCTGGCGTGATCGATCCGACCCCACTCGTCACGCACCACATGAGCCTCGACGAGGCACCCGACGCCTACGAGATCTACGACCGCCGCGAGGCGCTGAAGATCGTTTTGACGCCGTAGGCGCCGGCGCGTTCGGTTGGTAGCCCCGGCGTGTCGCCGGTGCGCCGCGGGGGAGAGGGCACGTAGGGACAGGCCGGAGGGGGTGGTCGACGTTTTGCACCCATACGGTGCACAAGGTCGACCACCCCTCGGGAAGCTGTGACGAAACACGCGCGAAGACGTCGGAAAGGCCCGCGCGACCGTGCCTGCTCCCTACTCGCCCTCCCCCGATGGAGCTGTTGAGCGGGTCGGCTTCGTCAGCCGCCGATTGCGGCGAGCTCCTCGAACTCCTCCTGAGCAAGGCGGAGGCCGGCGGCGGCGACGTTCTGCTCGAGGTGCTCCACCGATGACGTTCCGGGGATCGGCAGCATCACCGGGGACCGGGCGAGCAGCCACGCGATCGCGACCTGGAACGGAGTTGCGTCGTGGGCCTGGGCGACGCGGGAGATTGGGCCGTCGGAGGCAAGTCCTCCCGCTGCCAGCGGGAACCACGGGATGAACGCGATCCCCTGGATCTCGCACTCCTGGAGGACCGGATCGGAGTCGCGGTCTTCGATGCTGTAGCGGTTCTGTACCGAGACGACCGGGACGATCTCGCGGGCGCGTGCCAGCTGCTCGGTGTTGACGTTCGAGAGGCCGATGTGGGCGATCTTTCCCTCGTCGCGCAGCTCGACCAGCGCGCCGACCGATTCCTCGAGCGGGACGTTGTAATCGACCGTGTGCAACTGGTACACGTCGATTCGCTCGAGGCGCAGGCGCCGCAGGCTTCCTTCGCACGCCTCCCGCAGGTGCTCGGGGCGGCAGTCCGCACTCCACTGCCCGGGCCCGGCTCGGGTCAGGCCGCCCTTGGTCGCGATCGCGAGCCCGCCCGGATAAGGGTGAAGCGCCTCGGCGATCAGTTCCTCGCTCACGTCGGGGCCGTACGAGTCGGCGGTGTCGATGAAGTCGACTCCGAGATGGACCGCGCGCCGCAGGACCGCCTTCGCAGTCTCCGGATGGTCGGGCGGCCCCCAGATCCCATCGCCCGTGAGGCGCATGGCCCCGAAACCGAGCCGGCGGACTTCTAGATCGCCGCCGAGGCTCAGCGTGCCGGCCGCCGCCGCCGCGTCGGTGTCCTCCATCGCCATGCCATCGAGGCTACCCCTCGCCGGAAAGCGAGAAACCGCGGCGCGAGCGGCCGATGCGCCTACGAGCCGGGCTCGTACGGGAACGCGAGCTGCACGTGGGTGCGCGCGACCGCGACGAATGACCTCGTCTCGGGTGCGCCGCCGTTTAGCGGCTCGAGCTCCGCGTTGACCATCGGGATGAAGTCCAGGTCGCCCCGGTTGAGGTAATCGGACAGGCGGCTGCGATAGCCCTCGCGCGGCAGCGTGACGTCGCCGACGATGCGGTGACGGTCCGTCTCGAGCACGATCCGCTCGGTTCGCGTCTCCATACTTTCAGGCTATCGGCCGGTTTTCGTTGAGCTTGAAGGCCCAACATCGCCGCCTGGACGCCCGGTCAGCCCCCGGCGCCGGCGCCGTTGAGCACGTACGGACCGCACGGCGAGCCGTCGATGTCCATCACGGGTGAGCCGTCGGCCTTCTTGTACTCGACGGTGAGGCTGCCGCGCTTGACCGTGACCTCGGCGTAGCTCGGCTGGCCGCCCTGCGAGCACGCCATGCCGACGCCCTGCGGTGGCGGCGGATGGAAGAAGACCTGGGACAGGAGCTCGCCGCTGCCGGGCCTGCCCGTGGTGTCGTCGATCTCCTCCCAGAAGGGCTTGGTCGCGACCGGGCCGATGATGAAGTCGTTGTAAGGCGTGTCGGCGGGGTTCGCCGGAGCATTCGACGGCGCGACGTCGCCGTTCAGAGTGCGCAGGCGGACGATGTTCGCGAACGCAGCGTGAGTGTCGGTGGTCAGGAAGACAAGGTTGTTGACGTTGGCGTTCTCGAGCCCCTTCAGCAGCTGGACCCGCTCATACGCGTAGCCCTCCCAGCGGTCGTACGGCAGCCCGTAGAACTGCTGGATCGGCGTCTCGTTCATGACGACCTTCCAACGAGCGTCCGAGCTCTTCACGTCCTTCAGGAAGCGGTGAAGCTGTGGCTTGCCGAGCATCGTGCGATCGGGATCGTTGATCTTGCGCTTGCAGTGCTTCGACACCGGCGCGGAGAGCGACGGGATCAGAGTGCTGAAGAGCTGGCGCTTGTCCTTCGGCGCGGTGGGCGCGAGGTCCGGCTGACCGGTGTCGGGGTTGTCGCAGGTTCCGTTGTCCGATGCCTTCGCGCTTCGGAAGGAGCGCTCGTCGAGGAAGAAGAGCTCGAGGTTCTTCCCCCATCGGACTGAGCGGTAGAGGCCGGCCTGCTTCGAGTAGTGGACCGGCTCGTAATCCCGGAAGGCGCGGACCCCGTGGTTGTAGACCTCGCGCCCGAACTCCGGGATCGAGAAGTCGTTGCGGAACTCGTGGTCGTCCCAGTGGCTGTACATGCCGGTCGCGGCGCGGGCCCTCCGCATATTGGGAATCCTCAGCTTGCGGCGGTACATGGCCCACTTGTCAGGGACGCTGAGCGCGGTGCGATCGCCCCACCCCGGAACCTCGGGGTCGGAATAGATGGTGTCACCGAAGTCGATGTTGAAGTTGTTGTTCTCGTGCTTGATCGTCTTCCAGGCCTTGAAGTAGCCCCAGAAGGGCTTGTCCGAGCCCGGCTCGCGTACACCGGTCTCATCGCCGGTGTAGGCAAATCGGATCGTCTTCGTCGCCCCGGCGGCGGGAGCGGTCTCGAACCTTCCCGTGCCGTCGCAGCGGTGCGTCCGGACAGTGCAGAACCGGTAGAAGTAGGTCTGATTCGGCTGGAGCCCTCGGATCTCCCTCTGAACCGTCAGGTCGTTCTTCGACTTGGCCTTGATCCTGGGACGCGCGACCTGATGTCGCAGGTCCCGGTCGGTCGCCACGTGGGCCCTGACCGTCACGGGTCGGATCACGCGGCCCCAGACGATCGCGGAGTGCGCGGTGATCTCGCCGGCGGTCTCCCCGCTCTTGAAGAGCTTGTTGCCGCCCATCGCCAACCCCGGCACGAGCAACAGCACGCCGACTGCCGCGGCCGCCCCGGCGAGGTACCTGGCTCCCCATCCCACGAACCGATCCTAACCGGAACCGGGGGCCCCGTGGGACCGGCTGGGATCGACCGGGTTTGGATGCGATGATGCTCCGCCGTGTCGCCCGCAGACGTCCTGGTCATCTTCGGCATCACCGGCGACCTCGCGAAGGTGATGACCTTCCGCTCCCTGTACCGGCTCGAGGCACGCGGCCTCCTGGACTGCCCGATCATCGGCGCCGCGGTCGAGGACTGGACGGTCGATGACCTCCGCAAGCGGGCGCACGAGTCGCTTGAAGCCGACGGCGAGACGATCGACGAGGAGGTTTTCGAACGCTTCGCGAACCGCCTGTCCTACGTCTCCGGAGATTTCACGGACCACGCCATCTACAAGCGCGTGGGCGACGCCATGGGCGGCGCAAAGACGCCGGTCTTCTATCTGGAGATCCCGCCTTCGCTTTTCGGGACGGTGATCAAGGGCCTGGCCCAAGCGGGGTTGTCGAAGAGTGCCCGTGTGGTGGTCGAGAAGCCGTTCGGGCACGACCTCGCCTCGGCGCGGGCGCTCAACGACGAGATCCACACCCATCTCGACGAGTCCCAGCTCTACCGGATCGATCACTTCCTGGGGAAGATGGGACTCATCGAGATCCTCTATCTGCGGTTCGCGAACGCGATGCTCGAGCCGGTCTGGAACCGGAACTACATCTCCTCGGTGCAGATCACGATGGCCGAGGACTTCGGAGTGGCGGATCGCGGCCACTTCTACGACCCGGTCGGAGCGCTGCGGGACGTCGTCGTCAACCACCTGATGCAGATCGTTGCGGCGGCGGCGATGGAACCGCCAACCGGTGGCAACCCGGAGATCCTGAAGAACGCGATGGCGGCCGTTTTCCATGCGATGCCGGATGCCGATCCCGCCCGCTACGTCCGCGGGCAGTATGAGGGCTACCGCGACATCGACGGAGTCGTCAAGGATTCAGCCACCGAGACCTTCACCGCCCTGCGCCTGGAGATCCAGAACTGGCGCTGGTCGGGAGTTCCCATCTTCATCCGGGCCGGTAAGGAGCTGCCCATGAGGCAGACGGAGCTACGGCTGGTCTTCCACCACCCGCCCAGGCTGGGGTTCTTCGCCAGGGGCACGCGCCGCCCCGAGCCCGACCAGATCGTCGTCCGGCTCGATCCAGGCACGGGAATCCGGCTCGTGCTGGACGCGCAGCGGGCGGGCGACGCCAAGCCCGAGGCCGTCGAGCTCGACATGGAGTTCGCGGAGGAGGGCGGGGAGGGCCCGACTCCCTACGAGGTGCTGCTGCATGCGGCGATGGTCGGCGACAGCGCCCGGTTCACCAGGCAGGACAGCGTGGAAGAGGCGTGGCGCATTCTCCAGCCGCTGCTGGACAACCCGCCGCCTGTGCAGACATACGCGAAGGGAACATGGGGCCCGGAGCAGGCTGATGAGATCGTGCGGGGCCACGGGTGCTGGCACGAGCCGTGGTTGCCAAACGGGGGGCCGGCATCTCCCTGATCGAGCACCTGCCCACGCTCCTCGCCGCGTCCTCCGAGCTGGCGCCGGCGCGTAGCCAGATGGCGTTCACGCTCGGGTTCCACATCATCCTGGCCTCCCTTGGCGTCGCCTTTCCCGCGATGATGCTGATCGCCAACTACCGGGGCCTGCGTCACGACGACGCCGTCGCGCTCGAACTGGCGCAGCGCTGGTCGAAGGTCGCAGCCGTGCTGTTCGCTGTGGGCGCCGTCACGGGCACGGTGTTGTCGTTCGAGTTCGGCCTTCTGTGGCCGGCGTTCACGGGTCGCTTCGGAGAGGTCTTCGGGGTCGCGTTCGCGATCGAGGGCATCTTCTTCTTCACTGAGGCGATCTTCATTGCGATCTACATCTATGGCTGGAAGCGCCTCTCCGGGTGGGCCCACTTCTGGACCGGCGTCCCCGTTGTGATCTCGGGGATCGGAGGCGCGTTCTCGGTCGTCACCGTGAACTCCTGGATGAACCAGCCCGACGGCTTCACGATCGCCTCCAATGGGGACGTCACCAACGTTGCCCCGCTCGACGCGATCTTCAACCGGGCCACGGCGTATGAGGTCCCGCACATGATTCTCGCCGCCTACCTCGTCACCGGGTTCCTGATCGCGTCGGTCTACGCCGTCGGGATGCTACGCGGGCGACGGGACCGCCACCACCGCCTCGGGCTCTTGATCCCGCTCACCGTCGCGTGCATCGCAACGCCCATCCAGTTCGCCGTGGGCGACACTGCAGCGCGCGCGATCGCCGACGATCAGCCGGTCAAGTTCGCGGCCATGGAGTGCGTGCAGACGACCCACACGGACGTCACCGAGTACATCCTTGGCCGCTGCACGTCCTCGGGCGTCAAGGGGGGGCTCGGGATCCCCGGCTTCGACTCGTTTCTCGTCGGCTGGAACACCGACACCAAGGTCACCGGGCTGGACTCGGTTCCTCCGAGCGACCGCCCGCCCGCGAACACGATGCTCCACTGGGCATTCGACACGATGGTGGGCATCTGCTCGGTGCTCATCTTGCTGGGGCTCTGGCTTGGCTGGGCGTGGTGGCGCAGGCGCGACATTCCGCAGACGCCCTGGTTCCTGCGCGCCGCGGCGGTTTCCGGGGTCGCCGCGGTGGTGGCGCTCGAGTGTGGCTGGATCGTGA
>JBJMKM010000002.1:0-17091 GCA_045805825.1 Solirubrobacterales bacterium
CCGTAACAGATGCCGAGCACCGGAATGCCCAGCTCGAGGAGGTCGGGACGTAGCTCCGGCGCACCCTCCGAATACACCGACGCCGGACCACCGGACAGCACGAGTGCCGCGGGCCGGCGCTCCTTTATGCGGTCGAAGTCCGTCGTGTGCGGCAGCAGCTCGGCGAAGACACCGCACTCGCGGATCCGGCGGGCGATCAGCTGCGAGTACTGGCCACCGAAGTCGAGAACCAGCACCTCCTCGTGCGCCGTCGAGGGCGGCTGTACGTCGACTGACTCTGCCGAGACAGCGTCGGTCCCGGTGACTCCCCTGGCCGCGGTCGGCGTCGCCGGCACCGCGGCGCCGTCAGTCATCCGAAATCGCGACCCCGGCCGCCCCCGCGGCCCGGCCGTTGGACCCCATGCCGACCGACTGCTCGCGCTGGAGCTTCTTGCCCTCGGTCTGGAGCGCCGGCGCGACCATCACCTCGGCACGCTGGAAGTCGCGGATGTCCTCGTAGCCGCAGGTCGCCATCGAGGTCCGAAGAGCCCCGATGAGGTTGAACGTGCCGTCGTTCTCGTGGGCTGGGCCGAGGAGGATCTCCTCGAGCGTCCCGTCCTGCACGGTCGCAACCCGAGCGCCGCGAGGCAGCGACGGGTGGAAGGTCGCCATGCCCCAGTGAAAGCCACGGCCGGGCGCCTCCTTGGCGCGCGCGAGCGGCGAGCCGATCATCACGGCGTCCGCGCCGCAGGTGATCGCCTTGGAGACATCGCCACCCGTGCGCATGCCGCCGTCGGCGATGACGTTGCAGTACTCACCCGTCTCGAGCATGTGCTGCGAGCGGGCGGCCGCAACGTCGGCGATCGCGGTGGCCTGGGGCACGCCGATCCCGAGGACGCCGCGCGTGGTGCAGGCCGCCCCCGGGCCGACGCCGACGAGAACGCCGACGGCGCCCGTGCGCATCAGATGGAGCCCCGTGGAGTAGGACGCGCAGCCGCCGACGATGCACGGCACCGGCACCTCGGCGATGAACTTCTTCAGGTTGAGCGGCTCGGACTTTGAGGAAACGTGCTCGGCCGAGATCACCGTGCCCTGGATCACGAGGATGTCCAGGCCCGCCTCGAGGGCGACCTCGTAGTGTCCCGTGACGCGCTGGGGCGTGAACGACCCGGCAGCCACCACGCCCTGAGCCTTGATCTCCTCGACCCGCTTGGCGATCAGCTCGGGCTTGACCGGCTCGCGATAGATCTCCTGCATCGTCTGGGTGGCCACCGCCGGATCGGCAGTCGCGATGCGCTCGAGCTGCTCGTCGGCGTTCTCGTAGCGCGACCAAATCCCCTCGAGGTTGAGCACCGCGAGCCCGCCGAGCTTGCCCACGGCGCCGGCACTCTCCGGGCTGACCACTCCGTCCATCGCCGAGGCCAGGACCGGCAGCTCGAAGCGATAGGGCCCGAGGGTCCAGGTGATGTCGACGTCGTCGGGGTCGCGGGTCCGGCGGGACGGCACGATCGCGATGTCGTCGAACCCATAGGCCCGCCTGCCCTTCTTCCCCCGTCCGATCTCGACTTCCACCTAGTTCGTCCCTCTCTTTCTGTAAAGAGCCAGGCTAGGCGCGGCCGCGGACGAAAAAAGCCTCGTCAAACGAGGCCAAAAGTGCGCGTTTTGCGAGTGCGGGCCCGGCTTTTCCAAGGCCTCGGCGATGTTAGCAGTGGGTGCAGGCGCCGCTTCACGGGGAGGAACGCGTCCTCGGACCCAAAAAGCGATCCCGTCCGGGCGCAGGGATGGGTCCGAAAACTCCATGGACGGGACCCCAGAGGAGGCAAGCAGTTGTCCTTATTCGCAAAGTTCCTTGGGGCGGCCGTGGTCGTACTGGTCGTGTTCGCGACCGAGGCGAACGCGGCGGCGCCCCACACCGTGATCCCGGGCGAGACGCTCTGGTCGATCGCGGCCTCGAACGACTTCACGACCCATACGGTCGCGGCCTACAACGGCCTCTCCGACGATGCCCAGGTGTACGTCGGCGAGACCATTCAGATCCCGACGGCGGACGAGGGCGCCGCGGCGGTGGCGAGCGCCGGAACCGCTTCCACCAGTTCGGCGGACTCGACTTCCGGGGGTATCTCCCACACCGTTCAGCCGGGTGAGAGCCTCTCGTCGGTGGCGGCCGCCAACGGCATCTCCGCCGACACTCTCGCCGCTGCCAATGGCATTTCCTCCGACGCGCTGCTGATCAGCGGGCAGCAGATCACGATCCCCGCATCGAGCACCGCCCCCTCGCCAGTCACGACCTCGAGCGCAACGAGCTCGCCGCCTCCCGAGGAGCATCCCTCGTGGACCTCGCCGATCTACTGCCCGTCGTGCCCGAACGGCGAGGCCTACCTGTCCTCCAACGCCGCCTACAACTGGAATCTGATGCGGCAGGCGTCGCTCGACACCTACGGCATCGACCTCTACCCCGCCGGCCCGCTGTCCGCCTACCGCTCCTACGGGCAGCAGCTCTACCTCTACAACCTCTACCTCTCGGGACAGGGGAGCCTGGCAGCGACGCCTGGTACGTCCTCGCATGAATATGGAGCGGCACTGGATATCGCCGACCCGGCGATGGCAAACGTCATCGACGCGATCGGAGCCTCGTACGGCTGGGCGAAGACCGAGGCCTCGAGCGAGTGGTGGCATGTGAACTACGTGGGCCCGTAGAGGAACGGGCAAGTAGAGGAGTTTCAGGCCGCACGTCCCGACCATCGAGTGGGCGATTGGGGACACATATGGGGCCCCAACTCACCACTCGATCTGTCTTTCGCTCGAGGGGAGGATTGACCACGCATATCGGGGTGAATCCTTCTCTCGTCGGTCGCTCGGGCGGCCAGGCTTCCCTCGGTGCCACGTCCTGACGATCGGATCCGATGCGCTCAGCCGACGCCGGCGGGAACTTCGATCGCGCGCACTTCCACGCGGGACAGCAGTCGTTCGGCCTCGCGCGGGTTGAGCGTTCCGGCGCCGATGTGCTGAGTCGACTCCGCCCCACATGCCACGCCGAACGCCAGGCACTCGCGCGGCGACGCGCCCTCGTAGCGGGCCGCGGCGTAGCCGGCGAGGAAGCAGTCCCCCGAGCCGACACCGGAAACGGGCTCGAGCGGCTCGATCTCGACCTCGTAGCGTTGGCGGCCGCCGTTCTCGGCGAGGATCGCAACGCAGCCGGCGGGCTGCGTGATGATCGCCTCGCGGGCGCCCATCTCGAGGAGACTGGCCAGTCCCATCGCGAGGTCGTCGTCGTCGTTGAACTCGTGACCGACGGCTCCTTCGGCCTCCTCCGCGTTCGGCGCCACGACTGCCGGCTCCGCGCGGAGCCCGAGCCGCATTGGCTCGCCCTCCGTGTCGAGCAGAGTCTGCACTTCCAGCCGTCGCAACTCCGCGACGAGCCGCGCGTAGAGGCCGGAGTCCACCTCGGGCGGGAGTGTTCCGGCGAGCACACAGAGGCTGGCGCCCTGCGCGAGGTACACGACCTTCTCGACGAATCGATCCACCTCGTCGGGACTCACCACAGGCCCGCGCTCGTTGATCTCCGTCTGCTCTCCGGAGGTGGGATCGACGATGGCGAGGTTGGTCCGCGACTCGCCCTCGATGTGTGTGAAGTCGTTGAGGATGGACTCCTCCGTCAGGAGCTCGAGGATCCGAGCTCCGGTGGGTCCGCCGGCCAGGCCCGTCGCGATCACCGGCCGGCCGAGGAGCTTGAGCGCGCGGGCGACGTTCACTCCCTTGCCGCCGGCGACCGTGCGCGACTCCACCGCTCGATGACGGCGGCCGAGCCGGAAGTTCGGAACTGCGACCGTCCGGTCGATCGCCGCGTTCAATGTCACCGTCAGGATCACCGTTGCCTCCCGCTTGAACGTTCTCCTGCGACCTTAGAGCACTGCCGCGGTACTCACCCCGGGCGCCGTCCCAAGACCGTCGCGGCAATCAGTATCACGAACGCGGCGGCTGCAACGACGAGCAACCAGACCACGATCCGCGGACCGGGGACCGCGTCGTCGACCGATGCGACGAGGCCGCCGCCGGATGGCTGCAGCGGCCGCGCTGCAACAGCCGCGACGCGGCCGACCGGCTCACCGTCCACGGTGACCGTCGCCGATCCGACGCGCTCGCCGCGGTGAATCGGCGCCTCCACCGCCGTCGGCGCCTTCAGCGTCACGTCGACGCTCTGGCCGCGCCGCACCGTCGTGATGACTGATCCCGCTGCCACGAGGGGGATCCTGGAATCGGCATTTGGCACGTCGGCGGACCCCACCCGCTCTCCGCGATCCACCGCGTGCTCGCTCCGGTAAAGCGAGAACCCATAATCCAGGAGCGCCAGCGAATCGCTGTCGCGGCTCGCCTCGGTGGGCTCGCCCATCACGACGGACAGCAGCGTGACGCCCTCTTGCGAGCCGGTCGCGACCAGGACGTTGCCGGCCTCGGGCGTGTACCCCGTCTTCACCCCGTTGATCCAGGGGTGCATGAGCAGCAGGGTGTTGCGGTTCGTGATCGTTCGGGGGTGATCGCCGGTCTCGAGCGTGATCTGCGGCGTGTCGACGATCTTGCGGAACAGCTGGTCGTGGCGAAGCGCCAGCGTTAGCTTGGCAAGGTCCTTCGGGCTCGTGTAGTTGGTTGAAGCGTCGAGCCCGATCGGGTTGGCGTAGCTCGTGTCGCCGAGGCCGAGCCGGTGAGCCTCGCGGTTCATCTCGGAGACGAATGACTGCTCGGAGCCGGCGACGCCGTCCGCGAGCGTCACGGCCGCATCGTTGCCGCTTGGAAGCAGCAAGCCGTACAGCAGGTCGTGCACCGACATGCGCTCGCCGGCCTGCAGGCCAAGCAGCGACTCCCCCGCGATGGGGTGATAAGGCGGCGCCGTCAGGACCTTTCCGAGCGGCAGCCGGTGAAGCGCGAGGTAGGCGGTCATCAGCTTCGTGGTGCTCGCCATCGCGTTCGAGGTGCTCACCTCGTGACCCGTGAGCCGCGCGCGATCCTGGGTGTCGATCAGGATCCACTGGCGCGCGGAGAGCTCGGGGGGCTTTGGCGGGTCGGCGTGGGCGGTGCCCGCCGCAAGCAGAGCGAGGGTCGCGAGCGCGCCCAGCGAGGCGAGACGGAACCGGCGGGCCCAATGCCCCCTCAGCCGCCGTTGGCGAGGATCTTGCACCCGTCGGGAACGAGGTTGATGCAGCCCTGTTCGGGGAGAAGCTGCGTGTCGAGGTTCGGGTTCAGCTTCTCCAGGCGCTGAACGCTGTACCCCTCCTTGTCCGCGATCCCGGCGAACGTGTCTCCCGGCTGCACCACGTAGTACTTGTCGTGGTGCTCCTTCTGGGTGTTCGGGCCGTTGGCGTGCGCGCCCGCATTCGAGTCGTCGCTGGAGTCCCCCAGGGAGGACGAGATCACGACGATCACCACGATCGCCGCGATCACCAATGCCGACACCGCGAAGATCCTGGCCACGGGAACGGCATGGTAATGCGCTGAGTGGTCCCCATGCCCGCTGCGGCGCGCGGGGCAAGGCTGCGCTCACGAACGCCGGCTCAGGCGCCGGTGAGGCTCCAGAGCTCGTCGCGAAGGTCCCTCGCCGCCGCACCGGGATCGTCGGCGCCCGCGATCGAACGTGATGCGTTCACCAGCACCGACGCCGGATCGTCTGCGAACGCGGGCGCGAGGTCGGAGGCGCGACCGCCCTGTGCACCGACCCCGGGCACGAGGAAGATCGACTTCGGCAGCAGCGCCCTGATCCGCTCCAGATGACGCGGCGCTGTCGCGCCGACCACGGCGCCCATGCCGCTGAGCCCGACGGTACCCGCCAGGCGGTCGGCGCGGGCGGCAACGAGTTCGGCGATGTGCTCGTAGAGCGGCCTGCCCGACGCATCGAGGTCTAGGAGATCTGCGGCGCCGGGGTTCGACGTCCGCACCAGGGCGAACAGGCCCGCCCCCGCGGACGCGGCGACCTCGGCGAAGGCGTCGACCACGTCGCCCCCCATCAGCGGGTTGACGGTGACGGCGTCCGCTCCGAGGCGCTGCGCGTCCGGGGACGCCTCCGACCTGGTCCCGACCAGGGTCTCGGCGTACACCGTGGCGATGTGCGGGACGTCGCCACGCTTGGCGTCGGCGATGACGAGCAACCCGGCGGCCTGCGCCGCGTCGACGACCTCGCCCAGCATCGCCCAACCGCCGGGACCGAGCCGCTCGAAACAGGCGAGCTGCGGCTTCACGGCGACGCAGAAGTCGCCGGCTTGCTCGATCAGGCGCCGGCAAAGCCCGCCGACCGCAGCGGCTGGCCCCAGATCCGGGTCCAGCCCGAGACAGACCTGGCTGCGCCGCTTCTGGACGGAAGCGGCGAGCCGATCCGCGAAGGGGCCCGTCAGCTCCCCTTGACCCTCGACTTCAGCCCGGCGCCGGCGGAGAACTTGGGCACGCGGCCCCCGGCGATGGTGATGCGCTCTCCAGTCCGTGGGTTCACGCCCTGACGCGGTCCACGCTCGGCGACGCTGAACTTGCCGAAGCCGGTGAAGTTGACCTCGCCTCCGCCCGCGAGCGTATCCGTGATCCCGTCGAGCAACGCTTCGACGGCATCGCCCGCCGCCTTCTTCGAGTCGAACTTGCCAGAGATTCGATCGACGAATTCAGCCTTGGTCAATGTGTCTCCTCCTGTTCAGCTTGGGAAGGCCGGAATCTAACAGCGGCATCGGCGGCGGGTAAGCGTGCCTGGTCAGGCGGGAACTCGGGCGGGACGGAGCTCCGGCTCCTGCCCTTCGTTGCCGCGTTTTTCCGTCCTGGAGCTGGGCGAACATGTGTTCGTGCCGCGCGGGGCCACCATCCTCCACGCCGATCTCGATTCCTTCTACGCCTCGGTCGAGCAGCGCGACGATCCGAGGCTGCGCGGCCGCCCGGTGATCGTGGGCGGCGGAGTCGTTCTCGCGGCGAGCTACGAGGCGAAGGCTTACGGCATTCGCACGGCGATGGACGGGGCGCAAGCTCGGCGCCTGTGCCCGCAGGCGGTCGTGGTGCCGCCGCGGATGTCCGCCTACTCAGACGCGAGCAAGGAGGTGTTCGAGGTCTTCGAGCGCACCGCGCCGAGCGTGGAGGCCCTGTCGATCGACGAGGCGTTCATGGACGTAAGGGGGCTCGAACGAATCAAGGGTTCGCCTCCGGAGATCGCCGCCCGGCTGCGCCGCGACGTGCGTGAGCACGTTGGGCTGCCGATCACGGTCGGCGTCGCCAGCACGAAGTTCCTCTCCAAGGTCGCGAGCGCGGTGGGGAAACCGGACGGCCTACTGATCGTCCCGGCCGGTGGCGAGCTCGACTTCCTCCACCCGCTCGCCGTCGAGCGCCTGTGGGGAGTGGGCACGGTCACCGCCCGCAAGCTGCGGGACCACGGTCTGGTCACCGTCGGCCAGGTGGCGCGCCTCCCCGAGTCGACTCTGGTCTCGATGCTCGGGCCGGCGGCGGGACGCCACCTGCACGCCCTGGCGCACAACCGGGATCCTCGCCGCGTGCATGGGCGGCGGCGGCGGCGCTCGATGGGTGCCCAGCGGGCGCTCGGGCGATCCCCCCGGTCGCACGAGGACCTCGATGCGATCCTGCTCGGCCTGGTCGAACGGCTCGGGCGACGGCTGAGGACGGCGCGCCGCGTGTGCCGGACGGTCACGCTCCGGCTCCGATTCCGGGACTTCACCCGAGCGACGAGATCGCACACGATTCCCGAGGCCACCGCGCATACGCCGTCGATACTGGCGACCGCACGCGGGCTGCTCGCCGCGTCGCTGCCGCTCGTCGAGGCGAAGGGCATCACCCTGCTCGGCGTCTCGCTGGGGAACCTGGACTCGGGTGGCGCCATTCAGCTCGCGCTGCCGCTGGGACAATGCAGCCGCTACGGGCTCGACGCGGCGCTCGACGAGATCCGCGACCGGTTCGGGTCGTCCGCGGTCACGCGAGCCGTGCTGCTCGGGCGCGACCCGGGGATCGCCGTGCCGCTGCTGCCCGACTAGGCGCTCGGCGGAGGCGGCGGAGTCTCCGAAGGCGGCGGAGCGGGGGTCGTCGCCGGCGCGGCCGCGGTCTGCTCCACCCGGCCGCCGCCGAGGTCGAAGAACATCACGCTCACCGCGATGGCGAAGATCGGGGCCGTGATCGCGCTCGAGATGATGCTGGCGATGACGATGGCACCGTTACCGATGGGAGTCGCTATCACGCCCAGGACGATCCCGATGGCAATCACGATCAGGAGGACGACCACGAGCGTCCCAAACACCGTCCATCCGTTACCCCTGACCAGGTTCCGGCTTCGGCCGAAGGCGTCGAATACCCCGACCCGTTCCGCGACGATCGCCGGCGCCCCGACCGACCATATGGTGAGCAGGATCAGGCCAGGCACGATGATCAGGATCAACCCGATGGCGACCGCAATCCCGAACAGGATGCCGAAGAGGATCAGGGGGATGATTGACGGAGCGGCCGCGGAGAAGAGGTCACTGATGCTCAAATCCCGGCGGCCGTCGCGGACGTCTTCGACGAGCTTCACCACGAAGCCGACGTACAGGGCCTGACCGGCCAGCCGCACGGCGGTCGCGAGGAGCACGAGGATCACCCCACCGGCGGCCAGGAGCAGGCCCGCAATGATGCCGATGACGACGAACACAACGATCGCGCTTCCGATCAGCGGCAGGAACTGCTGCCCGTAGATCGAGAACGTCTCGTTGATGGTGTCTCCAACGCTGAGGCGCCGCTGGGGCGCAGAAGTGGCTTCCATGTGGGCGATCCTAACCGCGCCGGAGGACACTCATCGTCGCGGCTCCGCGAGTGGCTCCGATCTCCGGCAATCTTGCGACTCAGCCATTCGTCCGTCCAGACCTTGAACGAGAGCGCCGATCCCACCCTCGATGTCGTCATCGTTGCGTACCGCTGCGAAGAATTGCTGCGGCGCTGCCTCGCATCTCTTCGGGCGCATCCGGCGAGCCGAGGGACCGGCATATGTGTGATCGACAACGCATCCGGCGATGGGACGGCCGAGATGGTGCGCCAGTGCTTTCCGGAGGTACGGCTGATCGCCGCAGAGCGGAACCTCGGCTTCAGTGCTGCGAGCAACATCGGGATACGTCAAGGCGAAGCCCCCTTCGTCCTATGCCTCAATCCCGACACGCGGGTGACCGAAGGCGCCCTCGACCAGCTGCTCGAGCTGATGACCACCCGTCCGGAGATCGGGATGTGCGGATGCCGACTCGAGCTCGAAGACGGCACCCTTGACCACGCCGCGAAGCGGTCGTTCCCGACGCCGCTCAGCTCGCTCGGCCACTTCAGCGGCCTTGGCCGCCGACGCAGGTCGGGCCGTCTGGCGGCATATCGTGCGCCATGGCTCACCCGTGGACCTGTCGACGCCGTCAACGGGGCGTTCATGCTGTGTCGGCGCTCGGCGCTTGACCAAGTCGGTCTCTTCGACGAGGGCTTCTGGATGTACATGGAGGACCTCGACCTCTGCTACCGGTTTGCCCAGGCGGGCTGGATCACCTGGTACGAGCCCACCGTCAAGGTCATCCACGTCAAGGCCGGGACGAGCGGACCGCTGCGATCCCCGCGCCTGAACTACGCGTTTCATTACGGCATGTTCCGTTTCTACCGCAAGCACTATGCGCCGGACCGTAAGGGGTTGACGAATGCGGTGGTCTATTGCGGGATCGCAGTGAAGCTCGTGGCATCGCTGCTGAGGAACTCCGCGGTCCGGGCCGGCAGACGTATGTGCGCGACCCGCTCGCCGTAGCTACATCCGCTCGGGCGCGCTGACGCCGAGCAGATCGAGCGTCCGGGCGATCACACGCTTCGCGGCGATCGACAGCGCCAGCCGCGCGTCCTGGAGCCCCTCGCCGGCGCCGACCACCTGGCAGTCGCGGTAGAAGGCGTGAAAGTCGGCCGCGGTGGCGGTCGCGTACGCAGCGAGCCGGTGGGGCGCGCGCCGTTCTGCGGCGGTCTGGACCTCCACGGGAAGCTCGAGCAGCCGTTGGACGAGCGCTCGCTCGCTGGGCTCGGCGGCCGTCCCCAGTGCCACCAGTGCCTCGGCCGCCGCGGCGACCGCGTCCTCGTCGACCCCGTCGCCCTCCCCGGGCGGGGCGGCGCCGTCCGCCCTCGCCTTGCGGAGAATGCTCGCGATCCGCGCGTGCGCGTACTGCACGTAATAGACGGGGTTGTCGGGCGACTCCTTCCTGGCGAGCTCCAGGTCGACCTCCACCGTCGTCTCGTGACTTCGCTGCAGCATGAAGAACCGCGTCGCATCGGTGCCGATGTCGTCGAGCAGCTCGTCGAGCGTGACGAAGGTCCCCTGCCGCTTCGACATCTGCGTGCGCTCGCCGCGCAGCTCCAGATGCACCATCTGGATGATCTCCGCCTCGAACCGATCGGGGTCCTCGCCGAGGGAGGCCAGGGCGGCGCGCATCCTCGGGACGTATCCGTGGTGGTCGGCCCCGAGCACGTCTATCACCCGCCCACTGCGCTGGAGCTTGTCGTAGTGGTAGGCGATGTCCGGAGCGAAGTACGTCGGCTCGCCATTACCGCGGACCAGGACGCGGTCCTTCTCGTCCCCGAAGGTCGTGGTGCGCAACCACACCGCGCCCTCGCTCTCATACACATGCCCGCCGTCGCGCAGCTTCTGGATCGCATCGTCCAGGGCGCCCCGCTCGTACATCGAACGCTCCGACGACCAGGTATCGAACCGCACCCCGAATCGCCCGAGCGTCGTCTCGATCCGTCCGCGCATGATCTCGATGCCGCGCCGGGCGAGGCCCTCGACGTCGTCGTGATCCGCACCCTCGGTCGTGAGCTCGTTCGCGAGCTCGATCACGTAGTCGCCGCGGTACCCGCCCTCGGGCGGCTCCTGCCCGCGCATCCGTGCGGCGATCGACTCGCCGAACTGCCGCACCTGCCGGCCCATGTCGTTGAGGTAGTACTCACGCTCGATGTCGTTGCCGGCGAAGGCGAGCACCCGGGCGAGGGCGTCCCCGTAAGCGGCGTGCCGGCCGCTCGCCGCGTGCAGCGGGCCGGTGGGGTTGGCGGAGACGAACTCGACCAGGACCCGCTCGCCTTGCTCGGCCGCGCCCGCACCGAACCCCGCGCCGGCACCGAGCAGCGCGACGACGGCCTCCCGGTGCCAGCGGTCGGCGAGGAAGACGTTGACGAAGCCAGGCCCCGCAACCTCGATCCGATCCGCGCTTCCGGCGAGCCTGGCGCCGAGGTCCTCACGGAGCCGCTCCGCGATCTCGCGCGGGGGCTCGCCGCGCGCCGGCGCGAGGAGCATCGCCGCGTTGGTCGAGTAGTCGCCGAGCTCTCGCTTCGGCGGGCGCTCGAGCGTGGGGGCGATCGATTCGGAGCTTCCATCGCGCAGCGAGTCCGCCGCGCTTCGGATGGTTCCGCGAAGACTCTCGAGCGGATCAGGCATGGCCGTCCTACGATAGTCCGCTCGGCTCGCCATGAGACTGGCCATCCTGAGCGACATCCACGCGAACCTCCCTGCCCTCGAGGCCGTCCTCGCGGACATCGACGGAGGCGGCCTCAGCGAGGTCTGGTGCCTCGGCGATGTGGTCGGCTACGGCGCCCAGCCGGACGAGTGCACGCATCTCGTCAGGGAGCGCTGCGACCTCAGCCTGGTCGGAAACCACGACTTGGCGGTGCTCGACGAGCTCGATGTCTCCGCTTTCTCGCCAGCCGCGGCCGCGGCGGTGCGATGGACGCAGGAGACCGCCGATCCCTCGACCCTCGACTTCCTCCGCGAGCTCGAGCCGGCGGACGAGACGCGCGACGTCGCGCTCTACCACGCCTCGCCGCGGGACCCGGTATGGGAGTACGTGCTCTGGCCCGACCAGGCGGCGGAGTGCATCGCCGTGCAGGCGTCGCGGATCAGCCTGATCGGACACTCGCATGTGGCGCTCTTCTTCGTGATGGGCGAGGATCGCCGCCCGCCGCGCAGCCAATCGCTGGAGCCGGACGACGTGGCGAAGGGCGCGCAGGCCGGCGCTGGGACCCGGCTCGACCTATCCGAGGGCAGCTGGCTCATCAACCCCGGCAGCGTCGGCCAGCCCCGCGACGGAGATCCGCGCGCCGCCTGGCTCGAGCTGGACACCGAAGCTTGGGAGGCCACCTATCACAGAGTTGAGTACGAGATCGACCGCGCGGCGGAAGCGATCGAAGCGACCGATCTGCCGGAGCACCTCGCCCGGCGGCTCTACGTCGGGCAATGACGCGGGAATGCGAAGCCGAGGGCCTGAATGCAAGGCGCTAGCCGAAGAAGCACCCTCACTAGACTCGCCGCGATGCGGGGCCAGAAGCGATTGGCGGGCGCGCTGGCGGTCGTGGCAGTAGCCATGGCCATCTCGTCGTGCGGCTCCAGCGGCGATGACGCGACGATTCCCCAGGACAACGCCAACCAACTCCTCAGCGCGTTGAACGGCGTCCAGAGCGCAGTGGACGCCCAGGACTGCAAGCTCGCGGAGGAACGGGCACAGGCATTCATCAACAGCGTGAACGCGCTACCCGACACGGTCGGCACTGCGGACAAGGAGATGCTTCGTCGGGCGGGCGTAAACCTGCAGAACCTGGCTCAGGATCCGACCCAATGCAAGCCGGAGCCAGCGACCGGTCCATCCGGCGACACTGGAGTCGAGCCAACGACCCCCACCACGACCGTCCCCACCACCCCCACCACGACGACCACGTCCACGACCACTCAGCCGGAGCCACCGCCGGATACCGGCGGCGGTAACGAGGGCAACGGCGGCGGGCCGCCCACAGACACCGGCGGCGGGCCCCCGACCGACACCGGCGGCGGTGGCGAAACCGGCGGTGGCGGCGGTGAGGTCGGTGGCGGGTCCGGCGGCACGGGTGGCACCGGCACGGGCGGCACCGGCGGTGGCGGCGGAGGGAACGGCCGATGGGCGCGACCGTGATCTCAGGGCGCTATCAGCTGGGCGACCGGCTTGGCTCGGGCGGGATGTCGACCGTCTACAAGGCGGTGGACCGCGTGCTCGAGCGAACCGTGGCCGTCAAGGTCCTGGCCGAGCACCTTTCGGACGACGAGAAGTTCGTGGCGCGGTTTCGCCGCGAGGCGCTCGCGGTGGCGAAGCTCATCCATCCCAACATCGTGCAGGTCTACGACACCGGCGTCGACGAGGCCCGCCACTACATCGTCATGGAGTACGTGGAGGGCCGGTCAGGCGCCCAGCTGCTTCAGTCGCGGGGCCGCATCGGATCCGAGGCCGCGGTCGAGATCGGTGTGCAGTCCTGCGCCGGCCTCGAGTACGCGCACCGCCAGGGCATCATCCACCGCGACGTCAAGCCGGGAAACCTGATGGTGATCGGAGGTCCCGCCGGGCGCAGGGGCACCCCGCCCACCGACGCGCCGACGGAGGACATGACGGTGAAGCTCACCGACTTCGGGATCGCGCGCGCGGCCGAGCAGACGCGCCTGACGCAGGTCGGGTCCGTGGTCGGCACGGCTGCCTACCTCGCGCCCGAGCAGGCGCGCGGCGAGGAGGCGAAGCCCGCCGCGGACGTCTACGCACTGGGCGTCGTCATCTACCAGCTGCTGACCGGACGGCTGCCCTGGGAGGGGACGACGCTCTCCGAGCTTGCGATCCGCCGGGAGAACGAGCGCCCGCTGGCGCCCAGCTCATACGATCCCGAGGTACCGGAGACGCTCTCGACGGCCGTGCTGCGCGCTCTCGAGAGCGATCCCGCGAACCGGTACCTCACCGCTCGCGAGCTGGCCTCCGCGCTCAGGACCGGCCTGTCCGGCAGCGAACCACCCCCTGCAGACAGCGAGGCGGCGACCCGCGCGATGATGGGAGCGCCCACCGAGTCGACGCGCCACCTACCGGCGACCGAGCCGGGCACCGCGCCCACGCGCCGGGCCCCCGCGCCACGTCCCGCCCCACGCCCACGCCCGCGGCCGGCCGCCCCGCCGCCGGCGGCCGCCGCCCCGCGACGCTCGACCGCGAGGCGGCTGCGGGGTCTGATCGGCCTCATCTTGGTGATCCTGATCCTTGCGGCGATCATCGCCACGATCGTGCTGGTCACGACCAACGCCGGCCAGAACACCGGGCCGGGCGAGCTGATCAAGAACGAGATCCAGGATCAGATCACGACGATCAAGGACTGGATCTCCTCACACACCCAGCAGTAGCGGCTCCGTCAGGCCGAGGCCGCGTCCCACGGCGCGCGGCCCGCCAGGAGCGCGTTGCGGTAATCGCCGAAACGCCCCGCCTCGATCGCGTCGCGGGCGCCGCTGACCAGCCGCTCCAGATACGCCAGGTTGTGCACCACGAGCAGCCGCACGCCGGTCAGCTCCTCGGCGCGCGACAGGTAGTGGATGTACGCCCGCGTGTGCGCGGCGCACGTCGCGCACGGGCAGCCCACCACGAGCGGCCGCTCGTCGGTGGCGAACTCGCCCTTCCGGATGTCGAACCGGTGGCGGTCGTCAGGGCGTGGCGCGAGCGCCATCCCATGGCGCGCCAGCCGAGTGGGCACGGCGCAGTCGAAGACGTCGATTCCGAGGCCGATGCCGTGTACGAGGTCGTCCGGCTCCCCGATGCCCAGCAGGTGCCGCGGAGCATCCTCCGCCAGGTGGCCGACCGTCATCGCGACGACGCCGCGCATCTCGTCCTTGTCCCGACCGAGCGTCCCGCCGATGGCAATGCCGTCCACCGCTGCCTCGGAGACGAAGCGTGCGGAGTCCTCCCGTAAGTCCTCGTAGACGCCGCCCTGGACGATGCCGAAGATCGCTTGGCGAGCCGGCCCTTCGCGATCGTGCCACTCCAGGCAGCGCCCCAGCCACCGATGGGTCCGATCCATGGAGCGGGCCGTGTAGTCGCGGTCCGCGTGGTAGGGCGTGCACTCGTCGAAGACGAGGGCGATGTCCGAACCGAGCTGGGCCTGGACGGTCATCGACTCCTCCGGTCCCAGGAACCACTCGGAACCGTCCACGTAGGAGCGAAAGCGCACTCCGTCCTCGCCGATCTCCAACACGCTCCCCCGCCCTGCCCGCTGCCCTCGCCGCCCCTTGACCTCGTCGGCGACGGTTCCGTGCGCGAGCGAGAAGACCTGGAAGCCACCGGAGTCGGTGATGATCGCCCGGTCCCAGCCCATGAAGCGGTGAAGTCCGCCGAGGCTCGCGATCCGCTCCGCGCCCGGCGAGAGCATGAGATGGAAGGTGTTGCCGAGGACCATCTCGTAGCCGAGCCCGGCAACCTCGGCCGACGTGAGCGACCGAACGCTTCCGCGGGTCGCGAGCGGGATGAACGCAGGCGTTCGTACGACTCCCGAGGATGTATGAAGCCGCCCGGCTCGGGCGGCTCCATCACGCGCGGTGATCTCGAAGCGAAGGCGTTCCGGGTCGGCTCGCACCGGCCCGGAAGCCTACGCACCTGCTTCGCCGCTACTTCTCGGTGGCGGTTCCGTTGACGGCGGGAGCGCCGATTTGAACCCGGTGAGGCTTACGCTGCTCCGGCTTCGGGATGCGGACCTCCAGCACCCCCTTGTCGAAGTTCGCGTGGATCTGCTCCGCGTCAACGTGCTCCGGCAAAGTCATCGACCGGGAGAAGCCGCCGAACGCCCGCTCCACGCGGTAATACCCGTCGGCCTTCTCCTCGTGCTCGGCCTTGCGCTCACCCGAAACGGTGAGGACACCGTCCTTGACCTCGATGTTCACGTCATCTGTGTCGAGACCGGGAAGGTCAGCGCGGAGCACGAGATGGTCGTCGGTCTCGACGAGGTCCATCGGCGGCACCCAGCGGCGAAGCGCGCCGTTCGTGGAACGCCCCCCAAAGAAGGTGTCGAAGAGCCGGTTGACCTCGGACTGAAGCGAGTCGACCTCACGGGTCGGATCCCAACGTACGATTGCCATTCTCCGTACCTCCTGCTTATCCGTAGGGAGAAAACTTGAGTCCTTATATAGCAGATGTTTGGGGTCTGTCAAGGGCTACCGCAGCAGCGACCGCCCCGTCATCGCCTCGGGCTTGTCGATCCCGAGGAGGGCGAGCGCGGTGGGCGCCACGTCGGCAAGCCGTCCCTCCGTGAGCGAGAGCCCCTCGACCGTCACGATGAGGGGCACCGGATTCGTCGAGTGCGCCGTGTTCGGGGAGCCGTCCGGCTCGAGCATGTGGTCGGCGTTCCCGTGATCGGCGGTGACGATGCAGGCGCCGCCCGAGCGGTGGACGGCGGCGATCACGTCGCCAAGGCAGATGTCCACCGCCTCCACCGCGGTCACCGCGGCCGGGATGTCGCCGGTGTGCCCCACCATGTCCGGGTTCGCGAAGTTGATGATCCCAAAGCGAAAGTCGTCGTCCGCCCAGCGCCGGCTGAACTCGTCGGCGGCCGCGCGGGCGCTCATCTCGGGGCTCTGGTCGTAGGTTGGGACGTCCCGGACGGATGGGACGAGGCAGCGCTCCTCCCCTTCCCACTCCTCCTCTCGTCCGCCGTTGAAGAAGTAGGTGACGTGCGCGTACTTCTCGGTCTCCGCGACGTGGAGCTGATCGGCACCCTCCCCGGCGATCACCTGCGCCAGCGTCACCTCCGGCACCTGCGGCGGAAACGCGACCGGGTACTCCCAGTCCTTGCGGTACCGCGTCAGCGTGGTCAGCTCCACGTCGGGCGCCACCCCGCGCGGGAACTCGTCGAAGTCCGCCTCGCCGAGAGCCATCACCAGCTCGCGCGCGCGGTCCGGCCGGAAGTTGAAGTGCAGGATTGCGTCGCCGTGGGCCATCCCGTCGTAGTCACCGACGACCGTCGGCTTGACGAATTCGTCGGTCTCACCCCGCTCATACGACTCCTGAACCGCGGCGACGGCGGAACCCGCCCGCAGCCCCTGAGCGTGGACGATGGCCTCGTATGCCTCCTGGATCCGGTCCCATCGCTTGTCGCGATCCATCGGGTAGAAGCGGCCGCTGACGGTCCCGACCCGCCCGGCGTGCTTTAGCCATCGCTCGACCTCTTCCAGGTATCCCGCCGCGCCCCGAGGGGATGTGTCGCGACCGTCCGTGAAGGCGTGGACGACGAGGTCGGGCACCCCCTCACGGGCGGCTAGCTCGATGCACGCCTCGATGTGCTCCCATCCGGAGTGCACGC
>JBJMKM010000003.1:0-24309 GCA_045805825.1 Solirubrobacterales bacterium
ATCTCGATCGTTCGCTCGGCGAACCGCCCCAGCCAGGGTGACTCCAGCCCCAGGACCCGGCCCTGCTGGATCGCACGGCGCATGACCCGCCGCAGGACATAGCCCCGGTCCTCATTGGACGGCACCACGCCATCCGCGATCAGGAATGTCATGCCCCGCGAGTGGTCGGCGATGATCCGCATCGCCCGCGTCGTCGCGCGGTCTTGATCGTAGGAGCGACCCGACATCTCCTCGGCCAGCTCGACCAGGGGGCTGAATGCGTCCGTCTGGAATACCGAGTCGACGTCCTGGAGGATCACGGCCATCCGCTCCAGGCCCATGCCAGTGTCGACGTTGTTGGCGGGGAGCTTCGTCAGGGAGCCGTCGTCGTGGAGCTCGTAGCTCATGAACACGTGGTTCCAGTACTCGAGAAAGCGGTCGGTGTCGTCGCCCGGCCGCTGGTCGGGACCGCCGAACTCCGGGCCCCGGTCGAAGTACATCTCCGAGCACGGTCCGCACGGCCCGGTCTCCCCCGCCTGCCAGAAGTTCTCCGAGCGCGGCAGCAGGACGATCCGCTCCTCGGGGATCCCGCGGCGCATCCAGATCTCGATCGACTCCTCGTCCGGGCCCAGGCCGAGCTCCTCGTCGCCGCCGAAGACCGTCGCCCAGATCTGGTCCCGCTCGAGCCCGAGTCCCTCGATCGAGAGCTCGAGGCCCCACGCGATTGACTGGTCCTTGAAGTAGTCGCCGAAGCTCCAGTTGCCGAGCATCTCGAAGAAGGTCAGGTGGCGGCGCGTGTTGCCCACTTCGTCGATGTCCGGCGTGCGGAAGACCTTCTGCACCGAGGTCAGGCGATTGCTGGGTGGCTTCGTGTCGCCGCGGAAATACGGCTTGAACGGCTGCATCCCCGCAACCGTGAGGAGTGTGGAGGTGTCCTCGGGCGCTGGGATCAGCGACGCCGACGGCACGCGCAGGTGCCCGCGCTCCTCGAAGAACCTGATGTATGCCTCGCGGATCTCGCTGATCTTCACCGGCCGAAGTCTAGGTCCGGTGCCTAAGCGGCGATGGTGGCGTGTCCCACCACCATCTCGCCATCCATCAGGCAGGCCGTCTGGCCCGGCGCGACGCCGTAGGCGGGCTCCGCCAGCTCGAGCCAGAGCTCCGAGTGCCGGCCCGCGGTGGCCTTGACCTCGCAGTCGATTGGGCGCGAGCGGTAGCGGAGCTTCACGCGGTCCACGCGATCGCCCGGCCGGCGGAGCAGCGCGTTGCGAAGCCGGACACGCTGGCGGGCGAGGTCGCTGCGGCTGCCCACGACCACGCGGTTGTCGCTTGCGTCCGTTCGCAGCACGTAGAGCGGATGTCCACCGCCAACGCCGATCCCGCGGCGCTGGCCGACTGTGAAGTTGTGGAAGCCGGGATGGTGACCGAGCACGGTGCCGCCGGCGTCGACGACATCGCCCGGCTCGTCCCCGAGGCCGCCGTGCCGCTGAAGGAAGGAGCGCTTGCCCTCCCCGGCCAGGAAGCAGAGGTCCTGGCTCTCGCTCTTCGAAGCGACGGGCAGCTGCGCCGCGGCAGCGAGCTCGCGGACACGTGGCTTTTCGAGGTCGGCCAACGGGAAGCGCAGGCGGGCGAGAGTTCGAGGCTTCAAGCTGGAGAGCATGTACGTCTGGTCCTTGGCCTCGTCGCTTGCGGCCGCCAGCAGCGGACCCTCTCCGTCGTCGATCACCCGTGCGTAGTGCCCTGTGACGAGACTCTGCGCGCCAAGGCGATCGGCGAGCTCGAGCATCGCGTCGATCCGGACGTCGCCGTTGCAGATCACGCACGGGTTCGGCGTCTGACCTGCGGCGTATCCGCGGACGAACTCACCGACGACCCGGTCGCGGAAGAGCTCCTCCAGGTCCAGTGTCAGATGCGGGATTCCCATCCGGTGGGCCAGGGACCGTGCTCCCAGGACCGCCTCCGGCGAGCAGCAGCTCTTCGCGCCGTCGTTGTGCTGGTCGGCCCACAGCTTCAGCGTCACTGCGACGACGCCGGCGCCGCGCTCGCGCTCCAGAAGGGCCGCGACGGCGGAGTCGACGCCGCCGCTCATCGCCACCAGGACGCGCTCTCCTTCGGATGGGGGGTCCGCGAGTACCGCGCGTGAGGACGCCGCGGCCGAGAGTGCGCGGTGGAGCGCGTCGGCAGCCAGGTCGGCCGCGTGGCGGCCCTGCGGCGAGAGGCCGCCGAGCGCCGCGGCGATGTCGTCGGCGCCGATCAGTGCCGCGTCCAGCGCGGCTTCGTCCTCCGCCGCCTCGGCGATGGCCGCTGCCGCGCCCTCCGCCGCCGCGCAGCCCTCGGCATCGAAGGTCACATCGGCGATGCGTCCACCGTCGACGACGATGGAGACGCGCACGAGGTCTCCGCAGGGCGCGCCGCCCGCGGCGCCGGTGAAGGCCCCTTCAGGTGCGGGAGCACGACGCGAATCGTCGCCTGCGTATTGGGCGAGTAGGGCAGCGTCCATTTCGAGCCCGAGGCTAGCGCGACCTCGCCGGCCAATACACAATTTCAAGCGTTTGGTGCTTTGGGGTCGCTATGACGTACCCAAACCACCAAACGCGGTCAGGAAGGGCTACTTCGGGTAGTACGGCAGGTCCGTCGGGCCCTTGTAGAGCGCGTCGCGGACCGCCTGGGCGACGCTGTCGACGCTGCGGAAGCCGTAGCTGACGGTGGCCTGTGGCAGGCCGCCGTCGGCGAGGTTGCGCGGTCGCAGCACTATCAACGCCGGGACCCGGTCGACGTTGACGCCCGCGGCGATGCGCGAGTAGCGCGCGATGTGGCCCGCGTTGGTGACGAACAGCGCGACCTTGGAGGCGCCCGCCACCGCCTCCGCGCCCGCCTTGACCGCGTCATCGTCGATCCCGTTCCGCCGGACCACGAGCAGGACCACAACCTGGTTCTGGTTGTAGGCCTGTACGACCGGCGCCGGCAGACCCGGGCCGGCGACGAACCTGCCCGTGGGCGCGACGGCGCCAGACGGAGCAGTCGGGGCCGGGGCCGCCGTCGCATCTGGTGCGGTGGGTGCCGCGCTGGAGGTGGCCGCGGCGGTCGGATCGCTGGAGGAGCTGGTCGGCGCGACCGCCGCCGAGGAGTCGCTCGCGGTCGTCGAGGTCGAGCTCTCCGAGCTCTTGTGGGACATCCGGGTGATCAGCAGGAACCCGACCAGCAGCGCGAGCGCCAGGAGGGCGCCGATCTGGACGACCGGATTGTCGTTGAGCGCCTTTCTCATGGACGCCCCCACCCGGTAGCCGGGAATGGCAGGAAAAAAGGCCCCAACTTGCCGGTGCCGCTCGGCTTGAGAACCTTGCTGAGAAGGTGGGCGTCTACCGGCTTGACCGCACGCGACCTACCGGAAATCGACCCCCAAGCCGATTGTGTTGGCTCACAATAAGAGCGGCTATCGAACAAGCTCGAGCCTTCCATGACGATACCAGTCACCAAGTTGCTCGACAGGCGCTCCGAAAGCTTGAGGATGTGGCCCCGGGACTGGCCGCCCGACCGGGAGCTAGGCCTCGCCGTACTTCCAGCGAACGAGACTGCCGTCCGCGAACGCGAGGTGGATCGTCATCGGCTCCTCGTCCCCGACCAGCCCGCTTTCGCGCCACACATACTGGGTCCGCACCCGCGCTGCCACCTCGTCGCCCCGCGCCTCGAGCCGGTCGATGGCGAAATGCCGCTCGAGGTGCTCGTAGCGCTTTCGCGCCCACTCCTCAGCGGCGTCGGCCCCGCGGTAGACATCGCGAGCGGTGTGAATCTCGATCTCCGGGTGGACGAGGGCGGTAAAGCCCGGCACGTCCCCCCGGCTGAGCGCCTCGAGGACCTGCCGGGCCAGTTCCGCGTAGCCGGGGGCCTTCACCCCCTGGAATCTATGGAGCGGTGCCGCCTGGCCCGCCGGGCCCCGGCGGGGGCGGAGAGGGAGGTGGCGGTGGCGGTGGCGCGGTAGTAGTCGTAGTCGCGCCGGTCGCCGGCGTTCCACCCACGCGGGCGCGTACCCGCTCCTCGAGACCCGGCGCCGCCACATTGGGCGCCAGGCTCGCGAGGAAGAGACCCGCGCCAACCAAGGCGAGAATCAGAGGCCAGCCGACGATCGTCGACTCCGGGATGTCGTTGATCCCGATCTCCGCGCCAACGTCGACCAGGAAGATGAACAGGCCGATGGCTCCGACGTACGTGGTCCCGCGATTGCCGAGGGTCCCGCCCCACAGGACGGCCAGAAGCGACGCAACCAGCAACACCAGATCCCACAGCAGGCTCGGCGAGGGAAGGGGGGGCACGAACAGCGTGTCGCTCTGGGCGAAGATGGCGCCGAAGGTGAGTGCGCCGGCCGCCACCCCCGCGATCGCAGCGCCGGTGACCATGTCCTGTGCCCGGACCCAGCGCTCGGGCTCAGGGGCCGCCACGCGGCCTGGGCGTAGGCGGGCTGCCGGATCCATGCGGTACACGGCAATCGCGCCCGCGAGGAGAATCAACCCGATGATCACCAACAGCCCACGGTAGATCCCGTAGTGCGCGATGAGACCGTCCGAGAGGATCTTGTTCCACAGCGCCGACCACGACACGATGATGAAAATCGAGCCGAGCAGGAGCCCGTAGCGGACGTCCGCGATGAGAGTCGACACGAACGCGGCCGCCGCAGCGACCAGGAAGATCCAGAAGATGTTCAGCGAGGCGCCGGTGTTGCCGTTGATCGCCTCGATGAACTGAAGCAACAGGACTGGAATCAGTAGGAGCGCGAACACGACGTACACGCTCTGCCAGCCTCGCGCCGTCGGCGTGTTGAGACGCCCGAGGATCCCAACCCCATAGAGGAACACCGTGATGATCAGGAGCGTGATGAGCAGGCCCCAATCCCCCCAGCCTTCTCCGAGGCCACCGGATTTCCGCGCCCAGGCCATGACGAAGCCCAAGCCCAGCAGAAGCCCTGCGAGGGTGCGTAGCGCATCCCGCCCATCGTCGGGCGCAAACAGTCGTGAAAGGTTCACCTCTTCTCCTCCCAGATCCCGTGAATGACGGCGGCAGAGTAGCGCGCTCAGCGGGCGGATCGCCCGGACGCCCGTAGCGCGAGGCCCAGCTCGCGAAGTTGAGCCTCATCCACCGGCGCCGGCGCGCCCGTGAGCGGATCGGCACCGGAGGCTGTCTTGGGGAAGGCGATGACATCGCGAATGTTGTCCGAGTTGATCAGCCGCTGGACGATCCGGTCGAGCCCATAGGCGATACCGCCATGCGGCGGCGCCCCGTAGCGAAGCGCGTCGAGCAGGAACCCGAATCGCTCCCTGGCCTCCTCCTCGCCGATGCCGATCACGCCGAAGACCTGCTCCTGAACGGCTGGGTCGGAGATGCGGATCGAGCCGCCGCCCATCTCCTGCCCGTTCCACACGATGTCGTAGGCCTTCGCGCGCGCCTCTCCAGGCCGCTCGGGATCGAATCCCCCGTCGGGCGCGGTAAACGGGTGGTGGAGCGGGTCCCAGCGAGCGTCAGCGGCACTCCACTCGAACATCGGCCAATCGACGACCCACACGAACCGCTCGCCTTGCATGAGGTCGAACTGTTCGCCCAGGTCGAGACGCAGTTGCCCGAGAACGGAATTGGCCACGGCGGCGTCATCGGCCACGAGGAGCAGCAGATCGCCCTCCTCCGCCCCCAGCGCCTCGTTCACCGAGCGGAGCTCCTCATCGCTCAGGAACTTGGCCGTAGGGGAACGCCAGCCGTCACCCTCCCGGAATGCCCACACGAGCCCCTTGGCTCCCAGTTCTTGGGCCCGCCCAATTAGGCCGTCGAGCGCCGAGCGCGGCAGATCGCGCCGGCCGGCGTTCACTCCCTTCACGACACCGCCGTCCTCGATCGTGCCGGCGAACACCTTGAACTCCGTGCCCCGAAGAGCATCGCTCACGTCCACGAGCTCCATCCCGAACCGTAGGTCGGGCCGGTCGGTCCCGTAGCGCGACGTCGCCTCATCGAAGCTCATCCGCTCGATCGGCACCTCGATCTCGGGGCCGTCAACGCGATCGAGCACATGGGCCAGCATCCGCTCGTTGACGTCGAGGACATCCTCGACATCGACGAACGACATCTCCACGTCCAGCTGGGTGAAATCGAGCTGTCGATCGGCGCGCTGGTCCTCGTCGCGGAAGCAGCGAACGATCTGGTAGTAGCGCTCGAAGCCGGCGATCATCAGCAGCTGCTTGAAGAGCTGGGGCGACTGCGGCAGGGCGAAGAACGTGCCGGGCTCGCGCCGCCAGGGCACCAGGAAGTCCCGCGCTCCCTCCGGCGTCGAGCGCGAGAGCATCGGTGTCTCGACGTCGACGAACCCCTCATTGTCGAAGAACTCGCGGATCGCCCGCGCCACGCGGTGCCGCAGCTCGATCGCCGTGCGCATGCGGTCCCGCCTCAGGTCCAGGTAGCGATAGCGAAGGCGCATCTCCTCTCCCACCTCGCCCGCGAACGACTCGATCTCGAACGGCGGAGTCTCGGCATCCCCAAGCAAATCCGCCTCGGACACGCGGATCTCGACCTCGCCGGTCGGCAGCTCGGGATTGACCGTCTCGGGCGAGCGGCGCACCACCTCGCCGGACGCGCTCAGCACGTCCTCCGAGCGCAGCTTGTGCCCGAGCTCGAACGCGCCGCCGGCAGTGTCCGGGTTGAAGACGAGCTGCACGAGCCCCGTGCGGTCGCGAAGGTCGACGAACACCAGGCCGCCATGGTCGCGGCGCCGGTGAACCCAGCCGGCCACGCGGGCGGTCTGGCCGACGCGGTCCGGAAGCACCTGGCCGCACCACGCGTCGCGGTAGGCGTTCGGGCGCAGGGCCGGGAAGCCCGATTCCCCGGGATTCATCCGGCGCTCAGCTCCTCCACGATGCGCCCAGCCTCGACCTCACGCTGCGCGCCCGAGCGCATGTCGCGCAGCTGGATGGATCCGCCCGCGTCCAGGATCAGCGCATGGCTCGCGCCGGTGCGATCGGCTTGACGCATCTGGCCCTTCATGCTTCGGCCGGCCAGGTCGAGGTCGGCGCGCAGGCCCGCCCGGCGGAGCTCAGTGACGAGTGCGAGCGCCCGTTCGCGCTGGGAGTCCTCGGCCGCCACGAAGGCGTCATGCGGAGGCTCCTCTTCGGTGGTGTCGATAGCCAGCAGAATGCGCTCGATGCCGGCTGCCCACCCGTTGGCCGGTGTCGGCGGCCCACCGAGCAGCTCGACCAGCTTGTCGTAGCGGCCACCTCCTGCGACCTGCGACTGCGCTCCGAGGCGAGCGGAGTGGAATTCGAACACCGTGCGCGTGTAGTAGTCGAGGCCGCGAACGAGCCTCCCGTCGACCTCGTACTTCAGGCGCGCGTCGTCCAGCAGCCTGCACACCGCCGCGAAGTGCTCGGCGTCCTCGCCCTCGAGTCGATCCAGCATGGTCGGCGCCCCGGCCATGACGGCTCGCGTCGCCTCGTCCTTGGAGTCGAACGCCCGCAGCGGGTTCTCGTCGATCCGCTCGCGCACGTCGCGGTCCAGGTCGGCTTCGTGCTCGCGCAGGTAGGCGATGAGCTCCTCCCGGTACGCCGCCCTCGCCTCGGGTGATCCGAGGCTGCCGATCCGGAGGGTGAGCTCAGGCACCTCAAGGGCTCGCAGGAACTCGTCGCACAGCAGGATCAGCTCGGCATCGACGAGCGGCGACTCGGAGCCGATGACCTCGGCGTCGAGCTGTGTGAACTGGCGAAAGCGCCCCGCCTGTGGGCGCTCGTGGCGAAAGAGCGGCCCGTACCACCAGAGCTTCACCGGCTGAGGAAGCTTCTGCATGCCGTGCTCGAGGTAGGCGCGGGCGATTGACGCGGTGGCCTCCGGGCGGAGGGTGATGCTCCGCCCGCCCTGGTCCTCGAAGGTGAACATCTCCTTGCGGACGATGTCGGTCGAGCCGCCCACGCCGCGCGCGAAGAGCTCGGTGTCCTCGAAGACCGGGGTCTCGATCCGCGCGTAGCCGGCACGCTCGAGGAGCGAGCGCGCCACCCGGTCGATGCGCGCGCGGGCGGCCGCCTCCACCGGAAGCACGTCGGCGGTTCCCCGTGGGGCCTGGAACCTTTCGGCCATCGCGCGCGAGCTTATTTGCTGATCGACGGCCCGCGCCCTACCGCGCCAGCTCGGCGAGGAAGGGGTTGGTGGCGCGCTCGGCGCCGAGGTTCGTGATCCCCATGTGCCCTGGGTAGACGGTGGTCTCCTCGGAATAGGAGTTAACGAGACCGCGGATGCTCTCCAGCAGCGTCCCCCAGTCCCCGCCGGGCAGGTCGGTCCGCCCCACGGAGCCCTTGAACAGGACGTCACCCGAGAACAGCGCGCCCTCGTCGGGGATCGCGTAGGTGACGTGGCCGGGACTGTGGCCCGGGGTGAAGACGACGTCGATCTCCAGGCCGGCAAGCGTGAGGTGCTCGCCGCCGGTCACCCTCTCGTCGGCGTCGTAGCTCTCGTACGGCCCGAATCCCGGCCAGGGGACGTAGGACATGATGTCCGCGAGCACCGGCACCTCTATCTCGGGGCACCAGACAGGAGCGCCCGTCGCCTCCGCGACCGGCGCGACCGCTCCGATGTGGTCGAAGTGGCAGTGGGTGACGAGGATCGCGTCGATTTCGAGACCCAGGGAGTCGACCGCGCCGAGAATCCGCTCGGCCTCCTCCCCCGGATCCACGATCAGGCCGTGGTCGGCCCCGTCGCGGCGCACGATGTAGCAGTTCTCGGCGACGGGACCTACGGTGAAAGAGCGAACGTCCATGGCCTACTGCTTGGCCTTCCGCTCGGCGCGCTCTCGCGCCTGGGCGCGCATGCGCCGCCGGTACATGAACCGATCGAGCGCGAGGCTCATGGGGATGTAGAGCAGGAACATCGCCGCCGACAGGCCCAGCGCCACGAAAATCGCCTGCTTGAAGATCAGGAGCAGCAGGATGAAGAAGATTGCGGCGCCGAAGCCAGAGCGCGCCATCGCGCCGGTCAGGGTCGGCGGCCGATCGCGCTTGTCGCCCATCTGCTTGCGGGCTCGCGCTCGCGCCTCCTGCCGGCTCCGCGGCCGCCCCGCCCCCCCGCGGCGGTCGATCCGCCCCGTCTGGGTTCCGCGATGCTTTCGCCGCCGCCTCTTCCTGGTCTGGGCCACGCCTGGAATGTATTCGACACCCATTCAATCGATGCCAAACGGCCCCTAGTCAGGTTTGCGACAAACATCCGCGGGAAATCGCCTCGTTGACAGCTCAATAAGTTCCGAAGCCCGGTGGACGCCCGCCGGGGCTCGCCGGGTTAGGGGAAGGAGAGTCCATGGAGAGTGCAGCTGTCTCCACCCGCGAGCGAATCGGCCCGCGTCCTGGAAGGGATTCGGAGACCGATCCGACTAGAAGCGCGTTGGAGCGAATCGGCTGGACTCCGGCGGATCCCGGTCCCTTGGGTCTCGCCGGTTTCGCGATGACGACCTTCGTGCTGAGCATGTTCAACGCTCAGCTCGTTGGATCCGGAGGCGAGCCCGTTGTGCTCGGGCTGGCCCTCGCTTACGGAGGGTTGGCGCAACTCCTCGCAGGGATGTGGGAGTTCCGTACCGGAAACACGTTTGGTGCGGTGGCGTTCACGTCGTTCGGGGCCTTCTGGCTCTCGTTCGCCGTATTCGTCGCCTTCTTCGAGCCCCAGGTCCCCACGGCGGAGCTCTCATCCGCAGTCGGGCTCTACCTGTGGGCCTGGGCGATCTTCACCACGTACATGTTCGTGGCATCGCTGCGGACAACGGGTGCGATCGCCCTCGTGTTCGCCCTGCTGGCAGTGACGTTCATCCTGCTGGCGGCGGGGAACTCCGGTGACAACACGGACGTGATCAAGTGGGGTGGCTACGTCGGTCTCGCGACCGCGGCAGCCGCCTGGTACGCGTCGTTCGCCGCTGTCGTCAACTCGACGTTCAGGCGAACGATCCTCCCAGTGGTCCCACTGGCGAGGGAATGACCGAACGGAGGATGGAACGGCAGTCCGGCGCGGCCTTCTCGGCCGCGCCGGCCCCGCCGTCTCCCGCGCGGTATCAATCCGTATCGGAGAGGTGTTCTTGAGGCGAGGAGAGTGAGATGGCCACGCATGTCGTAGACGCGGAGCAACTCGAGCGCGAGCTCGCGGAGGAGCTGGAGATCGAGAAGTTCCCGCCGCCGGATCAGTTTCGCGAGCGGGCGCTGGTCAGCGACTGGTCGCTGCACGAGGAGGCGGAGAAAGACTTCAAGGCGTTTTGGGCCAAGCAGGCGACGGAGCTCCTTGACTGGTTCACCGAGCCACAGGAGACGCTGAACGACTCGAATCCACCGTTCTACAAGTGGTTCGAGGACGGCAGGCTGAACGTCTCCCACAACTGCCTGGATCGCCACGTGGAGGCCGGAAACGGCGACAAGGTCGCCTTCCACTGGCGCGGCGAGGAGGGCGAGGAGCGCGACGTGACCTACGCCGAGCTTCTGGGCGAGGTCCAGAAGTTCGCGAACGCGCTGAAGGACCGCGGGATCGGCAAGGGGGACGTCGTCGGCATCTACCTGCCCATGATCCCCGAGGTCGTCGTCGCGATGCTCGCGTGCGCGCGCATAGGGGCCCCGCACAACGTCGTCTTCGGCGGGTTCTCGCCGGACGCCGTCAAGGAGCGGATGGAGTTTGCCGAGGCGAAGGCGCTCGTCACCGTCGACGGGGCGCGCCGCAAGGGCAAGACGGCGCCGATCAAGGCGGCGGTGGACGAGAAGATCGGCGACGTCGGCTCGATCGAGACGATCTTCGTCGTCAAGGCGACCGGCGCTGACTGCGACATGAAGATGGGTCGTGACGTCTGGTACCACGAGGCGCTCGAGGCAGCCGACGACCGCTGCGAACCGGAGCAGCTCGACGCCGAGCATCCGCTCTACGTCCTCTACACCTCCGGATCGACGGCAAAGCCGAAGGGCGTGCTCCACACGACCGCCGGCTACCTGCTGGGCGTGACGTTCACGCACAAGTACGTGTTCGACCTGAAGCCGGACGACGACGTCTTCTGGTGCGCGGCCGATGTCGGCTGGGTCACCGGGCACAGCTACATCGTCTATGGGCCGCTCTCCAATGGGGCGACCAGCGTGATGTACGAGGGTGCGCCGGACTACCCCGACAAGGACGTCTGGTGGTCGATCGTCGAGCGCTACGGCGTCACGATCATGTACACGGCGCCCACCGCGATCCGGGCATGCGTCAAGTGGGGCCCGGAGTACCCCGGAGCGCATGACCTGTCGTCCCTCCGCTTGCTGGGGACGGTCGGCGAACCGATCAACCCGAAGGCGTGGCTTTGGTACCGAAAGGTGATCGGGGGCGACCGCTGCCCGATCGTGGACACGTGGTGGCAGACGGAGACGGGCCACATCCTGATCAGCCCCCTCCCCGGGGTCACGGAGACGAAGCCCGGCTCGGCCACCAAGTCCCTGCCGGGAATCGAAGCGGCGGTGCTCGACGAGGACGGCAACGAGCTCGGGGCGGACGAGCAGGGCCTCCTGGCGCTGCGGCAGCCATGGCCCGGGATGCTCCGCACGCTCTACAAGGAGGACGACCGGTTCGTCGAGACCTACTACGACAAGTGGGACAAGGAGACCTACCTCGTCGGCGACGCTTCCAGGAAGGACCCGGACGGGTACTTCTGGATCCTCGGACGGGTCGACGACGTCGTCAACGTCTCGGGCCATCGCCTGTCGACGGCCGAGGTCGAATCTGCGGTCGTCTCGCACGCGAAGGTTGCGGAGTGCGCGGTGATCGGGCAGACCGACGAGGACACCGGGCAGTCGATCTGCGCGTTCGTGACGCTCGAGGGCGACCTCGATGGCAACGACCAGATCAAGGAGGAGATCCGCGATCACGTCGCGCAGCGGATCTCGAAGATCGCGCGACCGAAGCGGATCATCTGGACCGGGGATCTCCCCAAGACCCGCTCGGGCAAGATCATGCGTCGCCTGCTGCGGGACATCGCCGAGGGACGCGAGCTGGGCGACGTCACGACGCTGCGCGACCCGGACATCATGGAGCAGCTCGAGCAGAAGGTGAAGGAGCGCCAGGCGGAGGACGGCGCCGAGGGCTAAGGCTGGACGCGACGCTCGATCACGTGCTTGGCGGGATCGAAGCCCACCAGCGGGATCTCGCCGTCCCAGCCCTCGAGCGCGCGCTCGGGCACTAGCCCCACGATCTCCCCAACCGCGGGCCGGGCGCCGTGCGGCGCTGCGAGCTCGCGAACTCGCTCGACGACCGCTGCGAGGGAGACCGCACCAGGATCGTGGATGTTGGTCGACACCTGCATGTGCCCGTTGCCCAGGTCGATGCCGATCGCGCGGACACCCGCAAGGCCGCCGCCCGACTCGCGAAGCCCCGAGGCGATCTCCTTGGCTTTCGCGACGTCGGCGTCCGCGAGCTCGACGTTGAATGCCACAAGTGGCGGGCGCGCCGTCACGAGGGTGGCGCCGGCCTTCTCGTGGACCTTCTTGGGGCCGAAGTCAGGGCGCAGCTCGCCGGTGTTGACCCGCCGAGTCAGCTCGACGAGCCCCCCGGCCCGAAAGAACGCGCGCTCGCGGTGACTCTCCTGGCTCGCGAGATCGCCGTAGAGGAAGACCGGGATCTGCAGGTCCGAGCCGATCTCCTTGGCCGTGGCGACCGCGGTGTCGCGGGCCGCATCACGATCGTCCTCGTTGACCCACACGACGGGACACACGTCGAGCGCTCCGACCCACGGGTGTGCGCCGTCGTGCTTTCGCATGTCGATCCAATTGACGCATGACCAGGCTCCGTTGACAAGGGGCGTCACGATCTCCCCCGGCGGGGCGCTGAGCGTGACGACGCTGCGGTTATGCAGGGCGTCCGAGTGGATGTCCAGGAGCGCGGCACCGGTGGCAAAAGCGCCGGAGATCTCCTCGATTCGCCGGCGGTCGCGGCCCTCGGAGAAGTTCGGGACGGCGAGGAGCATCGCTGGGCCGAGTCGCCTAGACGAGGAGCTCGCCGTCGCGGATGAGCTCTTGGCCGTCCACGCTCAGCGTGGGCTTCATCACGACGCAGTCCAAATGGACGGGTACCTGAATCTCGCCGCCGATCCCGGCCGACGCGCCGAACGCCACGTGGATCGTCCCGAGGATCTTCTCGTCCTCAAGGAGCTCCCCCGACAGTGTCGCCTTTTCGTTCGTCCCCACGCCCAGCTCAGCGACGCGGGTTCCGTCGGGCCCGGCAGCCTCGAGCTGGCGCATCAGCTCCTCCCCCATCTCTCCAGTCCCGCCGACGAGCGTCCCGTTCTCGACTGTGAGTTCGACGGGCTCGTCGGGAATGCCGATCGAGGCGAGCGTCCCGTCGACGAACAGCGTGCCACCTCCCGCGTCGTGGCGCGGGGAGACGAACCCCTCACCGCATGGCAGATTCCCGAACGCACCGGGCTCCATCAGCTCGCCGTTGTCGGGGATCGCCTCGCGCCCCTCGATGACCAGGATGAGGTCAGAGCCGTTCGCGCAGGTGATGCGCGCCTCGCCGCCGGCATTGAGGATGTCGGCCACCGCGTGGCCCCGGCGGCGCAGCTCGGCCATGTCGGCGCTCATCACGCGGGCGAGCATCTCCTCGGTCGCCCCGGGCAGGGTCGCCGCCCGGGCGCCGCCGTCGGTCGCCGCCTTACGCGCCGCGGTGTGCGAGAGGGACTGGACCGTCGGCACGAGCAGAACGTCCGCCCTGACCATCGCAGCCGCGACCGTGTCCGGCGGCTCAACGCCATGCTGGCTTCGCTCGGTGAACTCCGCGAGTACCGCCTCACCCTTGGCGCGCTCAGCCTCCTCGCGAAGCCGCTCCGCCAGAGGCCGGGTCGCCGGATTGCAAACGACGACCACGTCCTCGCCGGGTTTGACCGCCAGACACTCGTGGATGACGGCCTCGACGGCCCGCTCCAAATCGCCCATCGCGCGGGAGCCTAGACGGTGCCTGAAAGCCCCACCCCCACCGCTACGATCTGACCCCCCGCCGGAGTAGCTCAGCTGGTTAGAGCAGCGGAATCATAATCCGCGTGTCGCAGGTTCGAGTCCTGCCTCCGGCATCCAGGCCTGCGGCAGGGAACCTGCGACATCGCTCGGCCTCCGGCCTCGCTGAGGTTCGAGTCCTGCCTCCGGCATCCAGCAAAACGGCTTAATCAAGCCATTTCACCCTCACCCACCTGGCGCTAGTCAGCCCACCAGTCGCGCTGGCCCTCGACGTCTTCGCGCTGCGCGTCGCCGAGATTGGGCGCGCCGATGACTAGGATCTCGAGGCCCTCCGGCCCCGCCTCGTAGCCTCGCCACGTACCGGGCGGGACGCGCACGGCGTCCCACTCCTTGAGGTCGACGATCTCGTCGTCGAGCTTCATCCGACCGCTCCCGCGCAGGACCACGTACACCTCCTCCTGCGTCTTGTGCGTGTGGCCGTACGGAAAGCGATAGCCGGGCGGGACGCGCTGGTATCCCAGACCGGATTGCTCGAGCTCGAGCGCCTGGGTGGCTAGGCGGAACTCCAGGTCCGGCGCGCCGTCGAAGTTGGACCCGAGGTCCTCCAGGTCCTCCTTGAGGTTCCTGAGCGTGAACGCCACCGCCGCAATCCTATGGTGCCCTATTGGGGGCGTCGATCTGATGCGCCCTGCGCGGGATCGGCCCGGGGCCAAGCAGGATTTCTTCGCTTCGCCGAGAGCGAAGTGCTGCCGTGCCTGGCGTCAGTACCGACCACTCGGGTAGAGGGCGGCCATGGCGTATGCGCCGATCAGGCGAGCCGCAGGAGCCGCAGCGGGATTGTCCGAGGCGGTGGTGACCCGCCTGCCCGGACTGGATGAGCCCGCTCGCCAGCGCGACGTCACCCGTGAAACCGAGCATCGGCCCTGGCCCCTACCGGACAATCCCTGGTTCATGGCGCAGAGTTGGCGTGATCTGCTCTTCGCCCACTGGCGAGTACCTGTCGACGCGCTTGCCCGGGTCGTCCCCGACCAGCTTCCGATCGACTCCCGCGACGGCGCGGCGTGGATCGGAGTCACGCCGTTCGTGGTCTCCGGCCTGCGGCTGCGAGGGAGCGTCCCGGTGCCGGTCGTTTCGCGCTTCCCCGAGCTGAACGTACGGACCTACGTGACGGTGAGCGGCAAGCCCGGGATCTACTTCCTCAGCCTCGACGCGTCCCGCAGGAGCGCGGTGCTCGCGGCGCGGCGCTCCTACCGGCTGCCCTACTTCCATGCTCAGATGACGCAGGGCAGATCCAGCGGCGAAATCGGTTTTTCCTCGACTCGAATTTCCTCCGACGGACCGAGCGCGAGGTTTACCGCGCGCTTCCGCCCTTTGGGCCCGGCGGTACCCGCGCTCCCGGGGTCACTCGAGCACTTCCTCACCGAGCGCTACTGCCTGTACACCCTCGATGATCGTGGCCAAATACTTCGCGGCGAGATCCATCACCCGCCCTGGCCGCTTCAGAAGGCCATCGCCGACGTTCCCGAAAACACGATGACGTCGCCGTTTGGGATCGAGCTCGATGGCGAGCCGACGTTCCACTTCGCGGCACGGCAGGACGTCGTGCTGTGGCGCATCCGGCCGGCGGACGAGTAGGGCTTGTGCCGCCGTGATGTCGCTGCGGCCGAACCGATCGCGTTTGCTGAGGACGACCGAGGCCGATAAGGCACCTGGCCTCGCCGTACCGTAGAACTCTGCGGCATGGCAAAGTCGGAGGCCACCACCGTCGACGCCGGGGGGCGCGAGCTGCGTGTGTCCAGCCCGGACCGCGTGATCTTCCCGAAGACCGAGCGCTCAGGCGAGATCACCAAGCTCGACGTCGTCAACTACTACCTCGCCGTCGACGACGGCATCATGCGCGCGCTCGGGCGGCGGCCGACCACTCTCGAGCGCTGGCCCAAGGGCGTGCACCCGGGCATCGTTCTCTCCACGCGGGAGAAGGGCGGCGGCGACGCGTTCTTTCAAAAGCGCATCCCCAAGGGAGCTCCGGACTACGTCGAGACCGCGCGGATCCAGTTCCCGTCGGGTCGTCACGCGGACGAGATCTGTCCCACCGAGGTGGCAGTCGTCGGCTGGGCGGCCCAGATGGGCACGATCACGTTCCATCCGTGGCCGGTTCGCAGCGATGACGTCGACCATCCGGACGAGTTGCGCCTGGACCTGGACCCGCAGCCGGGCACGGACTTCGACGACGCCGTGCGCGTCGCCGCCGAGGCACGCGCCCTGCTGGACGAGCTTGGCTACACCGGATTCCCCAAGACCTCGGGAGGCCGGGGAGTCCACATCTACGTCCGGATCGAGCGCCGCTGGACGTTCACGGACGTTCGGCATGCCGCGATCGCCTTCGGGCGTGAGCTCGAGCGGCGCCTACCCGGCCAGGTGACGACCAAATGGTGGAAGGAGGAACGTGGCGAGTGCATCTTCGTCGACTACAACCAGAACGCCCGCGACCGCACGATTGCTTCGGGCTACAGCGTCCGGCCGAAGCCGGGCGCGCCGGTCTCCGCACCCGTCACCTGGGACGAGCTTCCCGAGGTCACACCCGAGGACTTCACGGTCGAGACCATGCCCGCGCGCTTTGCCGAGGTGGGAGATCGCCACAACGCGATCGACGAAACCGCCCATTCCCTCGAGCCTCTGCTGGACATGTACGAACGAGATGAGGAGGGCGACATGCCCTACCCGCCCGACTATCCGAAGATGCCGGGAGAGCCGAAGCGCGTGCAGCCCTCCCGCGATCGGGACCGCAAGAAGGACTGACTAGGGCGCCTGCGGCAGCTTCTTCGCGCCGCGCTTGGTCACGGGGCGCGAGGGCGGCGGCACGACCGGCCCGATGTCGCCGTCGGGCGCCTCGTCGAGATCGACGATCACCGGCGCGTGATCGCTGGGGCCGCTTCCCTTGCGGGCCTGCCGGTCCACCCACGCGGACCGGACACGGTCGGCGACCGGCTGGCTCGCGAGCACCAGGTCGATTCGCATCCCGAGGTCCTGATGGAACATCCCCGCCCGGTAGTCCCAGTAGGTGAATACGCGCTCCTTCGGCCAGCGGTCGCGCACCACGTCGCGCAGGCCCAGCTTCTGAAGCTCCGACAGGGCCGCGCGCTCGGGCTTGGTCACGTGGGTCTGGCCGAGATAGGCCTCGGGGTCGAACACGTCGTCGTCGGCCGGCGCGATGTTCATGTCGCCGCAGACGACCGTCGCCTCCGGACCCGCGGCGATCACCTCCCGCAGCGAGGCCAGCCAGGCGAGCTTGTACTGGTAGTGCTCCGAGTCCGGCACCCGCCCGTTGGGCACGTATACCGAATGCACCCGGATTCCCGCGCACGTGGCAGCGACCGCTCGCGATTCCGGATGCGGAAAGCCCGGCGCCCCGGCGAGTCCCGCCTCCACGTCATCAAGCCCAACCCGCGACAGGATGGCGACTCCGTTCCAGGTCGCCTCACCGTGCACTGCTACGGCATACCCGCGTTCGCGAAGCTCGTCGCCCAGGAGGTCGAGGAAGGCATCGTCCGCCAGCTTGGTCTCCTGCAGGCAGGCCACGTCCGGCTGGCGCTCGTCCAGCCAGGGCAACAGCCGCGGTACGCGCTGCTTGACCGAGTTGACGTTCCAGGTGGCGATCCGCACGGATCCCACGGTAACGACGCCCGCGGGCGGTCGGCTACCCTTAAGGGAGTTCGCTGGGAGTTGTTTCGTCTCCCTCCACCCTTCGAGCAAGTGTTTCGCCGAGGGGACGAGGAAAGACGACACCGAGACAGTCACGCTCGAGAAACGTTGTTTTCGTGACGACCAGCGACGAATACGAAAGGACGGTTATGCCTAAGACAGTCACACCGGACCAGGTAGTTGAAGCAGCGAAGGAGCTCGGCAAGGACGAGTTCACACGCCAGGACCTCGCCCAGAAGCTGGGAGTGGAGAAGACGGACCTCAAGCACCCCTTCCACAAGGCCCGCCAGGCTGGCGAGCTCGACAAGGTGCGGGACAACGAGAGCGGCGATGGCCTCTTTCGCCTGACCAGCAAGTAGGCGTCAGTCGACATCCCAGCCGAAGTACACCTCGGCCTTCGCGAGCTTGTCACCTGTGAAGGTGAGGACCTCGGTATTCCGAAAGCGGTGGCCGTCGGTCTTCGTCAGCTCGTAGGTGACGACGACCTCGTCGCCTGATTCGATCAGGCGGACGTAGTCGAACCGCTCCGTCGTACCCGCGTTCGGCCAGCAGCGCTCGAAGTACTGCTCGCGGTCGATCCCTGGATCCGGTGGGCTGTAGAAGGTGAAGTCGTCCGCGAGGAGCTCCTCGATGGCGCTGCGGTCACCTGATTCGTAGGCGCCGTATGAGTCGCGTGCCAGCTGAAGACGGTCCTTTGAAGCCACCTGGTCCTCCTCTGTTCGCCTGCCCTGCAAGATAAGACCGCACGAGTCGGGCAAACTCATCGGGTGGCGACCCAGCCGCAGCCCCAGTACAGGATCGTCGAGCCGTCGCCGGCTGAGCTGCCGCGCGAGTTTCAGGCTCGGTCGATTCGCAAGCGCGGGCTCCAGGCGTTCGCCGCGCTCGCCGTACTCCTCCTGATCGTCCTGCTCACGCCCGGACTCGGTGCGGTTCGCGACAAGCTCGAGGGGGCAGACCCGGCGTGGCTAGCTCTGGCGGCGGTGCTGGAAGGGCTTTCCTTTGGCTCGTACATCGTGATGTTCGGACCGATTTTCTGCACCGGCCTCGGGTGGCGGCGCAGCTGGCAGATCGGAGGGTCTGAGCTCGCGATGGGTTCGCTGGTTCCGGCCAGCGGCGCGAGTGGACTGGCGCTGGGAGCGTGGGTGCTTCACCGCGGCGGGATGGGCGGACAGCGCATCGCCCGCCGCTCGGTGGCGTTCTTCCTGATCAAGAGCGGCGTCAACTTCATCGCGGTCGCGGTCCTCGGAGTCGTGATGGCGCTGGGCGTGGGGCCGCACTTCTCACCGGCGCTGACCCTGGTGCCGGCGGCCCTGGCCGCCCTTGCGATCGGCACAGTGGCCGCACTTCCTCGGCTTGGACGCGGAGAGGATCCGCAGGCGGACGCGTCTAAGCCGCGGCGAGCGGCTCAGGCCACGCGCCGGGCGGTTATCGACGGCATCTCCGAGGCGACGCAGATCCTGGGCTCGGGCGACTGGCGAGTGCTGGTGGGCTCGGTGGGCTACTGGTTGTTCGACAACGCGGTTCTCTGGGCAGCCTTCCACGCGTTCGGCATCTCGCTTCCCATCACGGTGATCCTCATGGGCTACCTAATTGGCCAGCTCGGCGGCCTGCTACCGATCCCGGGCGGGATAGGAGGAATCACGGGCGGGCTGATCGGGACGCTGGTGGTTTACGGAGCGCCTGCCGCGGGAACGGCTGCGGCCGTGCTGGCATATCAGGTGATCCTCTTCTGGTTGCCGCTGATCGTCGGCGGGATCGCCTTCGGCCTGCTGCGCCGAGACATGCCGGGAAGCTACGAGTTCGCCTCCTGTGCGCCGGCCATCGCGGCCCAGTCCGCCTGAGCGGCTACTCCTCGCGCCGCGTGATGCGAAATACGGAGACGACCTCCGCCTGGTGGCCCTCGGGGTGGGCCACATAGGCGCTCGGGCCTCCGCCGAACCAACCGCTCGCCTCGTTGTCGCCGACGAAGACGCCGGGGTGGCGTCGACCCTCCCCGTCCTCGACCCACACCGGGTCGCCCTCCTTGAACCCCTGGTCGATCGGGTTGTCGGACTCTTCGGCCACGGTCCGAGCCTATCCGCCCGCGGCCTTCTCGAGGCGCTCGGCGAGTCGGTTCATGCCGCGCTCGCGGGCCGCCGTGGCGCCACCTGCGTAGTCCGTCGCCTTGTCCCGCGGGCGCTTGACCTTTGCCGTCCTCAGGGTGGCGAGGTCCTTGAACATCCGCAGCTCGTCCGCGCTGTGCAGCAGCGCGCCCGACAGCCGCGGAGGGCGCTCGCGCACGGCGTTCTCGATCGCGGCCTCCAACGAGCCGCGGCGGCGCAGCAGATCGGCGGCGGTCTTCTCCCCCACACCCTTGGCCCCGGGGATGCCATCGGACGGATCGCCTCGCAGCGCGATGAAGTCCGGGACCAGCTCCGGCGGAATGCCGTAGCGCTTCTTGACCTCGGCGGCGTCCACGAGCTGGCCGCCGCTGACCCCCGTGCTGACGTAGAGCACCTTCACCTTGCCGGTGACGCACTGGAAGAGGTCGCGGTCGCCGGTCATGAGCAGCGCCTCACCGCCCGCCTTCTCCTCGGCCTTGGCCAGCGAGCCCATGACGTCGTCGGCCTCCAGGTCGTCGCTGATCACCGAGGTCCAGCCGAAGGCGTCGAAGAAAGCCTGCGCGTCGGCGAACTGCGGCGCGAGCTCGTCGGGCACCGGCGGCCGCTCGGCGTGGTACGGCTCATAGAGCTCGACCCGGTAGTGAGCGGCATCCGGGCCGAAGCAGAGGACAACCGCCCGTGGCCGATGCTCCTCGATCTCGCGAAGCAGAAGGTTCGTCGTCCCAAGCAGGGCATTGACGGACTTGCCGTCGCCGTCGGTGATCGTCTTCGGCAGGGCATAGAACGCGCGGTACAGAAGCGACGGCGCATCGACGATCAGAAGCTGTTCGCCCATGCTGCGGAGCTTAGGCGGCGGCCGGACGCCTCGCTGGCGGTAGGCTCGGAGCACCCGAGCGTTCAGGTGAGCGAGCGATGTCATTGACCAACGTTCCGGTCGCGCCTCTGCCGCCCGAGCGGTTCCGTGAGCTGCTCGGCGAGCGATACGCGGAGCTCGAGGAGGTCATCGCACAGAGTCAGGAGCTGTTCGCCGGCCGGGCGATCTGGCATGTGAACTCGACGGCACGAGGCGGCGGGGTCGCCGAGCTCCTCCAGTCGCTACTGGCGTACGCACGCGGTGCCGGGGTGGACACGCGCTGGGTGGTGGTCGGCGGCAATCCGCAGTTCTTCCAGGTCACGAAGCGGATCCACAACCGTCTCCACGGCTCGCAGGGCGATGGCGGCCCACTGGGCGACGCCGAGCACCGGATCTACGAGGACACGTTGCGCGACAACGCCGAGGAGCTCGCCGACATGGTGGCGCCCGCGGACATCGTCTTCCTGCACGATCCGCAGACCGCCGGACTGGTCGATCCCGTCCGCGCGGCCGGCGCCACGGTGGTGTGGCGCTGCCACGTGGGACTCGACCTCCCGAACGACCTCGCGCGGGACGCGTGGAACTTCCTCCGGGGGTATGTGCAGAACGCCCACGCGTACGTCTTCTCTCGCAAGGAGTTCGTCTGGGAGGGGCTCGACAGCGACAAGGTCTGGATCGTCGCGCCGTCCGTCGACGCGTTCTCGCCCAAGAACCAGGATCTGGGCTCGGAGGAAGTCCGCGCGATTCTGGGCGTCGCGGGAGTTCGCGCGGACGGGGATCCAACGCAGGCCACGTTCATGCGCGAGGACGGGACGCCGGGGCGTGTCGACCGAGCCGCCGATATGTTCCAGGACCAGCCGGTTCCCGATGACGCACCGCTCGTGACGCAGGTGTCGCGATGGGATCGCCTGAAGGACCCGATCGGCGTGCTGCGCTGCTTCGCTGAGGAGGTCGCCGACACGGACGCGCACATGTTGCTCGCGGGTCCCTCGGTCGCCGCGGTGTCGGACGACCCCGAGGGGGCCGAAGTGCTGGCGGAGGTCGACGCCTATCGGACCGAGCTCGAGCCGGCGGTCCGGCGGAAGGTCCACATGGCGACCCTCCCGATGGACGACATCCAGGAGAACGCCGCGATCGTCAACGCGATCCAGCGGCGCTCGGAGATCGTCGTCCAGAAGAGTCTCGCGGAGGGGTTCGGGCTTACGGTGGCCGAGGCGATGTGGAAAGCGCGGCCCGTGGTCGCCACCCGCGCGGGCGGCATCCAGGACCAAATCGTCGACGGCGAGAGCGGAATCCTGCTCGACGATCCGCACGACCTCGCGGCGATGGGTGATGACCTGCGACAGCTGCTCGACGATCGCGATTACGCGCGGCGGCTCGGTGAGGCGGCGCGCGGGCGAGTCGAGGCGGAGTTCCTGGGCACACGCAGCCTGATCCAGTACGAGCAGCTGCTGGCCGACCTCCTGCGACACGTGGGCGCGAGCGCGTAGTTCTTCGCGCCGCGGTTCAAACCCGGGAACCGTCGCTAGTCTCGGCGGCTTGACCCGCTCGGAGCGATTGACGGCGATGAGCCTCGTCATGGGGGCCGTCGCGTCCGTTCAGCTCGGCGCGGCGGTCGCGACGACGCTGTTCGACGACCTCGGGCCGGCGGGCACCGTGCTCCTGCGGACGGGCTTTGCCGCGCTCGCCCTGCTCCTGCTGTGGCGCCCGCAGATCCGGGGCAAGGACCCCGTCGCCGTACGCGATGCAGTGCTCTTCGGGCTGGCGCTCGCAGGGATGAATCTCAGTTTCTACGCTGCCCTCGACCGCATCCCGCTCGGGATCGCGGTGACGCTCGAGTTCACCGGGCCGTTCGCGGTGGCGGTCGCCGGCTCGCGGCGCGCCGCCGATCTGATCTGGGTCGGGCTCGCCGCCGCCGGGATCATTCTGCTCTCGCCGGGCATCCATGGGTCGCTTGACGTCACGGGGGCGCTGCTCGCCCTGCTGGCCGGCGTCTTCTGGGCGACCTACATCGTGCTGGCGGCGCGCGTGGGCCAGGCTTTCAGCGGCGGACAGGGATTGACGCTTGCGATGGTGGTCGCGACGCTGGTGCTGCTGCCGAGCGGGATCATCGCGGGCGGCAGCGATCTCGGGGACCCTTCATTGCTTGCGTCGGGGCTCGCGGTAGCGCTGCTGAGCTCGGCTATCCCCTACTCGCTCGAGCTCGAGGCCCTTCGGCGGTTGCCGAAGGGGACGTTCGGGGTGTTGATGAGCATGGAGCCGGCGGTCGCGGCGCTCGTTGGGCTGGTTGCGCTGGGCCAGGACTTGAGCGCCAGCGAGGTGGTAGCGATCGGGTTGGTCGTCGCCGCGAGCGCGGGAGCCCTCAGCGCCGCGGGGACTCCCTCACCCGTTGAAGCCTGAATCAGGGCTCGCCGGCCTGGGCCTTCCGCTCTTCGTAGCCGCGGCAGCGCTTGACCGGGAGGCGGGGGTAGCGCGGGAACGACGCGTCTGTCCGGGAGCGCTCGCAGAGTGAGAACACGGATCCGCGCGTGTTCTTGACGATCCGCTGGTGAGCGCAGGAGTCGCAAAGACCGGCAGGCGGGCGTGGCACCCGGCAAGTATCGCCGCTATCGGCGATTACTTCACTTTGTATAGTCGATGTCCGTGATCACCTTCCGGCGGCTACTCGGTTTCCTGCGCCCGTATCGCCGCTCCGTAATCGCCTCGCTCGTGTTCGCCTGGCTTGCGATGGGCGTCACGGTGCTCATTCCGTGGCTTGTCGGGCAGACGGTGAATGCGATCGATCCTCCCGACACCGACCGCAGCGCGGTCCTCCCGCTCGTGCTCGCCATCGTCGGGGCCGGATTCCTGCGGCTGGGCCTCACGGTCGTGCGACGACTGATCGCCGGGAAGGTGTCCGTGAACGTCGAGTTCGACCTGCGCGAGCGGATGTACCGGCACCTGCAGTCGCTGGAGCTCGGGTTCTTCGACTCCCAGCAGACGGGCCAGCTCATGTCGCGGGCGACGATCGATCTGCAGTCGATCCGGTTCTTCCTCGGCTACGGGCTGATCTGGGTGAGCCAGAGCGCGCTGACGATCCTGTTCGCGGCAGTCGCGATGTTCGTTCTCGATCCGCTGCTGGCCCTGCTCGCTCTTGCCCCGGTGCCGTTCCTGGTTGCGACCGCGACTCGCTACAGCCGCCGTAACCGGCCGGCGGAGCAGGAGGTCCAGCAGAGGGTGGGCGAGCTGACGACGAGCGCCGAGGAGAGCATCTCGGGGATCCGCATCGTCAAGGCGTTCGCAAGAGAGCGGCACATGATCGGCCGGTTCCGGCATTCCGCGAACCGAGTCTTCGAGCAGAGCATGGTCTCGACCCGGTTGCAGTCTTTCTACACGCCGCTGATGGGATTTCTGCCGAACATCGGCCTGGCGGCCGTGCTCCTGGTCGGCGGCCTCCAGGTCATCCACGGCCATGCGAACGTCGGCCACTTGACCGCCTTTTACGTCTACGTCGTGTTGCTGTCCGGACCGGTGCGGTGGCTGGGCATGTCGCTGAGCATGGCCCAGCGCGCCGTCGCCTCCGGCAACCGGATGTTCGAGATCCTCGACCGCGAGCCGTCGGTGGTGAGCCCGCCCGACGCGCCGTCCCTGCCGGAGGGCCGGGGACAGGTCTCTCTGCAGCGGGTGACGTTGCGCTATGACGGCGCCGAGCCCGCGCTCACCGGGATCGACCTGGAGG
>JBJMKM010000004.1:0-27290 GCA_045805825.1 Solirubrobacterales bacterium
CGAGTCCAGCGAAGCCAATTACGCGCTCTTCCGTGTCGCTGATCGGAAACATGATCCGCGCGTGGAACCTGACATGCAGATGGCTTCGATCCGAGCGGCTCGCGATCCCGGCAGCGAGCAGATCGGCGGACGAGTAGTCCCATTCGGCCAAGCGGGCGAGTAGCTCACGAGTATCGGCCGGCGCATACCCGACCCTGAAGGAGCGCAGGGTCGACTCCTCAATTCCGGCTCCCAAGAGGCGCGAGCGGATGCTGCCAGTGAGGTTCGACTCCCAGAGGACACTTTCGAAGTAGCCGGTCGTGCGTTCGAGGATCTCCTCCAGCGTGGACGCAGGCATGCTTTCGATGCTCCCAGATCTGCTGGTAGATCCAGCCTGCGTGCGTGAAGAGTTCTGCTTTTCGCGCAAAGCAGGAGCGTCGATGGCCGACAGGACGTGCAGCAGTGCGTCCAATTGGCAGGTTGGCCATCAGCCGAACGGGAGATCCTTGTGTCGCCGCTCTCGGACCGGGTATCGGGCGGCGCAGCGAACCCACGGAAGGAGGAGAGATGGCAACGCTTGCGTCACTGATGCTGCCCACAGGCGCCACGATCGTGATCCCGGGGATCATCGTGCTGATCATCATCGTCGTGATCGTGCTGTGGATCCTGTTCTGAGGCCGTAGCCAAGTCGCTCCGGGTGAATCGAGAGTGCTGCTTTTCGCACAAAGCAGAAGCGACAATGTCCGGCAGCCACGGCGCGAGCGAGCGGTGGCGGGTCCACTCCCGCCGAAAACGACCGGAGCCCACTCCCGCAAGATGCGGAAGCAGGCCCCGGAGGTCGTTCCGAGGGCTGCGCCCCGAGCGCAGCTGACCTAAGCGTCGTCAGTCGTCGTCTGAGCCGCCGTCGTCGTCGCCTTGATCGTCGTCCAAGTCGCCTTGATCGTCATCGTCGGCCTGGTCGTCGTCGTCTCCGCCCTGATCTTGATCGTCATCGTCGGCCTGGTCGTCGTCGTCTCCGGCCTGATCGTCATCGCCGGCTTGGTCGTCGTTGTCTCCGCCCTGCGGATCATCAGCCGGGTTCCCCTGGCTGTTGGCACTGCCGTTGCGCGTCAACTTCTGGCATGCCTTGCCAACCTTCGTCGTGTGCTTTGCATGCCCGCGCCCGCAGTGATTGCCACGGTTGGGATGGTCTCCACCGTGCCCGCCCTTCGCGAGCGCCGAGCCTGGCAAAGCCAACAGCATTGCGACGGCGAGCGCCAGCAAGCCGATCAGCGTCAAGCGCTTCATGAACAGGTGCCTCCTATCTCCTCATCACGAGGTCGTCATTTGCCCTGCACCTCGTGCTTCGGTCGTAGCGGCGGTTGCTTTAGCGCCTGAGCCGAAAGTGGACGGCAGTCGCTTTCGCGTGAAAGCAGGAATACTGCTTTTCGCGCAAAGCAAAAGTGGTGAGGAACGGGAGCTAGCCCCGGTGAGGCCTTGTATCGCTTCGGAGCTTGGTTCGCCCTGGGGGTTTACCCGCGCCTAGCCTTCCCGCCTCGCTCGCGCTCGAGCTCGGCCGCTCGGCGTTCATGCTCGTGCGCCTTGCGCTCCTCCTCGGCGTGGCTCGCGCGAGCTTGAGCTCGGTGCGCCTCCGCCTCCGAGCGCTCGCGTTTGGCCGCGTGGCTGAGTTCCGCCTTTCGATGCTCCTTCTCGGCGCGCTTGCGCTTGGCGGTACTACTGCCGCGGGTGGCGAACCAGATCAAGGCAAGCAGGATCAGTACGCCGACGACGATTGCGATGATCGCGATGGTTGACATCTGTCGTCTCCTCGCTTTCTTGGTGCTCGGATTCCATTGCCGAGCGCCCCTTATTCAGGCTGCTACCCGTTCCTCGCGGTGATAGTGAGCCCGGGCTCAGCCGTCGGGCTCAAGCCCGGCCCGTCGCAAATCGAGGAGCACGACGGGGGCCCCAGGCGGAGGGGCTAAGGCGGCAGTCTTGAGGAGGGGGCATGCTCGGACCCGGGGGTTCTAACCGGGGCTAAGGTGGCGCACTTCTGCTTTCGCGTGAAAGCGACACTTCTGCCCGAATCGAGGGCGTCAACGGTTTGCACCCAGGTCCGGGGCAAGAGCCAACGGCGCGGAGTTCGAGCTCACCGAGGCGGAAGCCAAAGAGCTCCTGAAGGGCGGCGGTCTGGTCAAGGCTTCCTAGGTTGAAAAGGGGCAGCCGTTCCGCAGTCGCTCCGCATCGGCCGGCCGACAGGTCTCGGCCGAGGCTCGGCCACCCAGTGGGAAAGGTTCCCCCATCGTTCAAGCGGAAACATGGGCCTTCGCCCAGAGGCTTAGCTCTCGTGTTTCCTCACCCGCGGCGGGCCGGGTCTGAGGGCTAATGCCTGATCCACCGGAAGGCGAACGGGAGCTGTCGGATCAGGGCCCTCATCGCCCAGGCTCCCGAAGGTGACCGACGGGAGCTCCGCGGGAGGCTATGGCGGTCCTGATCACGCCACGGTGGCTGGATGCACGGGGATCCCGTGCACACCGCTTACCTGAACGCTTACCGCCGGGTCCTCGGGAGAGGAGGTGATGTCCGGGCTGTTCAGGGCCTGGCGGGCTCACTTGCGAAGAAGCTCGACCGAGGCGCTCAGACGGCCGCCGCCAACGTCAGAGAGTCATTCTCGAAGGTCACGGACAACGTCGAGGAGATGGCGGGGGCCGCCGTCGTGGCCCACGAGGCGAAGGACGGGACCAAGTGGCCGCTTCGTGCCTACGCGACCATGAACACCGAGACGATCGGCCGCACGTCGTCCTCAAGGGGCGTCACCGACGCGGTCGGGACGGGCGGGAAGGTGGCGATCGACATCGGCGAATGTGACTTGTGCAACTCGCTGTTCTCCGAGGAGGCCATCATCGGCGGGGATCCGGTACCGCCCGGGCACCCCGGGTGTACCTGCTCGGTGATCGGGCCGGCGTAGTGAATTGCTGGTGGATGCGCTAGCGCCGAGGGTTTGACCACCTCCACTCAGACGGTTCTCATACCGCGATCAGACCTGGCGCACCGACAATGCATTCGGGTTCGGATAGCCCAACGTGCTAGTAGAGAAAGAGGCGTCTCGGTCTAGAGAGAAAGAGGCGTCTCGGTCAAGATCAACTGGCTAAGTCAATAAGGAGCGGCTCGCCTTTCGGGGCGGGCCGCTCCTGTTTTTGGTCCCAACTTCGATCCGCTCCTTGGACGATTCACACGACCGGCCATCTGCTCGGTGATCGGGCCGGCCTAGCGTCGATTCAGGAGCGCACGGACTCCAAAGGTCAAACCCGCTATCGCGGTACAGGCACGGGAATCACGCGCGCTCAGGAATTCCGCAGCCCGGCGGCTTCAAGCGCCTTCTCCGGGTCGCGGTAGAACCGGGTGGAAACCGCTCTGCCTCCTCTCAGCTCCCAAACCCAGGCGACGCGCCAATCGACGCCCGGTCCGCCCTCGCGGCTGCGTGCCTCGCAGTGAAGCATCGCCACTACTTGATCTCCCGCGACACGCGTCTCCTCGACAGTCCAGTGGTAGCTCTCCCAGGCGTCTTCCACTCCTTCGTAGAAGCGCCGGATGCCATCGTGGCCTCGGTAGGTGTCCGGGTTGAAGACACGCTCCGTCATATCCATCAGGAAGTCGTCCTCGCAGAGCTCGACCACTTCTTCGACATCGCCGCGATTGAGATGCTCGTAGATCCGGCCCACGGTCTCGGTGTTCTCCTGAGACATCACGCGCAGTATCCGTCGAAACGAAACCGGGGGTTGACTCGCATGGGAACATGCGTTCGTGCGATGCGACTTCTGCGGCAGTCTCCGGCCACGGTGGGCCTATCCGGTCGAGGGCGGGACCCGCAAGGCCTGCGACGACTGTCGCCAGGAGATCGAAGCCGACGATCGCGAGGCGCTCCTCGGCCGGTCGCTGCTGATCCCGGTCCCGCGAACGCTTCCGGATCGCTACACGCCACGCTTTCGGGAAGCCGCGAAGCGCCTCCACGCCGAGTTCTGGCAGCTGCGGCGCGGGCCATCCACACCGCTGCGGCAGGGATCCGATGCCGGATCCTGAACTAGGCGCGCCTACAGCCAGCCGCGCCGGCGGAACACCGCCAGCAGTGAGACCAGCATCAGGACCATCGCGCCCAGGACGATCCAGAAGGCGCCGATCGTCCCCTGGCCGGGCACGCGGACGTTCATGCCGAAGATGCTCGCCAGCAGCGTGAGAGGGAGCAGGATCACGCTGATCACGGTCAGGACTCGAAGGATGTCGTTCACGCGATGCGAGATGACAGATTCGTTGGTCTCCTCGAGTCCCTGGACGACCTCCTTGTCGTTCTCGAGCATGTCCCAGATCCGCTCGTGGGCGTCGACGATGTCGTCGAAGTAGATCTCCAGGTCGTCACCTTCACGAGCGGCCAGGAACCGTTGCTTCGTGCGCTCCAGATCGCGCAGCACCGGGCGCTGCGGACGGATGATCTTGCGGAAGTTGATGATCTCCTGCTTGACGTTGAAGATGTCGCGCACGACCTCCTCGGAGCGGCCGGAGAAGATCTCCTCCTCGAGAGCATCTAGCTTGTTTCCGATCTTCCGGAGCATCGGAAAGCAGTAGTCGAAGCTGTCGTCGATGATCCGGTAGAGCAGGAAACCGGAGCCCTTCGAGAACAACTGGTCGCGCAGCTCCTCTTTGGAGCGGCAGCGCTCGAACAGATACGCGACGGGCTGGAGCGGCTGGTTGGGAATCGTGACCAGGTAGTCCGGTCCGACGAAGATGTCGAGCTCACCCGCGTTCAGGCGTCCGACGTTGCGGTCGAAGACCGGGAAGTGCAGCACGATGAAGAGGTACTCCGGATACTCGTCGATCTTCGGGCGCTGGTTGCGCGACAGCACGTCCTCGAGGTCCAGGGCGTGGAACCCAAACTGCTCCTCGAGCCACGCGCACTCGAGCGGAGAGGGGCGCTCGATGATGACCCAGCGCAGGCCCTCTGCGGTGATCGTCTCGACGTTCGGCTTGCGCTCGGCGGACTCAGGCGACGGTGCCACGAGCTGACCGGCGCGGCCTGCTCTGCGCAGCCTCGGCTTCGGGAGGTTCGGCATCGGTCACCATCTCGCTCGGTCGCTCGTCCATGTTGCCTGCGAGTCGAAGAGTACCCGCTCGTCACGCACGGGCTGCAAGGGCGCGGGCGTCAGAACCAGTAAGGCACCAGCCAGTTTCGGGGCTAAAGCCCCTCAGGGACGGAACCAGTAACGACACCGGCCAGTTTCGGGGCTAAAGCCCCTCATCACACAATCTGTATATTCCGCGGCCACATAGCTGCCACATCCAGAGGGGTGGAGGGACTGGCCCGATGAAACCCCGGCAACCCCCCCGCGAGGGGAAGGTGCCAATTCCAGCAGGTGGAAATCCTGGGAGATGTGAGCGGAGTTTCCATCAGGACCTCTGCTCATAGCCCGGCAGAGGTTCGTTTATTTGGTGACTCCGACATGACGAAAGCGAGGCTAGAAGCGGATGGCTCCTGAGGCCCTGGTTTGCAAGGAGTGCGACGCGACCTACCCATTGGAGGCGCGGTACGTCTGCGAGCAGTGTTTTGGCCCACTCGACGTCGCCTACGACTTCAGCGACCTCGACCCGGCCGAGGCGCGGCGAAAGATCCAGGCCGGATCGCGCGGAATCTGGCGCTACGCGGACTTCCTACCATTCGCCGAGCGACCACGCGATCCACTCGAGCCTGGTTTGACGCCGCTGATCCGCGCGGAGCGGCTCGCCGAACGGCTCGGCCTGGGCGAGGTATGGATCAAGAACGACGCGGCAAATCCGACGCACTCCTTCAAGGACCGTGTGGTCGCCGTCGCGCTCGCGAAGGCGCGCGAGCTCGGCTTCAAGACGGTCGCTTGCGCGTCCACGGGCAACCTCGCGAATGCCGTCGCCGCCCACGCTGCAGCCGCAGGGCTGGACTCCTACGTGTTCGTCCCTCGTGATCTCGAGGAGCAGAAGCTTCTGGCCACGGGCGTCTACGGAACCCGCCTGGTGGGCGTGAAGGGCAACTACGACGACGTCAACCGCCTCTGCACGCAGCTCTGCGAGACCCGGCCGTGGGCGTTCGTGAACGTCAACCTGCGTCCCTACTACTCGCAGGGCTCGAAGACGCTCGCCTTCGAGACTGTCGAGCAGCTCGGCTGGTCGCTTCCCGACCGCATCGTCGGCCCGATCGCTTCCGGGTCCCTGTTCACGAAGCTCGGTCGCGGATTCTCCGAGTGGATCGATCTCGGCCTCGTCCAGGGCGAGCTGCCCGCATTCAACGGCGCCCAGCCGCAGGGCTGTAGTCCCGTGGCCACCGCGTTCGCCGAGGGTCGCGACTTCTGCGTGCCCCAGCGTCCCGAGACGATCGCCAAGAGCCTGGCCATCGGCGATCCCGCCGACGGCCCTTACGCGCTGGACCTTGCGCGCGGTACGGGCGGGGCCATCGACTCCGTGACCGACGACGAGATCCGAGACGGCATCCGCCTGCTTGCGGAGACGACTGGGATCTTTACCGAGACGGCCGGGGGGGTGACGATCGCGACCCTCGCGAAGCTCGCTAGGCGCGGTGACATTGACTCGGCCGAGCGCGTGGTGGCGTACATCACGGGCGAGGGCCTGAAGACGCTCGATGCCACCCGCGAGGGGTTCGAGATGTACGAGATCGAGCCGACCCTCGAGGACTTCGAGGCCGAGCTGGAGCCAATGGCGGCCGCGAGCTAAAGTGCCGGACCCGATGGCGGTCACCGTGAAGATCCCAGCGCAGCTCCGGGCCGTCACCGATGGCGAGGGCGAGGTCGAGGTCGAGGGCTCCACCGTCGGCGAGGCGCTCGACGCGGTCTTCGACGAGCACGACGACCTGCGCGAGCGGATCACCGAGGACGGCGGTCTGCGTCGCTTCGTGAATGTCTACGTGTCGGGTGAGGACATCCGCTTCCGGGACGGCCTGGAAACCGAGCTCTCCGACGGCGACGAGGTGACGATCCTGCCCGCCGTCGCCGGCGGCTGACGCCTCCTCCGCGCGCGATTCCTTAGGCTGCCGCCGGTGAGCGACGGCGGCACGGTGGCCATTCTCTGCGGGGGACGGGGAACGCGACTCCAGGAGCGGACCCATGCGAGACCGAAGGCCCTTGTCGAGATCGGCGGCAGGCCGATCCTCTGGCATGTGATCCGGGTCTACGCCGCCCAGGGGTTCCGGCGCTTCGTGCTACTCAGCGGCTACCTCGGCGAAGCGATCGAGGAGTTCGTAGCCGCCACCGAGTGGCCCGAACCGGTCCGGATCGAGTGCCTGGACACCGGGCTGGACACGCCGACGGGCGGCAGGATCTGCCTTGCCGCAGACCGCCTGGACGATGGCGCCTTCTCCGTGACTTACGCGGATGGAGTCGCCGACATCGATCTCGCCGCGTTGGGCGCATTTCACCGCGGCCATGGGGGGCTCGCCACCGTGACCGTGGTGCGGCCGCGCGCGCAATTCGGCGTCACGCAGCTTGACGATGACGACCGGGTGCGGGCCTTCGAGGAGAAGCCGCGGCTCGAGCACTGGGTGAACGGGGGCTTCTTCGTGTTCGAGCCCGGGTTCCTCGAGTACCTCGAGGAGGACAGCGTGCTCGAGAACGCGCCGCTGCGCCGGCTGGCTGCCGATGAGGAGCTCCACGCCTTCCGCCACACCGGGTTCTGGGACTGCATGGACACCTACAAGGACGCGGTGACGCTCAACGATCTTTGGGCGACCGGGGACGCGCCGTGGGCTGTCTGGGAGCGGAGTCCGGCGGCAGACGCAGGTGCCCGCTAGCGCACTCGTCACGGGCGGCCACGGCTTTGTCGGGGCCTGGATCTGCAGGCAGCTGCTGGAGCGCGGGGACCGCGTCGCATCGCTGGACCGCGGAGCCCGCAAGGGCGGCCAGTCGGCGCTCGGCCTGCTCGGGATCGCGGGCGAGGTCGCCGAGGTCGCGGGCGATCTGCTCGATGCTGAACTCTTGCGCAGAGCGCTCGCCGAGCACCAGGTCGACACCGTCTTCCATCTGGCCGCGCAGACACTGGTGGGGCCCGCTGCCGAATCTCCCGCGGCGACGTTCGAGACGAACGTTCGCGGCACGTGGATCGTGCTCGAGGCGTGCCGCGAGAACGGGGTCGGGCGCGTGGTGGTCGCCTCCTCCGACAAGGCGTACGGCGCCCACGAGAAGCTTCCGTACCGCGAGGACTTCTCCCTGCGACCGACCGCGCCGTATGAGGCCAGCAAGGCGGCCGCCGATCTGCTCGCGCGGAGCTACTGGCCGTCCTACGGGGTGCCGGTGGCGGTGACGCGGTTCGCGAACATCTACGGGGGCGCGGACACGAACTTCAGCCGCCTGATCCCGGAGGCGGTCAGCGCGGCGCTGAACGGACGCCCGCCGGTCCTTCGCTCCGACGGCTCCCCTCAGCGCGACTTCCTCTACGTCGAGGACGCCACCGCGGCCTACTTGGCGATCGCGGACGGGCTGGACCGCGACGAGGTGCGTGGCGAGGCGTTCAACGCCGGCGGAGGTCGGCCGTATCCGGTGGGAGAGGTGGTCTCGATGATCGCCCGGCTGGCCGGGACCGACGTCGAGCCCGAGATCCTCGGTGCCGGCAATCCGGTCGGCGAGATCGACCGCCAGTACGTGGACCCCACGAAGATCCGCGAGGTGCTCGGCTGGGAGCCGAAGGTAGACCTCAAAGAGGGCATTCGCCGAACGATCGAGTGGTACCGCGAGCACCCGCAGGCCCGGGCGCCGGCAGCGGGTACGTAGGCCGGTCGACCGGCATAAGAACACCTGAGCGCGGGACCCCTTCGCAGGGCGCCCGGCGGCCAAGCGTTGACGATTACCTCAGCGGTGCGCGAGGCGGGCGATGGCGCTACTCCACCGGCTGAAGCGCGAACCTCACGACATCCGGCTCGCACACGGCTACGACCTCACCTCGGCGATTGCGGAGCTTCGCCTTCGCGACCTCAACCTTCAGATGCGCCGGAAATGGACTGAAGTTGCCGCGGAATGCCCAGGCGCCATGGGCGCTCGAGAAGTCCTGGTCGACCAAGCTGAAGCCGGAGTCGGTCTTCTTGGATACCTGCATCAGCCGAGGGCCGAGGCACTTGCGGTTCGTCCCAAGAGCGCCGTCGAGCAGGCCGTCCTCGTTCGTCCCGGTGAAGTCCGCGACCAGGATGTGAGTCGAGTAATGCTTGGCTGCGGATGCCGAACTGACCCCGAACGCCAGCGTGGCGATCGCCGCCAGGGCGATGATGATTCCCTTCCTCAAGAGTGCTCCTTCCGTGAGCTCGGCCAGCCTCCATGGCCGTACCGCGTGGTTGATCGCGCCGCTCCCTGCGTACGCGCGCAGCGAGCCTACCCGGGTGAGCGCCCCCTGCCCAGAAATCCGAACCGGTACGACCCGAACCCTGACGCGCCCGGCAGGATTTGAACCTGCGGCCTCTCGCTCCGGAGGCGAGCGCTCTATCCACTGAGCTACGGGCGCTGAACGGTTCAGTCTAGTCCGGCTGGAGAGGGTCGCCCAACCGTGGCGCGGGCCGTGGATACCGTGTCTGACATGGACCTATCGGTCGTCTTCCTGGGCACCGGCGGCTCCGTCCCTACGGCGCGGAGGGCCACCGCCTGCCTGCTCGTGCGCATCGGCGGTGAGCGCATCCTGTTCGACTGCGGTGAGGGGGCGCAACGGCAGATGCAGCGCTCGACCGGCCTGGTGCAGCTCGACGAGATCTACCTCACTCACTACCACGCCGACCATTACCTCGGGCTCCCGGGGCTGCTGAAGACCTATGACCTTCAGGACCGCCAGCGCCCGTTGCGCATCGTCGGGCCGCAGGGTCTCCGCAACCTGTTCTCGGTGCTCGGGCGCATCTTTGGCAAGCTCAGCTACGACGTCGAACTGGTCGAGCTCGCCGAGGGTGACGCCATTCGCCACGAGGGCTTCGAGATCCGCTCGTTCCCGGTCACGCACCGCATGCGCGCGCTCGGGTACGCGCTGGTCGAAGACGAGCGGCCGGGACGCTTCGATCCCGACGCGGCGAAGCGGTTGGGCGTTCAGCCGGGTCCGAACTTCAGCCGCCTGCAGGATGGCGAGGAGGTCCAGGGTGCGGACGGCGTCGTCACGCCCGAACAGGTGATGGGTCCGCCGCGGCGCGGCCGCAAGGTCGTGATCAGCGGCGACACCGGCCCCTGCGAGATGACCCGAGTCGCGGCCCATGAGGCCGAGCTCCTGGTGCACGACGCGAGCTTCGCCGACGAGGAGACGGAGCGCGCCGCGGAAACCGGCCACTCAACGGGGCGCCAGGCGGCCGAGCTCGCCCGCGAGGCCGGCGTGAAGCTGCTGATGCTGGTGCACATCTCCTCTCGATACGACGTGCGCGACGTGCTCGCCGAGGCGCGGGAGGCGTTTCCGCCCGCCGAGGCGCCTCGCGACTTCGACATGGTCGAGATCCCATTCCCCGAGCGTGGCGAGCCGACCCTGATCGAAAACGGCGCCCGATCCCCTGCACGGGTCCAATCGCACACCACCGACGCGTAGGGCCGCGCTCTCCTAGATCTTCGTGCTGTCGCGCAGGTTGTAGATGGCGCCGAGGACGACGACCGCGACGAGCACCGCTGCGATGACGATGTTCCCTGCGACTGCGACTGCGACCGCGATGCCGAGCGTCGCGAGGATGATTACCGCCCAGAGCGACCACTTTCCGAAAACGACCACGGCGCGAGCGTACTCAGGACCAAATGACGTCAGTGCTAGCCGAGCGGCGCGGCCAGGTCTGCCACCGCGCCGGCGACCGGGATCGCCTGATCCTCCTGGAGGAAGTGCTTTGCGGGCAGGAGGATCGGGTCGGTGACCTCGAGCGCCTCCTGGACGAGGCGCAGCTGGTCCGGCCCGAGCGCCGGATCCCGCTCTCCCCAGACGATCCGCGCGGGGTACGGCCGCTCCGCGAGGCCCTCCCACAGAAAGCGCTGCTTCTCCGCGGTCAGCTCGAACCCGCGCATGATCCGCAGGAACGCCCGACCGCCGTCGATGCGCTTCAGCAGGTAGTAGTACGCGTAGACCTCACGCCGCGGCGTGGCCGCGCGGTTGGCGATCGCCTGGAGGTAGAGGAGCTGGGACATCGGCAACGGCCGCAGGGAAGCGAGCCACGCCTCGCCAATGCCGCGGATCGCGAACGGGCGCATCGACCACGGCCGCCGGAATCCCGCGACGCCCAGCATCGTGTTGAGAGCCGTCAGCGAGATCACCCGATCCGGGTTTCGCACCGCCCACTCGCACGCGATCGGGCCGCCGATGTCGTGAACCACGAGGTGACATCGGCCGATCCCCAGTGCGTCGATCGCCTGGCCCATCCAACGTGCGAGCCCCGACCACGAGTAGTCGAAGTCCTCGGGGCGATCCGCGAGGCCCAGGCCCGGGAAGTCGAATGCGATCGCCCGCAGGCCCTGCTGTGCCAGGGCCGGGATCATCTTGCGGTAGAGGAAGGAGCTCGAGGGAACGCCGTGGACGAGCACCACGGGTTCGCCGGTGCCGACCGATGGCGGCTGGTCGCGGACGAAGCTCATCACGCCGCCGGCCTCGAAGCGGCGCCCAGAGGCCTGGTGGATCGCGATCGCCTCGCGTGTCCCTTCTGGAACTCGCATCGTGGGCCTTTGTAACGGATTCCGCGCGGTGGGATCGGATGCGGTTGGTACTCTCGTCGGAGTCTGGTGGGCGGCGACCTTGTCGCCGCAGCAGCAGGTCAGGCGCGAAGCGCCGCAAAAAGATTTCTCCTTTAACCCGGTCCGGAGAGGCCAGGAAGGGGCGAGTTGCAAAACGATACGGACAAGGTCGTCCTCGATCGCGACGATCTGCGCCGCACCCTCGTGCGGATTGCGCACGAGATCATCGAGAAGAACGCCGCCGAGCAGGTGGCCCTGGTGGGTATCCACACTCGCGGAGCGATCCTCGGCCGCCGTCTGCACGCGCTGGTCGGCGAGCTCACCGGCTCCGAGGTGCCATTCGGCGACCTCGACATCTCGTTTTACCGCGACGACGTCAACGATCGCGAGCCGGGCGCGCAGCCGGTCGTGCACTCCTCACATCTCGATTTTGACCTCGACGGCCGCACCGTGGTGCTCGTCGACGACGTCCTCTTTACGGGCCGAACGGTCCGGGCAGCGATCGACGCGTTGTTCGACTACGGCCGCCCGGACAAGGTGCAGCTCGCGGTCCTCGCCGACCGCGGTCATCGCGAGCTTCCGATCCGTCCCGACTACGTGGGGAAGAATCTGCCGACCGCGCGAAGTGAGCGCGTGTACGTCCGCCTCGAGGAGACCGACGGCGTCGACGAGGTCATGATCGCCGACAGGGTGGAGGCGGCCCGATGAGGAACCTGCTGGCGATCGGCGACCTGGAGCGGGCCGACATCGAACGGATCATGGAGCGGGCCGAGGGCTTCGCCGAGGTCGGCCGCCGCGACATCAAGAAAGTGCCAACGCTGCGCGGGCGGACCATCGTGAGCCTCTTCTACGAGTCCAGCACCCGGACGAGCTCCTCGTTCGAGCTGGCGGCAAAGCGCCTCTCGGCCGACGTGGTCTCGGTGAAGTCCACCGGATCCTCCGTCGACAAGGGCGAGTCGCTAAAGGACACGATCGCGACGCTTGGCGCCTACGGCCCCGAGGCGATCATCATCCGCTCGCCGCACGCAGGGGCTGCCGACCTGGTTGCCCGCTGGAGCGACGCGGCGGTGATCAACGCCGGCGACGGCAAGCACGAGCATCCAACCCAGGCCCTCCTCGACGTCTACACGCTTCGCCGCCGCCTCGGCTCGCTGGAGGGCAAGCGGATCTGGATCGTCGGCGATGTCATGCACAGCCGCGTCGCGCGCTCGAACATCCTTGCCTTCCGGAAGCTCGGTGCCGAGGTGACCGTGTGCGGGCCGCCGACGCTGATCCCGCGTGGCCTGGAAGAGGCGCTGGGATGCGCCGTCACCTATGGGCTGGAGGGCCTCGAGGAGGCGGATGTCGTCTATGCCCTCCGCATGCAGCGCGAGCGCATGCGCGAGTCCTTCGTACCGTCGATCCGCGAGTACGCGGCGAAGTACCAGATCGACTCGCGGCGCCTAAGCCCACGGCAGCTCCTGATGCATCCGGGCCCCGTCAACCGCGGGGTCGAGCTGTCCGGGGAGGTCATCGACGGGCCGAACTCGCTGATCACCGAACAGGTGGAGAGCGGCCTCGTGGTGCGCATGGCGATCCTGTACGAGCTTCTGACCGGGGGCCGCCCGCGCCCCGGCGACCATGCCGGCGACTCGGACGACGTGACCGATCCGACGCCGATCAAGGAACCGGCGTGAACACGCCCAGGCGCATCTCCTCACTCGATTGGCGCGGCGCCGGCAACGGCGGTGGCGATCTCGTCATCCGCGGGGCGTTCGTACTCGATCCCCGTGCGGGTATAGAGGGCAACCACGACGTGGTGATCGCCGGCGGCCAGATCGCGGAGCTCGCGGCGCCCGGGACCGCCGACGGTCGCGGCGAGGTGATCGAGGCCGACGGCAAGCAGGTCTTCCCGGCCTTCTTCGACCCGCACGTCCATCTGCGGGTGCCGGGCGACGAGGACGAAGAGGACATCGAGACGGGCACTCGGGCGGCCGCCGCCGGCGGCTATTGCGGCGTGCTGGCCATGGCGAACACGAGCCCCCCGGTGGATTCCGCCGCCGACATCCTCGCCCTTCGCGAGCGCGCATCTGACGAGGCGTCCGTGCCCGCGGGCTTCCTCGCGACCGTCAGCCGCGGCCTGGAGGGTGCCGAGCTCACCGAGATGGCCGAGCTCCGCGAGGCGGGAGCCGCCGGGTTCTCCGACGACGGCCTGCCCATCTCCAACGCTCGGCTCATGCGCCGCGCCCTTCAGTACCAGCACCTCGTCGGGGCCAACATCGCCCTGCACGAGGAGGACCACGATCTCTCGCGGCCGGCTGGCGCCCATGCCCCGCACCTCGGGGGTGTGATGCACGAGGGAATCGTCTCCGCCGCCCTGGGACTCGCCGGGGTGCCGTCGGTCGCCGAGTCCACGATGATCGCGCGCGACGCGGCGCTCGCCGCCTACGAGGACGCCCGCATCCACGTCCAGCACCTTTCGGCGCGCGAGTCGGTCCAAGCGGTCGCCGCGGCCAAGGACGCCGGTGTGCGCATCACCTGCGAGGCCACTCCGCATCATCTGCTGCTCACTGACGAGGAGGTTCGAAGCCTCGACTCGCGGTTCAAGATGAATCCGCCGCTCCGCTCTGAGGACGATCGCCAGGCGCTGATCGAGGCGCTTCGCTCGGGCCTCATCGACTGCGTGGCGACGGACCACGCGCCGCACGTCGCGGAGGAGAAGGAGGTGCCATTCGAGGAGGCCGCGATGGGCGTCACGGGCCTCGAGACCGCCTTCGCGGCGCTGCATTCTGAGCTCGTCCTGCCTGGGATTCTCGACCTTGGCGTACTCGTCGACCGTATGAGTGCCGCCGCCGCCGCATTCGACCTCGAGCTCCCGGGCCTCGCGCCGGGATCCGAGGCGAACCTGGTGCTGTTCGATCCCGACGCCGAGTGGGAGGCCGGCGCGGACGGTTGGGAGAGCAAGTCGGACAACTCCTGCTTCGCCGGACGCCGCCTGCGCGGCCGCGTGCTGGCGACGGTGGTGGCGGGCCAGGTCACGTATCGGCAGCGAAGCTTCGCGATGGGTGTCGCGTGAGCGCGGGAAAGCTCGATCGCGATCGAGCTGCGCTGGTCGTGATCGACGTTCAGGAGGCGTTCCGGAAGGCCGTACCGAGCTTCGACGAGATCACCCGTGGCACCGCGGCCCTGATCAGGGGCGCCGAGGCGGTCGGGGTCCCGATCGTCGTCACGGAGCAGTACCCGAAGGGCCTCGGCAGGACCGTTCCAGAGGTCGCGGATCGGCTGCCCGAGGACGTAGAGCCGATCGAGAAGGTCTGCTTCTCGGCGCCCGAGGCCGAGGGCTTCGACCTCGGTGGCCGCGACCAGGCGCTCGTGTGCGGCATCGAGGCGCACGTGTGCGTCAACCAGACGGTCCTGGACCTCCGCGACGAGGGCGTCGACGTCCACGTGGCGCTCGACGCCGTCGGCTCTCGCTTTCCGGAGAGCAAGGAGGTAGGCATCGAGAAGGCCCGCCGGGCCGGCGCGGTCATCACCAACGTCGAGACGGCGCTGTTCGAGCTGGTCGGCCGCGCAGGCACCGACGAGTTCAAGGAGATCCAGAGAGTGGTCCTCGACTACGCACCCAATCCGTCATGAGCCCTGCCGCGCCGAGAAACGGCTCGGGCCCGCCCGGATACGTCCTCTTGGAGGACGGCACGCGGTTCGACGGCGTCCTCCGCGGCGCCACGGAGTCGGATGCGACCACGGGGGAGGTCGTCTTCAACACTTCCATGACCGGCTACCAGGAGGCCGTCACCGACCCGTCCTACGCCGGGCAGGTCATCGCGTTCACCTATCCGCTGATCGGCAACTACGGCGTCGCCCAAGCCGCGATGGAGTCGGATCGCATCCACGCCCGGGGCGTGATCATGCGCGAGGCGAAGAACGCCGAGCACGCGGCCGACGCCGAGGGCGGCTGGGTCGACTGGCTTCGCGATTGCGGCGTCCTCGCGATCGACGGGATCGACACCCGGGCGCTGGTCCGCCACATCCGCGACGGCGGCGCGATGCGCGGCGGCATCTTCTCCGGCGAGCTCGCCGAGCCCGAGGCGCGCGCGCGGGTCCAGGCGGAGCCCTCGATGGCCGGGGCGGACCTGGCGCGGACCGTGACGCCGACGGAGCCCATCGAGCTCGGCGGCCCGGGCCCGCACGTCGTCGGCATCGACACCGGAATCAAGCTCAGCATCATCCGGCAGCTGCGTGAGCGCGGCTGCAAGGTCACCCTCTTGCCGTGCGCGACCGGGGCCGAGGACGTGCTGGAGCGCGATCCCGACCTGGTGTTCCTCGCAAATGGACCGGGCGACCCGGCGGCCCTGGATTACGTCGCGGACACCGTTCGCGAGGTCGTCGGCAAGCGGCCCGTGGTGGGGATCTGCCTCGGCCACCAGCTCTTGTGTCGAGCGGTCGGCCTGGAGACCTTCAAGCTGCCGTTCGGCCATCGGGGCGCGAACCATCCGGTGAAGGACCTTCAGACCGGCCGCATCGAGATCACCTCGCAAAACCACGGCTTCGCGGTCCAGGGGCCGGGGGGCGAGACCCGCATCGAGGGGGACGAGCCGGTGCGCTGGGAGACGGAGTTCGGGGCGGCGGAGCTGTCGCACCTGAACCTCTACGACCGCACGGTGGAGGGCCTTGTCCTGCGCGACGTCCCCGGCGCGACGGTCCAGTACCACCCGGAGGCGGGTCCCGGACCGCACGACGCCCGCTACCTGTTCGACCGCTTCGTGGAGCTGGCGGCGGCATGAAGTGGCCCCCGGATCGCCGGCCGCTCGAGGGTTCGATCGTCAGGCTCGAGCCGATCGAAGCCGAGCACCGCGACGACCTGCGGGCGGCATCGCGCGAGGCCGAGACGTGGACCTGGCTCGGGCGCGATGTGCCCGATAGCGACGAGGCGTTCTCGCGTTGGTTCGAGGCTCGACTCCAGGCCTCGCGGGCCGCTGGGGAGTGGTGCTTCATCACCCGCTCCGTGCAGACGGGCCGGGTGATCGGCAGCTCCTCGTACCTGCATATCCGGACCGAGCACGACGGGCTCGAGATCGGTTGGACCTGGCTTCATCCCTCCGCGTGGCGGACGGGTGCCAACCTCGACGCAAAGCTGCTGATGCTCACCGATGCGTTCGACGAGCTCGGCTGCATGCGGGTCGAGTTCAAGACCGACGCCCGCAACGAGCGCTCGCGTGCCGCGCTCGAGGCTTTGCCGGCGACATACGAGGGCATCTTTCGCCAGCACATGCTGATCCCCGGTGTCGGCAGACGGAACTCCGCCTACTACTCGATCGTCGACTCCGAGTGGCCAAGCGTGCGCGCCAATCTGGAGCGGCGCCTTGCGAAGGAGCCGGCCCATGCCTAGGCGCGACGACATCAACAAGATCCTTCTCATCGGCTCGGGACCGATCGTCATCGGACAGGCGGCCGAGTTCGACTACTCGGGCGCCCAGGCCTGCAAGGTGCTGCTGTCCGAGGGCTACGAGGTGGTGCTCGTCAACTCCAATCCCGCGACGATCATGACCGACCCGGAATTCGCCGACCGCACCTACGTGGAGCCGCTGACGGTCGAATCGGTCACCGCCGTGATCGAGCGCGAGCGCCCCGACGCGCTGTTGCCAACGCTGGGCGGCCAGACCGCGCTCAATCTCGCTTCCGCGCTCCACGACGAGGGGACCCTCGAGCGGCTGGGTGTCGAGCTGATCGGTGCCAACTACGAGGCGATCCGCCGCGCCGAGGACCGGGAGGTTTTCCGCGAGACGATGGAGGCCGCTGGTCTTCGCGTGCCGTGGTCGCAGATCGTCCGCAGCGTCAGTGACGTCGAGCGGGGGCTCGCCGAGGGCCAGATCAGCCTGCCGGCGATCGTGCGGCCCGCCTACACGCTCGGCGGCCAGGGCGGGGGAGTGGGAAGAACCGCCACCGAGCTCCACCAGGTCGTCTCCGAGGGGCTCGCCGCCAGCCCGATCAACCAGGTTCTCGTGGAGGAGTCGGTCCTCGGATGGGGCGAGTTCGAGCTCGAGCTCATGCGCGACCGCAACGACAACGTGGTCGTCATCTGCTCAATCGAGAACGTCGACCCGATGGGGGTCCATACCGGCGACAGCGTCACGATCGCGCCTGCGCAGACGCTCACCGACCGCCTCTACCAGGAGCTTCGCGACCAGGCGATCCGTGTGATCCGGGCCGTGGGGGTCGAGACCGGGGGCTCCAACATCCAATTCGCCGTCGATCCGCGGAGCGGCGAGATCGCCATCATCGAGATGAACCCACGGGTTTCGCGCTCCTCCGCGCTGGCGTCGAAGGCCACCGGATTCCCGATCGCGAAGATCGCCGCGAAGCTGGCCGTCGGGTACGCGCTGGAGGAGATCCCCAACGACATCACGATGGCGACGCCGGCTTCGTTCGAGCCCACCATCGACTACGTCGTCACCAAGATTCCCCGATTCGCCTTCGAGAAGTTCCCGGGCGCGGAGGGGAACCTCTCCACGCATATGAAGTCCGTGGGCGAGGCGATGGCGATCGGCCGCACGTTCCGCGAGTCATTCGCCAAGGCGCTGCGCTCCCGCGAGCTCGACTCCGCGCCGCACGTCCCCGAGGACACCGGCGAGCTGCTGGAGCGTCTCGTGACGCCCGCGGCAGACCGCTATGACCTGATCCTCGCCGGATTCCGCCGCGGGGTCGAACCGGCCGAGATCCACCAGCGCACGTCCATCGACCCCTGGTTCCTCGACGAGCTCCAGGCCCTCGCGCTCGAGGGCGACGGGACCGACGGGCAGACGCGCACATTCAAGTCCGTGGACACCTGCGCCGCCGAGTTCGAGGCGGAGACGCCGTACTACTACTCCGCTCACGAGCATTCGCCGCAATCGGAGGTTCGGCGTGGCGACAAGCCGTCGGTGGTGATCCTCGGCTCCGGGCCCAATCGCATCGGTCAGGGAATCGAGTTCGACTACTGCTGCGTGCACGCCGCGATGACGGTCCGTGAGTCGGGGCGCGACGCGGTCATGGTCAACTGCAACCCGGAGACGGTGTCGACCGACTACGACACCTCCGACCGTCTGTACTTCGAGCCGCTTACCGCGGAGGACGTGCTGGCGGTGATCGAGTCCGAGAAGCCGGAGGGTGTGATCGTGCAGTTCGGTGGGCAGACCCCGCTGAAGCTCGCAAGCTCCCTCGAGCGCGCCGGGGCGCGCCTGCTCGGCACCGCGGTCGACGCGATCGACCTGGCGGAGGACCGAGGCCGGTTCGGGGCCCTTCTGCAGCGGCTCGGCATCGCGCATCCGCCTTACGGGACGGCGCTCTCGGCCGACGAGGCGGTGATGATCGCCGAACAGGTGGGCTTTCCGCTGCTGGTGCGCCCCTCGTACGTGCTCGGTGGGCGCGCGATGGAGATCTGTTACACGGCGGAGGGACTCGCGGCCTATCTCGAGCAGCACGTCAAGGCTGACCAGGAGCACCCCTTGTTGCTCGACCGCTTCCTGGAGGACGCGATCGAGGTCGACGTCGACGCCCTGGCCGACGGGACCGACGTGCGAATCGGCGGGATCATGCAGCACGTCGAGGAGGCCGGGGTCCATTCGGGCGACTCCGCGTGCGTGCTGCCGCCGATGAGCCTGGGCGAGGAGATGCTCGAGGAGATCCGCGTGACCACCGAGCGGATCGCGCTCGAGCTGGGCGTGATCGGGCTGATCAACATCCAGTACGCGGTCGCCGGTGGAACGCTCTACGTGATCGAGGCCAACCCCCGCGCGTCCCGAACGGTCCCGTTCGTCTCGAAGGCCACGGGTGCTCCGCTCGCCAAGATCGCCTGCCGTCTGATGCTCGGCGAGACGCTGGCCGACCAGGACCTTCCACCGGCGCCAATGGACCATGTGAGCGTCAAGGAGGCGGTGCTGCCGTTCGCGCGCTTCGCCGGAGCCGATTCGGTGCTTGGGCCAGAGATGAAGTCCACCGGCGAGGTCATGGGGGTGGCCGGTGACTTCCCCACCGCGTTCGGCAAGGCGCAGGCGGCAGCCGGGATCTCGCTGCCGACCGAGGGCACGGTCTTCATCACGGTGACGGACCGTGACAAGCCCGCGGCGACGCAGCTCGCCGCCCGCTTCCACGACCTCGGATTCAGGGTCATCGCAACCCGGGGCACCGCGCAGGCCATCTCGCGCATGGGAGTGCCCGTGACCGCGATCAACAAGATCGGCGACGGCTCACCCCACGTCGTTGACTTCATCCGCAACGGCGAGGTGGACCTCGTGATCAACACGCCCACCGGCAGCGGGGCGCGCAGCGATGGGTACGAGATCCGCACCGCCTCGGTTCGCCACGGCATCCCCTGTGTGACGACGATGACGGGGGCCTCCGCGGCGGCGCGGGCGATCTTCGCGCAGCGCGAGCACCCCGCCGAGCCGCGCTCGCTCCAGGAGCTTCATGCCACATCTGACCGGCAGCAAGCCAGCGTCTGACGCCCGCGCCCTCGCGCCTCCCGGCAGGCGCCTGTGCGAGGTCACCGAGAACCTCGAGACCGGCGGGTACCGCGTCTTCTCGGCCCTGGACGAATCCGGGCCCGAGCCCCGCGCCGGCCAGTTCTACATGCTGGCCGCGGCCGACGGCTGGGGCCAGCGAACCGGTAGGCCCTACCTGCCACGGGCCTTCTCGGTTGCGGAGGCGACCGCGACCGACGCCGGCCTCAAGCTCGACTTCCTCGTCGAGGCCGTCGGCCCTGGGACCGAGCGACTGGCGGACCTGCGGCCCGGTGAGGGCCTATGGGTGACCGGACCGTTGGGACGCCCGTTCTCCGTGCCGCGTGAACTGGCGCCGGAGGCGACCGGGGCGATTCTGGTCGGCGGGGGAATCGGGTTGGCCCCGCTTGCGATCCTGCGCCGCCAGCTCGCCGAGCGGGCCGTTCCGCTGCGGACGCTTCTGGGCTTCCGGGACCGCGAGCACTCGGGCGGCGTCGACGAGCTGTTCGCCTGCTGCGAGGTTCGTCTTGCGAGCGAGGACGGGCACACGGGACATCGCGGCTACGTCACGGATCTCCTTGCCGTCCTGCTCGAGGGCGACGATGCGGCGAGGGCGGTGGTGTACGCGTGCGGCCCGCCGGCGATGCTCGAGGTGGTCAGGGCGCTCGCCACCCAACGGGGGGTCGCCGCGGAGCTCGCGATGGAGACGCCGATGGCGTGCGGATTCGGTGCCTGCTTCGGCTGCGCCGTTCCCCTCGCCTCGGGTGGATACATGCGCCTGTGCAGTGACGGCCCAGTCGTGAATGCCGCCGACATCGAGACCGCGCTGGTCGCCGGATCTGGCCACTGATGGAAATGACGGTGGAGATCGCCGGGCTGCGCCTCGACCACCCGGTCGTCAACGGGTCAGGGACGTTCGATGCGATCGTGGCCCGACGAGCCTTCGGCGACGCGCTCCTCGACGAATTTCCCTTCTCGATGTTCGTTTCGAAGACGATCACGCCCGATGCGCGCGCCGGCAATCCGCCGCCGCGGATCTTCGAGACGCCGGCGGGGATGATCAACTCGATCGGGCTGCCGAACAAGGGGCTCGAGGGCTTCCTTGCTCAGGATCTGCCGCAGCTCGCCGAGCTCCCGGTGCCGCGGTGCGTCTCGGTCATGGCGACGAGCCACGGCGAGTTCGCTCGGCTCGTCGAGGCGGTCGCCCGGCGGGACGAGGTCAGCGCTTTGGAGCTCAACGTCTCGTGTCCGAACGTGGAATCGGGGCTGATCGTCGGCGAGCAGGCGCCGGAGACGCTGTCGCTGCTGCAGACGCTGCGGCCGATCACCTCCAAGCCGCTGATCGTGAAGCTCACTCCGAACGTCGCGGACCCGCCCGCGATCGCTCGGGCGGCGGAGGAGGGGGGAGCGGACGCCGTCTCCCTCGTCAACACCCTGAAGGCGACCGCCTTTGCGCCCGGGAGGCTCGAGCCATGGCTCGGAGCGGGCCGGGGCGGACTCTCGGGCCCGGCGATCCGGCCGGTTGCGCTGGAGCAGGTGCGCACGGTCGCTGGAGCGGTCTCCATTCCCGTGATCGGAATGGGCGGGATCGAATCTGGAGCCGACGCGCTCGACTTCCTGGCGGCGGGAGCCGCCGCGGTGGCGGTCGGGACAGCCAACTTCCGGGACCCGCTGGCCGGAGCGCGCGTCCGCGACGAGCTCGAGGTGGCACTTGCGGCCGCCGGCGTGGCGTCGCTCGAGGACCTCGGAGCGCAAATCGTGGCATCGACCTCAACCTGAGGTCGAATTGAATTCGCCAGAAACCTTCGAACCCCCCTTGCGCCGCGCGTCGGCGGGCATATAATCGCCGCCGCCGATGGTCCCATCCGTCGACACCGCCACCGCTGTTCCCGAGCGAAGCCACGAGCAGCGGATGCGGGCCCTACGCAGGGCAAATGAGATCCGTTCCCAGCGCGCGCAGCTGAAGCGGGACCTCAAGGCGGGGAAGGCGAAGATCGAGACGTTGCTCCTCGACCCGCCCGACTACGTGATGTCGGCGAAGGCCTTCGACATGATCCTGGCGGTGCCGAAGTACGGCCGCGTCAAGGCGAACAAGATTCTCACCCAGTGCCGGATCTCGCCGTCGAAGACGATCGGCGGCCTCTCGGAACGCCAGCGCGGCGAGCTGGTCGGGCAGCTCCGCAGGTAGCCGGGGCACGATGACCTCCTCCGGGCTTGGCTCGGCGGATGGGTCCTGCGCGTAGTTCAGGATTGCGCCGGTGGCGAAGGTGTTCGTGATCACAGGCCCGTCGGGGGTCGGGAAGGGGACGCTGATCGGCGAGCTCCTGGGGCGCGTACCGGGCCTCGAGCTGTCGGTGTCGGCGACGACGCGGCCGCCCCGGCCCGGGGAAGTCGAAGGGCGCGACTACCACTTTCTCGATCGCGAGGAGTTCGACCGCCGCGCGCAGTCGGGAGAGTTCCTCGAGCACGCGACCTACAGCGGCCATCGCTATGGCACGCTGCGCTCGGAGGTCGAGCGGCGCTTCGCGGAAGGGGTCTCCGTCGTTCTCGAGATCGAGGTGCAGGGCGCCCGCCAGGTGCGGGCGGCGATGCCGGAGTCGGTCCAGGTGTTCATCGCCCCGCCCGCCCCCGAGGTGCTGCGCGAGCGGCTCATCGGGCGGGGGACGGATTCTCCCGAGCAGATCGACGAGCGCCTGCGGACAGCCGAGCTCGAATTGGCTGCGCAGGAGGAGTTCCAGCACGTGGTCGTCAACGACGAGATCGAACGGGCGGCCGGCGAGTTGGAACGGATCGTGCGCGGTGAGCTGGAGGCCGTCCCCTAATATGAACCCGCGCCAATGATCAAGCCACGCGTAGACAAGCTTCTCGACCGCGCCGATTCCCACTACGCCGCCGTCCTCGTGGCGGCCAAGCGCGCGCGCCAGCTCAACAGCTACTACCGCGCCCTCGGCGAGGGCAGCTACGAGGAGTTCACGCCGCCCATGGTGGATACGCCCTCGGGCAACTACCTGACGATTTCGCTCGAGGAGTTCGCCTCGGGCAAGATCGACTACCACTACCGCGCCTAACCAGGCGCGGCTCATGGGTCCGCTGCGATGGCCCGCATCCTCCTCGGCGTAAGCGGCGGCATCAGCGCCTACAAGGCGCTCGAGTTCGCGCGCCTGGCCACGAAGGCCGGGCACGGGGTACGGGTGCTTATGACCCCCGCGGCTACGCGGTTCGTCGGGGCCGCGTCGTTCGAGGGGGTCGTCGGGGCACCGGTGCTGTTGGACGAGTTCGAGCGCGACCCGCTGCGCGGGGCCTTTCCGGGCGACCCGGCCCCGGACCACGACCCGATCGGCCACCTTGCGGTAGCCGCCAATGCGGACGCGTACCTGATCGCCCCCGCCTCGGCCAACACCATCGCCAAGCTGGCCGCCGGCATCGCGGATTCGATCCTCACGACCGCGTTCCTCGCGTGTACCGCAACGCGGGTCGTCGCTCCGGCGATGAACGACCGCATGTACGCCGACGCCGCAACGCAGGCCAACCTGGCGACCCTTCGGGAGCGGGGCGTTCGGGTGATCGATCCCGAGGAGGGCGATCTCGCGTCGCGCGGTGAGCACGGCGTGGGCCGCCTCCCCGAGCCCGACCGGCTGCTCGCGGAGCTTCAGGGCCTGGTCGGCACGCCCAGCGGACCGTGGGACGGGCTCCGGGTAGTTGTGAGCGCCGGCGGGACACGCGAGCCGATCGACTCGGTGCGGTTCATCGGCAACCGTTCAAGCGGACGGATGGGGTATGCCCTGGCCGAGCAGGCGGCACGCCGGGGTGCCGACGTCACTGTGGTCGCGGCGAACGTCGCGCTCCCGGAACCGCCGGGCGTGCACCGCGTCGACGTCGAGACGACCCAGCAGCTGGCGCAGGCGGTCCGAGCGGAGTTCGGGCGATCGCACGTCCTTCTGATGGCCGCGGCCGTAGCCGACTTCCGAACGTCGCAAGTAGAGGCAGGCAAGCTCGAGCGCGAGGGATCGGATTCGCTGGAACTCGCGCTGGAACGGACCGATGACATCCTCGCAAGCCTCGCGACCGAGCGCCGTGACAACCAGACGGTCATCGGCTTCGCCGCCGAGCACGGGGAGGAGTCAATCGAGCGCGCCAGAGCGAAGCTCGAGCGCAAGTCACTGGACGCGATCGTCTTCAACGACGTGTCGCGCTCGGACATCGGCTTCGACTCCGAGCAGAACGAGGTCGTGATCGTCGATCGCGAGGGCGAGCACCGGGTCGGGCTGGCGCCCAAGCGTGAGGTGGCGGACGCCATCCTCGATCGGGTTGAGGCACTACGGGCGGGAGTCAGGCAGTAAGGGGAGCCAGCCCGGGTGCGCCACACGAGCGCCCTAGCGATCGAGTGTGGATTTGACCAAGTTATGCGTGGTGAATCCTTCTCTCGGCGAGAAGGCAGGCGTCGGGCTTTCTTCGGTGCAGTCGATCGTCCTACACTTGGATTCGTGCCTGATCAAGCAGCTGAAAACCTCTACGGCCTCTACCGCCGCGGTGTCGAGCTACTCGAGGACGGCAGCTTCAGCGAGGCCACCGTGCCGCTCGCGGAGGCCGCCCGCCAGGCGCCCGAGAAGAGCTCGGTCCGCGAGGCGCTAGGCCGTGCGTACTTCCGCAACCGCCAGTTCGAGAAGGCGGCCACGGAGTTCGAGGCAGTGGTCGAGACGCACCCCGTGAACGACTACGCGCACTTCTGCCTCGGCCGCGCGCTCAGCCTCACCGGTCACATCGATCGGGCCCGGCACCACCTCGCGCTTGCGTCCAACCTGCGCCCGGAGCGGCGCGACTACCGGCTCTACCGGGAACGGCTCGCGGCACAGGCCTCGTGAGGGCACTCATCCAGCGCGTCTCGCGCGCTGCGGTGTCAACGGAGGAGCGCACGCTTGCCGAGATCGGCCCGGGTCTACTCGTCTTGCTGGGCGTGGCGCCGGATGACACCGAGACGGTGGCCGACCGGCTCGCGGACAAGGTCCGCGCCCTGCGGGTCTTCGACGATTCCGAGGGCCGCATGAACGAGGCCCTGGGCGACCGCGAGGTTCTGTGCGTCAGCCAGTTCACGCTATACGCAGACACCCGCAAGGGCAACCGGCCGAGCTTCGTCGCTGCGGCGCCGCCAGAGCTCGCGGCGCCGCTATATGAGCGCTTCTGCGACCGTCTTGGCGCACTTCGGGGGAAGTTCGGATCGCGGATGGTGGTCGAGCTCGTAAACGATGGCCCGGTGACGATCATCCTCGAGTCATGACGGCGCGCCTCAGCCGGCGCTGCGCTGCCGGAATCGATGCCTCCGGCGGGCACTTCGACGCCTGAATCACGCTTGTCCGGGGCACGAGGCCGGGGCTATACTCATCCCACCTCTTTCGTACCCGTACCCTTTTCGAGGTGGGCCCGGGCCCGCCTTTTTTTCGGCGCGGAAGCGGTCTAAAACAGACAAAAACGCAATTACGGAACGAGATTTGGACGAGCTTCGAGGGCAGATCGAAAACAGGCTTAGCCAGCTGGATCCCGAGATCGAGCTGATCGCGCTGGACCAGCCTGCGGGCGAGAGGCTTCGCCTGTACATCGACTACCCGGGCGGCGTGGATCTGGCGCTCTGCGAGCGCGTGACCAACCACCTGCGCGACCTGCTCGAGAGCTGGTCGCTCGAGGTCTCCTCGCCCGGAACCGACCGCCCGTTGACCAAGCCCGAGCACTTCCAACGCTTCATGGGCCGGCGCGTCCGCGTCCGGACCCGCGAGGCGATCGAGGGGCAGCGCAGCTTCACCGGGACGCTGACCGCCGCCGACGACGGCGCAGTTCGCATCCAGGCCGACGACGGCGAGGTGGAGATCCCTCATTCCCGCATCCGCCGGTCGAACCTCGTTCCCGAATACTCGACCCCGCTGGAGGAGAGCAGATGAGCCGTGAGATCGTCGAGGCAATCAAGGGCCTCGAGCAGGAGAAGGGAATCGACGCCGACACGCTGATGTTGGCGCTCGAGGACGCCCTTCTCTCCGCCTACAAGAAGACTCCCGGCGCGGCCAAGTACGCCCGGGTGGATCTGGACCGGGACACGGCCGACTTCCGTGTCTTCGAGTTGATCCTGCCGCCCGAGCTCGAGGAGAAGCTGATGGAGCAGGCGATCTCCGAGCAGGAACAGACAATCGATCCCGAGACGGGGGAGATGCGCGAGCCCGAGGAGCCGGAGCTGGACCCCGAGCTGATCGCCCCCTATGAGGACCAGATCACGACTCGCGACGTGACGCCGGGTGACTTCGGCCGGATTGCCGCGCAGACCGCAAAGCAGGTGATCCTGCAGCGGATCCGCGAGGCCGAGCGCCACATGATGTTCGAGGAGTACCAGGACCGCGTCGGCGAGCTGATCACGGGGATCATCCAGCAGTCCGACAACCGCTACACGTTGGTCCAGTTGCGCGAGCGGGTCGAGGCTCTCCTCCCGCGCTCGGAGCAGGTCTGGAACGAGCGCTACGACCACGGCATGCGCGTGAAGGCCGTTATCACCGAGGTGAACGCCGAGGGCAAGGGCCCCGGCATCGTCGTCTCCAGGCGCAGCCCCGAGCTGATCAAGGAGCTCTTCGAGCTCGAGGTCCCGGAGATCGCCGACGCCCTCGTCGAGATCGTCGGCGTCGCACGGGAGCCCGGCTACCGGTCGAAGATCGCCGTGATCTCACACGCGGATGGCGTCGATCCGGTGGGCGCCTGCGTGGGCCCGCGAGGCTCGCGAGTGCGGATGGTCGTCTCCGAGCTCCGCGGCGAGAAGATCGACATCATCCCCTACAACGAGGAGCCCGCCCGATTCGTCGCCAAGGCGCTCTCCCCGGCGCGCGTCCGCGAGGTGCTGGTGGATGACGAGACTCAGGAGGCGACGGTGATCGTCCCCGACGACCAGCTCTCGCTCGCGATCGGGCGCGAGGGTCAGAACGCTCGCCTCGCGGCCAAGCTCACGGGCTGGAAGGTCGACATCAAGTCCGAGACCGAGTTCAGCGAGGTAGAGGAGGAGCTGACCTACGATGAGGGCGAGGAGGGCGCCGACGGCCGCTGCTCGGCGATCCTGACGACCGGGCGCCGCTGCCCGAACGCCGGTCTGCAGGGCTCGCAGTACTGCGGCCTGCCCCAGCACCAGGCGCTTGCGCGCTTCGGGACGAGTCAGGTCGCG
>JBJMKM010000005.1:0-13005 GCA_045805825.1 Solirubrobacterales bacterium
GTCGGCTCCCACGGTCCACGAGATGATCGGCCGGCTCGAGAGCGACGGATACGTCGAGCGCCGCGCGGACAAGTCGCTCACCTTCACGGACAGCGGGCGCGAGCACGCCCAGGCGATCGTGCGCCGCCACCGGCTCATCGAGCGGTTCCTCACCGATGTCCTCGGGATCCCCTGGGACGAGGTCCACGAGGAGGCCGAGCGCCTCGAGCACGCGATGTCACCGGTCTTAGAACAGCGGATGCTGGCTGCGATGGGCGACGCGAAGACCTGCCCGCACGGCCACCCCCTCGTCGAGGGAGTTCGTGAGGAGGGAGCACTGCTTGCGGACGTCGAGCCCGGAGCCAAGGTTCACGTGCTGCGGTTCGAGAACGAGGCCGAGGAGCTCCTCCACTACCTGAAGGAGGCCGGCCTGAAGCCGGGGCTCGACGGGACGATCGAGAGCTCGGACGACAACCAGGTGGTCGTCGCCTCGGCGGACGGGGGGCACGTCGTCTCGCGCAGCGTCGCGGAGACGGTCTCGGTCCGAGCCGACCCGTCGCCGCCGCCGCGGGCACCGCTTCCGGAGCAGCTGGAACTCTCGAGCGACCGCTACGGCCGCTAGGCGCGGCGGCCGGAACCAAGCCCGTCGGTTGCCTGCTCTGCCGCCAACGCCGCCCGGCTAGAGGTCGCCGCAGATCTGCCGCAGGCGCCGGTAGAGCGCCTGGTCCTGCGGCCGGATCGCGTACTCGCGGCGACGCACCAACGCCTCGTGTTCGCGGACGGCCGAGGCCAGTGCGGAGAACCGCCGCTCGGCGATGTTCCGTTCACTGACCGGATCCAGCTTTCGCGTTCCCGCTACAACGGTGATGGGGGTCATCGATGGTCACCTCCTCTGGGGTCTTCATCCGCCGCGGGCCAGGTTAAGTGCGCCGCCTAAGCACCTTGTAACGACGCGGTAAATGTTCGCCGCGCGGCCGGCACGCCTCTATGGACGGCGGGCCAATCTTGCGGACCCGGCGCTGTCCACGCGGGCCTATGCGGGACTGGCGGCGCGCACTCGGTCGAGCGAGCGGGCGATGCGCTCCACGCCGTCGCCGATCTGATCCGGCGGAACGCTGGCGAACGACAGCCGCAGGCTCGAATGCCCGCCCTCCAGCATGAAGTCGGGGCCGGCGATGAAGGCGACCTTCTCCTCGAGCGCGGCCGCCTGCAGCTCCACCGTGTCCACGTCTCCTCCGAGCGTGAGCCAAAGGAAGTAGCCGCCGCCCGGAACGACGAACTCCGCCTCCGGGACATGCTCGCGAAGCGCCTCGACCAGCGTGTCGCGTCGCTCGCGGAGGGCGCCCTTGACGAACCTGATGTTCTCGTCGAGCCCGCCGGAGCGGCACAGCTCGTAGACGACCGACTCGGCGAGCATGTTCGGCGAGATGTAGAGCTCGTTGGCGCGCTTGGCGAGCTGCGCGATCTCATTGGCCGGCCCGGCCAGGTATCCGACCCGCACCCCTGGGCTCACGGTCTTGGAGAACGACGAGGCGTGGATCACACGATCCGAGTCCGGTGCCAGCATCGTCGGCGGCGGGTCTGAGTCGAACGGCAGCTCGCGGTACGGGTCGTCCTCCAGGATGAGGAAGCCGTGCTCGGACGCCAGGTCGAGGAGGCGCAAGCGCTTCTCCGCCGAGAGCGTGCAGCCCGCCGGGTTGTGGAAGTTCGGGATCACGTGGACGAGCTTCACGGGCGGACCTGTGGCGAGAACACGCTCGAGCTGCTGGATGTCGATGCCGTCGGCCTCCAGCGGAACGCCGACCCGCTCCGCCCCGATCCGCTCGAGGAGCAGCAGGGTGCGGTCGTAGGACGGCTGCTCGACGACGACGCGATCGCTCGGGCCGACAAGGTGCTGGAACAGCATGGCCCCCGCCTCGAGCGAGCCGTTCGTCACCATCACCTGCGCTGGATCGCTGAGTCCGTGGCGCTCGGCGATCCACTCGCACAGGCCGGGATGCCCGATGCCGGTCCCGTAGGACAACGCCCGTTTCCAGTCGTCCGTCAGGGCGCGCTGCGCGGCCTCACGGACCGCGTCGGCGGGAAGGATGTCCGCACTGGGCGCGCCGCGGGCGAAGCTGATGAGCTCGGCGGCCATGGCCGCCCGAGTATAGGTCCGGCTCAGGCGCGCGCGGCCTGAAGCGCCTCGACCGCCAGCTGGGCCGTCTCCGTCGGTGAGCGCCCGACGCGAACGCCGCGCTCCTCCAACGCCTCCTTCTTCGCCTCGGCGGTTCCGGAGGACCCCGAGATGATCGCCCCGGCATGGCCCATCTGCTTGCCGGGCGGGGCAGTGAAGCCGGCGATGTAGGCGACCACCGGCTTGGAGACGTGCTCGGCGATGTAGTCGGCTGCTCGCTCCTCCGCATCGCCGCCGATCTCGCCAACCACCACGATCAGCTCGGTCTCGTCGTCGGCCTCGTAGAGCTCGAGGATGTCGATGAAGTCCGAACCGACGATCGGATCGCCGCCGATGCCGACGATGGAGGAGTTGCCCACGCCCGCCTGCTTCAGCTCGTTGCCGATCTGGTAGGTGAGGGTCCCGGACTTCGACACGACGCCGATCGAGCCGGGGTCGAAGAACTGTGCCGGAATGATGCCCACGTTCGACTTGCCCGGCGACAGGACTCCGGGGCAGTTGGGCCCTATCAGCCGCACCCCGGCCTCCTTCGCCTTCCAGTAGATGCGCAGCATGTCGAGCACCGGAATGCCTTCGGTGATCGCGATCACCGTGTGGACCCCGGCCCCGATCGCTTCCTCCATGGCAGCCGCGGCGAACCGCGCCGGCACGAAGATCATCGAGGTGTTCGCGCCGCGTTCCTGAACGGCCTGCGCGATTTCGTCGAATACGGGGATGCCCTCGACATCCTGGCCTCCCTTGCCAGGCGTGACGCCGGCAACCACGTCGGTGCCGTACGAGCGGTTGCGAAGGCCGTGAAAGGACCCCTCTCGGCCGGTCAGGCCCGAGATCACCAGCTGCGTGTCGTTGTCGACGATGATCGACATCAGTTCCGGGAGATCTTCACGACGCGCTCCGCGGCGCCGAGCATTGTCTTCTCGACGTGCAGGTTGGGCAGATCGGCGTCGGCCAAAAGCCCGAGCCCCTCCTCCGAGTTCGTCCCGTCCAGCCGCACCACCATGGGCATCTCGATATTGATCCTCTGTGACGCCTCGATGATTCCCTTCGCGATCTCGTCGCAGCGCGTGATGCCGCCGAAGATGTTGAAGAGGATCGCATTGACGTTCTCGTCGGATGTGATGACCTCGAGCGCGTCGACGATGGCATCCGCCTTGGAGCCGCCGCCCGCGTCCAGGAAATTCGCCGGCTTGCCACCGGCCTGCGCCACCACGTCGAGCGTCGACATGCACAGGCCGGCACCGTTGCCGAGGATCCCGATGTTCCCGCCGAGCTTGACGTAGGTCAGGCCCTTCTCCTTCGCCATCTGCTCCTGCGGGTCCTCGGCCGAGCGGTCGCGAAGCTCGCCGAGCTCCTCGTGCCTGTAGAGGGCGTTGTTGTCGACCGTGACCTTGGAGTCGAGCGCGACGATTTTGCGATCCGAGGTCACGATCATCGGGTTGACCTCGATCAGGGTCGCGTCCTCGGCCAGGGCGACGTCGTGGAGCCTTACGAGCATGTCCGCAACGCCGTCGGTGACGTCGTCGTCGATCCGGGCGTCGATCGCCATCTGGCCGGCGATGTCGGCGGTGAATTCCTCGCCGGGCTCGATGTGGCGCCGGATGAGGGCCTCGGGATCGGCCTCGGCGACCTCCTCGACATCCATCCCGCCCATCCGAGTGAGAATCGCCAGGAGCTTCTTCTCGGAGCGATCCAGGATGACCGACGCGTAGTGCTCGGCGTCTATTCGGGAGGCCTGCTCAATCCAGATCTCGTGGACGGTGAAGCCGCGGATGTCCATGCCCAGGATCGCCTCCGCGTGCTTGATGGCCTCGTCGCGGTCGTTCGCGATCTTGATGCCGCCCGCCTTGCCGCGCTTGCCGATGCGGACCTGGGCCTTGATCACGACCGGATAGCCGAGCTCCTCCGCGGCCTCCACGGCCGCCGGCACGGTGTCCGCCGGGCGCCCCTCCGGCACGGGGACGCCGTGCTTGGCGAAGAGCTGCTTGCCCTGGTACTCGAGGAGATCCATGGGCGCGGCAGACTATCCGAGCGGGCATGGGCCAAGGCCGGAAAGGTCCCGCTTGGCATAATCCCGCGGCTCATGGCCCTCCCGAAGCTCAAGGACATCACGTGGGTGACCACGGATTGCTACGGCACCCTCATCGATTGGGAGAAGGGAATCCTCGAGGGTTTTCGCAGGGAAGCAGACCGCGACGGGTTCAGTTTCGACGAGGAAACGTTCCTTAGCCGGTTCTTCGAGATCGAGTCGGAAATCATCCGCGGCTCGTATGAGCTCTATGCCGAGGTCCTGCGCCGCGCCGCCGTGCGAGCGGCGAAGGAGATCGGCTGGGAGCTCGAGCCATCCAGGGCACAGTTCCTGCCGGACAGCGTTCCGCAGTGGCTTCCGTTCCGGGAGGCCAACGCGGCGATGGACCGGCTCGGCAAGCGCTACGAGGTGGGGATCGTCTCGAACATCGACGACAAGCTTCTCGGCGTCTCCCGGCGCCACCTCCGCACCGAGCTCGACCTCGTCGTGACCGCGCAGCAGGTCCGCAGCTACAAGCCGGATCCGGCGCACTTCAAGGAATGCGCGCGCCGAATCGGCGGCAAGAAGGGCTGGCTTCACATCGCGAGCGGATACGAGACCGACGTGGCCCCGTGCCTGAAGATGAATGTCCCCGTGATCTGGGTCAATCGCAAGGGCGAGAAGCTCGAGGGGCGCAAGGCGCCGTCGGCGACGGTCAAGAACCTTCGCGATGCGGCGAAGCGGCTTGGCGCCGGGGGCTGATTCCCCGCTCAGCGAGCTGACGGACCCCGCCGACCGGGCGATGGTCGCCCGGGCGCACGAGCGATTCGCGGCGGAGAGGCGGCGCGCACGTCGGCCCCCGGCCGGCTCGGGCGCGCTCCCGAACCTGATCATCATCGGCGGGCTGAAATGCGGGACGACGAGCCTGCATCACTATCTGAACCTCCATCCGCAGATCGCGATGTCGCGGCCGAAGGAGCTCAACTTCTTCGTCGCCGAGCTGAACTGGCCGCTCGGGCGCGACTGGTACGCCGGTCACTTCGATGCGAACGCACCGGTGCGCGGGGAAAGCTCCCCGCACTACACGAACCGGCCCGGCTTCGCGGGGGTCGCGGAGCGGATGCGGGAGGTGCTCGGCACCGACGTTCGCCTGATCTACGTGGTGCGAGATCCGATCGACCGGATGCTCTCCCACTACCTCCACAACGTCGGCGGTGGCTACGACGATCGGCCGCTGGAGCGGGCGCTCGGCGATCCCGACTCGAGCTACGTCACCCGCAGCCGCTACTTCTTTCAGCTCGAGCCCTACCTCGAGACCTTCGGGGCCGAGCGCATCGAGATCGTGAGCCGCGAGGACCTGAAGAACGCCCGGCCCGAGACGATGCGGCGCGCGTTTGCCTTCTGCGAGGTCGACACCGATTTCACCTCCGAGCAGTTCGAGCGCGAATGGGAGACGGGCGTCGCGAAGACAGGCAGCCGCTTCCGGGTCATGGACCGTGCTGTCCGGCTGCCCGGCCTGCGGACGCTCGACCGCAACTTCGACCGGCTGCCCGAGTCGCTTCGATGGGTCGTGGAGCGGCTGGTACACGATCCCGCCGGCGGCGAGGCGCCGAAGCCAGCGGTGCCGGGCGAGCTGAGGGAGCGGCTGGTCGAGCTCTTCAGGGATGACGTCGCGCGGCTCGAGGAGCTGGCGGGCCGTCGCTTCGGCTGGCTCGGCGGCAACGCGTAGGCTGTTCGCATGCGTATCGCAGTCGCCGCGGACGAGCGGGTGGGCATCGCCGAAGCGGTGGTCGAGGAGCTTCGCCGGCGCGGTCACGAGCCGATCCCGCACGGCGCCCTGAGCGACTCAGAGCGCGATGACTGGGCGTGGGCGAGCGAGGCCGCTGCACGCGATGTCCTGGACGACCGGGCGGATCAGGCGATCGTCTGCTGCTGGACGGGGACCGGCGCGTCGATAGCCGCGAACAAGGTCGCGGGTGTCCGCGCCGCCCTGTGCGGCGACGCTGCCACCGCGGAGGGTGCCCGCCGCTGGAACGATGCCAACGTCTTGGCACTCAGCCTCCGAGCGACGTCAGAGGCCGAGCTCGGCGAGATCCTGGACGCGTGGTTCGCGGCGGACCCGAGCACCGAGGCCGACGACCGAGCCAACGTGGAGCATCTCGCCGAGCTTGAATCGGACCGGGACCAGGTGCCGGGCCCGAGCACGAACCAGTCTGGAGGGATGTAGCACGAGCGCACGGGTGGAAACAACTTCGATACAGCGCCTGTATCCCGATCCCGGCCCGACAGCGGTCGTCGACGAGGTTCACGAGCTGGACCTGATCTCGAGCGCCCCCACGGATCGGCCGTACGTGGTGACGAACTTCGCTCTCACGGTCGACGGCAAGGCGACTCTTCAGGGACGCTCCGGGCCGATCGGCAGCGCCACGGACACCGAGTTCCTCGTCTGCCTGCGGACCAGAGTGGACGCGGTGATGATCGGCGCCGGGACCATGCGGGCGGAGCGCTACGGGCGGCCAGTGGCGGACCCCGGCAAGCGCGGGCGGCGCGAGCGCCGCGGCCTGTCGCAAGATCCGCTGCTCGTCATCGTGAGCGGGCGGCTCGACATCCCGTGGGACGCGCCGGTATTCGACGATCGCGGCGCGCGAGTGCTGATCTTCACCACCTCCGACGCGCAGCCTCCTGAGACCGTGGCGGAGGTTCGCGTGGTCAGGCACGAGGGTGCAGTGGACCTCCGCGAGGCACTCGTCTACCTGCGCCGCGAGCGCGGCGTCCGGGCGCTGTTGTGCGAGGGCGGCCCGCGCCTGCATGCCCAGCTCATCGACGCCGGGCTGGTAGATGAGCTGTTCATCACACGGGCTCCGAAGCTCGGCGGTGGCGACGGGCCGGGGCTCGTCGTCGACCTTCCCGAGCTGGAGCGCCCGCTAGAGCTGGTGTGGCTCCTTGATTCGGACGGCGAGCTCTTCGCCCGCTACCGCGTGCCGCGAGCCGACGAATAGGCCTGCGGCGCGGGAGGAATCCTTCCCACCGTCTCGGCCCGCTCCTCGCCGCGACGAAGCATCCTCAGCGCGAGGATCGTCCCACCGAGCGTGGCGGCCAGCCCGAGGCTGACCTGGACGCTCAGGACGCCCTCGCGAGTCCAGTACACGTCGCGCAGGTCGAGCAGCAGCGCCGCCTCGTCAAAGGTCAGTCCGATTCCCGCGCCGAACGGGATGGCGAGCCTGCGCTCGAGCTTGTCGCTGCGCGTCAGCAACGCGAAGGCTCCCGACGTGAAGGCGATCAGGATGCCGGGGATGAAGTGGTGGATGTGCCGGCCGCCGACCCGGACGTTGCCCGCCGGCCACCAGCCGCCGCGGATGCCAACAGTGGAGAGCCGGATCAGGGCAAAGGCGAAGACGAACCCCGTGAGCATGTTGAAGAGGACCTTCTCGGTCCGCGAGGTCGCCTCGTAACCCTCGACGAGGACCGCGACCGCGTCCTGGGTCGCGCGGCCCGTCGTCTCGATGGTCCGCTCGGCGCGCTCGAGCGGTTCCGCGGGGGCCGGCTCGCGGTGGAAGCGTCGCCAGGCCAACCGGACTCCCTCGCCGACCATCACGGTCCCGGCGGTGGCGATCGCGATCCCGGCGAGGCCCACGGTCAGCCGGTCGGCGACCCGCTGACGTCGGCGGGGAACGATTCGGTTGAGCCCGCGTCTCACGCGGTCACGCCTACAGGCGGACGACGTTCGGCGCGGTGATCCCGCGAGTGACGCCGCGGAAGTCGAGCACCAGCTGGGCCTCTTGGACGACGCGCTCGTAGTCGACCTCGGGGTGGGCCGTCACGATGCACACGGCGTCCGCGCTCGCGACCTCGCCGTCGAGATCAACGGACGTAAGCCCGTGCTCTGGAAGCTCCGGGACGTGCGGGTCGTGGTAGCCGATATCGGCCCCGAGCTCGCTGAGCCGCCGGATGATCTTGAGCGCGGGCGCCTCCCGGAGATCGCCGACACCTGCCTTGTACGCGATGCCGAGGAGGAGCACGCGAGACCCCCGCACCGGCTTGGACGCCGCGTTCAGCGAATGCTCGATCTTCTCCACGCAGAAGTGCGGCTGAGCCTGGTTGAGCTTCCCCGCGAGCTCGATGAACTCGGTGTAGAAGTCGTGCTCGCGCGCCTTGAATGCCAGGTAGAACGGGTCGATCGGCAGGCAGTGGCCGCCCATGCCCGGCCCGGGGTCGAATCGCATGAAACCGAAGGGCTTCGTGCCCGCCGCGTCCACGACCTCCCAGACGTCGATCCCCATGCGGTCGCAGAGCTGCGCGAGCTCGTTGACGAGCGCGATGTTGACCGAGCGGAAGATGTTCTCGAGGAGCTTGGTCAACTCCGCGACCTCGGGCGATGAGACCTCGACGATCTCGTCGCAGATCAGCCGGTAGAGGTCCACGGCCCGCCGGCAGCACGCATCGGTAAGCCCACCCACGACCTTCGGGGTGGTGCGCACCGTGTGATCCGTGCGGCCCGGGTCGATGCGCTCGGGCGAGTACGCCAGGTTGAACTCCCGCCCGGCCGCCAGCCCGGACTCCTCGAGGATCGGCAGCAGCCGCTCTCGTGTCGTCCCCGGATAGGTCGTCGACTCCAGGACGACCAGCTGGCCCTCGTGCAGCACCCGCGAGAGCTGCCCGGCCGCGTCGACCAGATAGGAGAGATCGGGCTCGCGTTGGTTGGCCAACGGCGTCGGGACGCAGATGATCACGGCCTCGCACCGGGCCAGGTCCCGATAGGCGTCGGTCGCCGTGAACCGCTCGACGACCGAGCGCAGGCGCTCCGACGGGATGTCCTCGATGTCCGATTCGCTACGACGCAGGCGCTCGAGGCGCCGCGTGTCGGTGTCCACCCCGACCACGTCGCACCCCGCCTCGGCGAAGGCGACCGCCAGTGGCAGCCCCACGTATCCAAGCCCGACGATCCCTACCTTCATGCCTGGGCAGGGTAGCCATCGCGCGCCCATTCCACGATCGCAGCGGGCTCGCGCGCAAGGGCGATATCCGCGAGCTGGGCGATCAGGCGCGCATTCGCGCTCTCGGCGGCGCTGTCGCCCGGAGACTGGAGTCGCGCCACCGGGACGCCGGCCTTCGTCGCGACGATGACGGCCGCCAGTGCCGCCGCCGAGCTCGATGCGACGAGTACAGCGTCGGCGCGGCTCTCGCTCAGCTTCCTCTCGAATTCGCGCAGATCGGCGGCGATCTCGGCGATCTCCTGCGGCCCCCCGCTGGCCGGAGCGTCGTCGTCATGGTGGTCCACCGTGACGCCCGCCGCCTCCAGTTCCTCGCCCAGCGAGGTGGTCTCAGGACCCCCCACGATCAGTACGCGCATGGCGCAACCCTTACCGATTTCGCGCCCCCGGGAGTAAGTCCTGGGCGTCGCGGGTAGGTAGATTTCGATGTCGATGAAGAGGTTTCTCGTCCCGCTGAACCTGGGTGTGGGGGCGACGCGCCACCTCATCTGGTACCTGAGCTACCAGATCACAGGCGACGCGCGATCCCGGGACTAGAAGGCAATCGCCGCGAAAGGATCTGTGATGGACGGGCTGATGATGGACCGCCCGCTCCTCGTCAAGCAGCTGGCCGAGCGTGCGGAGACGATCTTCGGCAAGCGTGAGGTCGCCGCGCGCACGCAGGACGGCATCGAGCGTTCGACATACGCCCAGATCGTCGAACGAGCGAGGCGCCTGGCGAGCGCGCTCACGGAGCTCGGGGTCAAGCCGGGCGATCGCGTCGCGAGCTTCGCGTGGAACTCCCTGCGCCACCTGGAGCTGTACCTCGCGGTTCCGTCGATGGGCGCGGTCCTCCACACGCTGAACGTCCGGCTGTTCGAAGACGACCTGCACTACATCACTACGCACGCCAACGATCGCATCGTCTTCGTGGACGCCTCACTCGCCGGCGCCATGCCCCGCTTCGAGGCAACGGAACACGAGGTCGTGATGCCTGACGGCCCGGGCGAGCGCGACGGGGCGCTGGACTACGAGCAGCTCATCGCCCAGGGGGATCCCGGCTTCGAGTTCCCGGATCTGCCCGAGAACACCGCGGCCGCCATGTGTTACACGAGCGGCACTACCGGCCGGCCGAAGGGGGTCCTCTACTCGAACCGGTCGATCGTCCTGCACACCCTGGGCGCGGGACTGCCGGATTCGATGGGCATCCGCGAGGCCGATTCGGCGATGCCGGTGGTGCCGATGTTCCACGCGATGGCCTGGGGCATCCCCTACGTGGCGACCATGGTCGGCGCCAGACTGGTGCTCCCCGGCCCGGACCTCACGCCGCAGGGTCTTGCGGACCTCATCGAATCGGAGCGCGTCACGTGGACGGCGGGCGTCCCGACGATCTGGAACGGGATGCTCGAACTGGACCCGCCGCCCGACCTCAGCAGCCTCCGGGAGCTGAAGGCCGGCGGCTCGGCCGTTCCGGCGAGCCTGATTCGCGGCTACGCCGAGCGCTTCGGCATCCCGCTCGTGCAGGGCTGGGGTATGACCGAGACGAGTCCGCTCGCCGCAACTGCACGTCTCCCCGGCGACGTGGAGCTCTCCGACGAGGAAGCGCATGCGCTGCGCGCGACCCAGGGGCGGGTCCTGCCGTTGATCGACTTCCGGATCGACGAGGAGAGCGGCGGCGAGCTTCAGGTGCGCGGCCCGTGGATCGCCCGCGCCTACTACGAGGACCCCGACAGCGGCGAGAAGTTCACGGAGGACGGTTGGCTGCGCACCGGAGACGTCGCCGAGCTCGAGCGGGATGCCTACGTCAAGCTCGTCGATCGCACGAAGGACCTCGTCAAGTCGGGCGGCGAGTGGATCTCCTCGGTCGAGTTGGAGAACGAGGTGATGGCGCACCCCGATGTGGTCGAGGCGGCCGTGATTGCCGTGCCCGACGAGCGCTGGAGCGAGCGGCCATGCGCGTGCGTGGTCCGCCGCGACGGCTCCGAGCTCGACGCCGAAGGCCTCCGCGAGCACCTGGCCGACCGGGTGGCGAAGTGGTGGATCCCCGAGCGGATCGAGTTCATCGACGAGGTGCCGAAGACCTCCGTCGGAAAGTTCGACAAGAAGGTTCTGCGGGCCCGCTACGCCGAGGCCAAGGCGCCCGCAGCGGCGAAGTCGAGCTAAACCGATCTCTCCCGGTTCGGAGCTACTCTGGCCGGGTGCCCGACACCGGCTTTCCGACGCAGGACGCGCAGAGCGACTTCAGCCGCGCGCGGCGGCGTCAGGCCCTGTCGCGCCTCGCACGGCGACTACGGCGCGAACCGGATGACGTCAACGTCATCCTCCCTTTCGATGAGGTGGTCGAGGCCCTCGGCTGGCGGGGCGAGCGCCGTCTCGGCCTTCAGGTAATTGCGCTCGATTCCATCGTGGGCACGGTCGACCGCTCGCGCGACTTCGATCGCAGCTTCCGCCCGACGTCGCGACGCGTGCGGCGGCGGTGGGAGGGCATTGCCGAGGCGATCCGGCGCGGCCAATCCATGCCGCCCATCGACGTCTACCGGATCGGCGAGATGCACTTTGTGCGCGACGGCCACCATCGGGTCTCCGTGGCCCGCGCGATGGGACTGGACAAGATCGACGCCTATGTCACCGAGATCGTCACGGCAGTCGGCGCCGACCAGCGAACCAGGCTTCGCGATCTCGCGCTGAAGAGTCACGAGCGCCTCTTTTTCGAGCGCGTCCCGCTGCCGCCCGGATCGCGCCCGCAGATCCAGCTCGCCGACGAGTGGCGCTACGCCGAGCTGGCCGAGAGCGTCGAGGCGTGGGGCTTCCGGGCGATGCAGGGCCTCGGCGAGTTCATGACGCGCGAGGAGGTCGCCGAGCGCTGGTTTCGCGACGAGTACGACCCGGTGGTGAACATGCTCCGGGAGGCCGACCTGATCGGCTCAGGTACGGAAACCGAGGCTTACCTGCGAGTCGCGGGCCTGCGCTACCTGCTGCTGCGGACCCACGAGTGGAGCGACGATGTGGTGGAACGCCTCCGCGCCGAGCTCCGCCAATCCTCGCGCGACGAGGACACGATGGTGCACCGGCTGCGGAAGGAGCTTCGCTAGCTCGACGCTGAGCCGTCGGTCGCGAGGGTCCGGCCGCTCTCCAGGTCGAAGAAGTGGATGGTTCGGGAGTCGAGCCAGAGCTCTGCTTCGGCGCCGCGCTCGATCCGGGTGGCGGCCTCGAGGCGGGCGACGACCTGGCCCTCCGTGGCGCCGAGCTCCGCTGAGCCGGTGTCCTCGGCGAGCTCACGGAGCTCCTCGGATTCGAGCTGCGATTCCTCGACCCGGAAGTACGCGTACTTCTCGGCGCCCAGCGATTCCACAAGGTCGATCCGCGTCTTGAACGTCATGCCCATATCCCGGACGTCGTCGGAGACGAGCGAGGCGTCCTCGAAGCTCTCAGGCCGGATTCCGGCGGCAACGGATTGCCCTGGCTGGGCCCCGGCGGCACGCTGGCGCGCTTCATCCGTCAGGCGGACGTCGCCCATCGGTAGGTGAACCGTGTCGCCGTCGAGCGTGGCCGGCATGAAGTTCATCGACGGCGAGCCGATGAACCCCGCGACGAAGAGGTTCACCGGATGGTTGTAGAGCTCGGAGGGCGTGCCAACCTGCTGGAGCGCACCGCCCCGCAGCACCGCCACGCGGTCGCCGAGCGTCATCGCCTCGGTCTGATCGTGGGTCACGTAGACCGTGGTCGTGCCCAGGCGCTTCTGGATGCGCGAGACCTCGGTGCGCATCTGCACGCGCAGCTTGGCGTCGAGGTTCGAGAGGGGCTCGTCCATCAGGAAGGCGGAAGGGTCGCGCACGATGGCCCGCCCCATCGCCACCCGCTGCCGCTGGCCGCCC
>JBJMKM010000006.1:0-15050 GCA_045805825.1 Solirubrobacterales bacterium
GCCTGACGATCACCGCCCTGGCCGAGCACGCCATGGCGCAGGTCCCCTCCAAGGAGGACAAAGCGCAAGACGTGGTCGCCGCTTAGCCGCTTGCTGCGGCGAGGTGCTCGGCGGCCTTCGCCCAGTTGACGACGTTCCACCACGCGTCGATGTAGTCCGGGCGGCGGTTCTGGTACTTCAGGTAGTACGCGTGCTCCCAGACGTCCACGCCGAGGAGCGGCATCTGGCCATCGGACACCGGTGAGTCCTGGTTGGCGGTGGAGACGACCGCGAGCCCGGAGCCGTCGTGGACGAGCCAGGACCAACCCGAGCCGAAGCGGTTGACGCCTGCGTCCTTGAATTCGCCCTTGAACTCGTCGAGGGAGCCGAACGCGTCGTCGATCGTGGACGCCAGGTCGCCGTCGGGCTCGCCGCCGCCGTCGGGGCTCATGATCTGCCAGAAGAAGCTGTGATTGGAGTGCCCACCGCCGTTGTTGCGCACGGCCGTACGGATGTCGTCGGGAAGCTGGTCGAGGTTGCGGAGGACCTCGTCGACGTCCGTCTCCGCCCATTCGGTTCCTTCGAGCGCGGCGTTCGCCTTGTCGACGTAGGCCTGGTGATGCTTGTCGTGGTGCACGCGCATCGTCTGCTCGTCGATGTGCGGCTCGAGCGCGGCGTAGTCGTACGGAAGATCGGGGACCGAGTAAGCCATGTGCCGCTCCTTCGTCGGTGGGAGGTTCTGAATCCAGACTATCCAAGCGCCGAGGGGAAGCCCTGCCGCCAACTCGGGTACCGCGGCTCCCAGCCGAGCGCTTGCTTCGCGTTGCCGTTCGAGGCCCCCCGCAGACCCATCGTCATCCGCGCTGCCGTCCCGCCCAGAAGGCGTCCCACGAACCCGGGTACCTTCCACGGCCGCTTCGCGCCGAGCGCCTCGGCGTACGCCGGCAGCCACTCGGCCACCGTGGCCGGCTCGTCGTCCACGACGTTGTAGATGCCCGGCTCTCCTCGCTCGCAGGCGGCCACGGTCGCACCGGCCGCGTCCTCGACGTGGATGAACGAGAACAGCCCGTCGCTTCCGCCGAGCACTGGAAAGCGCCGCTTGCGGACCATCTGGGCGACGCTGCCATCGGCCGCGTAATAGGTCCCGGGGCCATAGAACCAGCCGTAGCGCAGAACGAGCCCCTCGATGCCCTCCGCGTCGAGAACGGTTCGCTCGTGAGAGACCATCGCCCGCACGCCGTCTCCGAATGGGGGAGCGGCGTCGGTCCAGGGGCGCCCGTCCTCGTCCTTGACCATCGATCCCTCGGGCGCGTAGAGGAACGCGATGCTCTGGGTGACGAAGCGCTTCGCGCCGGCGTCGATCGCGGCCGTGAGCAGGTTGCCTCCCCCCTCGGTGCGGATCCGGTTGGTCGGGCCGTAGAAGCGCTCGTCCAGCTTGCGCGTGTCGTAGTCGCGCGGGAGCTTCGTGAGCTCGTTCACAACGACCTCCGGACGCACCCCCGCGATCGTCTGGCTCACCGCGTCCGCGTCCAGCGCGTCGCACACGACCGCGCTGCCCCCCGCCTCCTGGATCGCCGCCTTCCCGCCCTCTCGGCTGGTCACCCCGGTCACCTCGTGGCCGGCCGCGACGAGCTGGCGTACGAGCGGCCGGCCGATCACTCCGGAGGCGCCCGCGACGAAGACCTTCATCGGCCGGAAAGTTAACCGCGCGCGCCTCAGGCGGCGATCTCGAACAACACCCCGGACGGCTCGCGGAAGAAGATGGACTCCAGGGGCCCACGCCGCGTGACCGGGCTGACTCGGATGCCGAGCCCGATCACCCGCTGGCGCCAGACGCTCTGGTGGTGGCGGCGACCCCACCAAGCCACATGGTCGACCGTGCCCGGGCCGGGCACACCGCGCTCGCGAGGGGGACGATCGAGGACGTAATGGGCGCGCCGCCTGGGGCCGGCGACGCCGAAGGCGCTCTCGTGGAGCGTGTCGAAGCCGAGGCGGCCGGCGAGGACGTCGGCGGTCGGCACCGGTTCCCGGCAGTACGCGTGGACCCCGTCGAATCCGCGTAAGGCACGGTGCGGAGAGAGATCGGCCGAGCGGGCCACCAGCGCCATGCGCTCCGGACCGACCGGAACGAGCTCGTGCTCGAGACCCTCGGAGTCGCTGAAGCGAAGCACCATCTCGCCGGCCCGCGGGTCCTCGTAGGTGGGCTTCACCCCGGCTGTGGCGAGGCGCCGCGACCAGAAGTTCAGGACCTCCACGTCCGCGACTCGCCACCTGATCCGGTGGACCATCCCCGCGCCAGGGCGGCCGGCCGGGGCGCCGGACTGGTCGATGAAGCAAAGCGTGCTACCGGGCCGCCCCAGCTCGTCTCCGAACCGCAGCACCCGGCCGCTCACGCCACGCGCATCGGGCAGCCTCGCGAGACCGAGAAGGCCGGCGTAGAACTCGATGCACCGGTCTGGATCGCCGGTGATCGCCGTGACGTGATGGATGCCATGAAGCTTCATTGATGGGCCTTCTACATTTTCTTGATTGATATTGTAGGAAATATATGGAGCGAGGACAGCCGCCGAACATCCTTTACATCCACTCCCACGACACCGGCCGGTACGTGCAGCCGTACGGCTACCAGGTGCCAACGCCCAACATCCAGCTGCTCGCGGATCAGGGCGTGCTCTTCCGCGAGGCGTTCTGCGCCGCCCCGACCTGCTCCGGTAGCCGCGCCTCGCTGCTCACGGGCCAGTACTGCCACAACAACGGCATGCTCGGACTCGCCCACCGCGGCTGGTCGCTCAACGACTACGGCGAGCACCTGATCCACGCTCTGCGCCCCGCGGGCTACCACTCGGTTCTGATCGGCGAGCAGCACATCTCCGAGGATCCCGAGGTGATCGGCTACGACGAGGTGATCGAGGTCGAGAGCCACCGCGCGACAGAGGTCGCCCCGATCGCCAACGAGGTCCTGGGGCTCGCACCCGAGCCGTTCTTCATGTCGGTTGGCTTCTTCGAGACCCACCGCCAGTTCTCGGCTCCGACCTCGGTCCGCGACTCGCTCTACTCGCAGCCGCCTCCCAACCTGCCTGACACGCCCAGGACACGCCAGGACATGGCGGCGTTCAAGGCGAGCGCTCGCTCGCTCGACCAGGGAATCGGCGCCGTGCTCAACGGGCTCCACCAGAGCGGACTCGCCGACCGGACCGTGATCGTCTGCACCACCGACCACGGCCTTGCGTTCCCGGGAGCGAAGGCGACTCTGTACGACGCCGGCACCGGGGTGATGCTGATCGTGCGGGGACCCGATGGGTTCACCGGCGGCCGGGTGATCGATGCGATGGTCAGCCACCTCGACGTCTATCCGACCCTGTGCGATCTCGCCGGCGTCCCGCATCCCCCTTTCCTTCAGGGCGCCTCGCTGATCCCGCTCGTCCACGGCGAGATCGAGCGGATCCACGACCTGATCTTCACCGAGATGACCTACCACGCGGCCTATCAGCCGCTGCGCGCGGTCCGCTCGAGCCGCTGGAAGTACATCCGCCGCTTCTATGACTACCCCCACCCCGTGCTCGCCAACTGCGACGACAGCGCCACGAAGGAGGCACTCGTAGAGCGCGGATGGGCGAAGCGCCGGCTGGCTCGCGAGCAGCTCTTCGACCTGGCCTTCGACCCGAACGAGGCATGCAACCTCGCGCCGGATCCTGCCCACGGGGAGATCCTCGCGACCATGCGAGACCGGCTGGAAAATTGGATGGATGAGACCGACGACCCAATCCGCCGCGGGCCGATCCCGGCGCCGCCCGGCGCCCACTACAACCATCCGTCGCAGGCTTCTCCCAACGACAGCAGTCGCGCCGGCGTCCCCGCCTGAGCGCGCCTAGGGGTCGTTGGCCGGTCCACGGCCCCGACCCTACGATGAGGTCGTGAGCCTGCGGATCGAGCAGCGGAGATCCCCCAACTTCAGCGAGGGACGAGGAAGCGAGATGCCGCGCGCGGTGGTCGTCCACACCACCGACGGCAGCTTCGAGGGGGCGGCGCGCTGGTTCGAGCGGCCGGAGAGCGGCGTGAGCGCCCACTACCTGGTGGGCCTGGACGGCCGCGTGGCGCAGTTCGTGCCGGAGGCGGACACCGCGAGGCATGCCGGGCGGATCCTGCGCCCCCAGGCGGCGATCGCCGCCGATGCCACGGACGACGGCGTGAACGCATTCACAATCGGAGTGGAGTTCGAAGACGGGGGCGATCCGGTGGGCATCACCCGGCCGGCGACGCAATACAACGCTGGGGCGCGGCTGCTTGCCGAGATCTCATCGCGCTGGCAGATCCCGCTCGACCGCGAGCACGTCGTCGGGCACCGAGAGCTGTTCGCAGCCAAGGCCTGCCCGGGCAATCTCGACGTGGAGCGTCTGATCGCGCGTGCGCGAGGGCTCGTCGCCGGCGAGGACCCGGCACCGCGGATCGTGTGTCTCCTCCCCGCCCGCAACGCCGCTGCCGACATCCCCGGGTATCTCGGCTCCGTCGCGGCGCTCGGCGGCTCGGTCGTCGCGCTGGACGACGGAAGCGGTGACGAGACGGCCGAGCTCCTCGCCGAGAGCCCGCTCGTCGAGGCGCTGATACGTAATCCACCGCGCGAGGGCTTCACCGAGTGGGATGACGGCGACAACCGGCGGCGTCTGCTGGAGACGGCCGCCGAGATCGAGCCCGACTGGATCCTCTTCCTCGACGCGGACGAGCGGGTCGATCCCGACGACGCGGCGGCACTGCGCGAGTTTCTGGTCTCCGACGCGCTCGCCGGGGTCGCTTACGGGCTCCAGCTGTATCGCGACTGGCAGGGCCTCGTGGTTCCCGAGCCGACCAACGTCTTTCGTCTTTTCGCGCACGACCCGGACCACGAGCTGAGGCCGGGGCGCCTTCACTTCAACCCGGTCCCGATTGAGATTCCGACTCGCGCCTGGATCAGGACGACGATTCGGGCCAGGCACCTGGACTCGCCCGAGCGCCTCGAGCTGCGGCGCCGCAAGTACGCCGAGGCGCACCCCGGACAGCGCGGACCGGGTGCAACCGCCGACCTCCTCGAGCCCCCGCCGGACGGGCTCGTGGGATGGACGCCGCGGCCGGCAGGGCTGGCGGTCATCGCCACCGACCGGGTGGCCCGCGATCCGGCCCGGGACCGCTCCGCGCCCGCGGACGACACAGAACCGTTCCTCGCCCTCCTGCTGCCGGCGCGAAACTGCGCCACCGAGATCCCCTCGTACCTCGCGTCCGCAAGCGGGTTCGCGGACACCGTCATCGCGCTCGACGACGGCAGCACCGACGACACCGCCGCGGCGCTCGAGGATTCGCCGCTTGTCTCGCGCCTGCTGCGCAATCCGCGCAGGGAGTCCTATGCGGGCTGGGACGACGCCGCGAACCGCCAGGCGCTCATCGACGCGGCAATCGAGGCCGGCGTCCGCTGGGCGCTGTTCCTCGACGCCGACGAGCGGATCGATCCCGACGATGCGGCCGCGCTGCGGTCGTTCCTCGAAGAGGAGGCCGATCGCGGCGCCGCCTATGGGTTCCGCGTGTACCGGATGGCCGGCACCGATGGCTTCTACGACCGGGCCGACCTGTGGGTGTACCGCCTCTTCGCCCCTGCCGCCGAGCACCGGCTTGGAGAGGGGACGCTCCACCTGGTGCCGGTCCCCACGGCGATCCCCCGCGAGCGGTGGCACAAGACGACAGTGCGGATCCAGCACTTCGGCGGCGCCGACGAGGATCGCCGGCTGGCCCGCCTGCGCAAGTACGAACAGGCCGACCCGGAGGGGATCTGGCAACGCGACTACGCGGGCCCGATCCTCGCGCCGGGGCGGCGCAGACCCTGGCGCCCGCGGCCCGCTCGGTTCCCGGTGCTCGCCGACCCGGCCGGAACGGGGGTCGCCCTCGACCTGGAGGAACTGGACACGGAGGCGCCACTGCTCTCGGCGATTGTCATCGCGACCGACGACGAGGCCACGATCGAGCGGTCGGTACGCGCCGTCGTCGAGCAGGACTGCCCCGCCGCGTTCGAGGTGATCGTCGTCGTCAGCGGCAGCCCCGCGACGGCGGCGGTCGTCCGGGAGCGGTTCGGCGATCGGGTGACGTTGATCGAGCTGGCAGACCGGGTGCCGCCGGGCCGGGCCCGCAACGAGGGCTTTCGCATCGCCCAGGGCGAGTACGTGTCGTTCCCCGGCTCGCACGTCGAGATCGCGCCAGGCAGCCTCGCGCATCGGATTCGCGCACACGAGGCGGGCTGGCCGATGGTGACGGGGTCGATAGTCAACGGCAACACGAGCCCCGCCGGATGGGCCTCGTACTTCCTCGACCATTCCAGCGCCCTGCCGGGGCGCCCATCCGGCGAGCTCCGGGGCGCCCCCGCGCACTGCTCGTACGTGCGCGAGTTCCTGGAGGAGATCGGCGGCTTTCCCGACGACGTTCGCGCCGGGGAGGACACGGTGGCCAACCAGCGCCTTTGGCGTCGCGGTCACCGCGCCTTTCGAGAGTCGGCCATCCGGCTCACTCACCGCAGTCCATGCTCGACGACCTGGGCCTTGATCCATCACCACTTCCTTAGGGGTCGCGCACTGGGACGCCTGTTTCGCGACGAAGCCACCGCCGGCCGCGCCGGGCGCCTGGGGCTGCATCGCTACCTCCTGCGATATCCCCGCTTCCGGCTCAGCAGCACGGACTTCCGCGTCTCCGAGTGGGGCGACGACCTGCGCCCGAAGTACCGCCGAGTGCGCCGGCTCGTCATCGTCGGCATCGGAGCGGCGTGGCTCGGCACATACTTCGAGCTCGCCTGCGGACCGCGCCGATCATTCCCCATCGAGGAGCTCAGTGACGGTCACCGTCTCGAGCCCCATCAGCTTGAGGTTCTCGACGACGGACGCGATCGCGGCGACGGTGGCCGGGCGGTCCTCGTGAAAGACGACGATCGATCCGGCTCTGGTTGATCGCAGCACCCGCTCCACGATGTCTGCCGGATCATCGCGCTCCCAGTCGCGCGGGTCGACGTCCCACGTCACGGTCCTCATGCCCGCGAGTCGGGCGGCTCTGACGAGCGTCGGCGTCGAGCGCGAATAGGGCGGGCGAAACCAGCGCGGCCGGACCCCCGAGGCGGCGCGGATTGCGGCCGAGGTCCTGAAGAGCTCAGTGAGGAGGACGACGCGGGAACGGGCCGGACCCTCGTGGCGCCACGAGTGCGAGCCGATCTCGTGACCCTCGGCCGCGATTTGCGCGACGACCTCCTCATGGCCCGCGATGCGGGAGCCGACGAGGAAGAAGGTCGCAGTCGCCTCCACCGCGGCGAGTGCGTCCAGGATCCGGTTGGTGTCCGCGCCCGGCCCGTCGTCGAACGTCAGAGCGACCCTCGGGTCGGACCGGCTTCCATGGCGGACCGGGTTCGCGTCGAATCGGATCCGGCGCCGCGGCAGTGCTCAGGAGAGCGTCTTGGCTGTGCTCGCGAGGGCGCTGTAGCCCTCCGAGTCCTGGCCGACCATCTGGACGTAGAAGCGGGCCGACTGCATGCCGGCGAACACGCCCGTCGAGACGGGGACGACGAAATTGCGCGAGCCGGCTGCGTCCATGACGCTCACGAAGTGCTTTGTCCCGATCCGCCACCCGCCCGCCGGCGTCTTGACGAAGGCGGTGAATGTGGCGTTCTTCAACTCCTCGGTGCAGAACACCTTCATGGCGATCCGGGCGTCGCTCCGCACGGCGGCGAGTGAGGGCGAGGTGATCCCCATGTCGACCAGCGGATACTGATCGCTCGAGAACCCGCCCCGCCCCGGGGCGGCCGCCGCGCGCTCCGGCGCGAGCAGCTGGGCATAGGAGATGGCGGCCCCGGCCGACACTCCGCCGGCAATGAGGCGCCGGATCAGCGTGCGCCGGCTGATCTGGCCGTCGAGAAAGGCGCTGACTAGCTCCTGCCTGGACACCGTCGTCACTGTAGCCGCTGGCGATGGCCCTGTCCACGCTTGCCGGGGTCAGGGTTAAGAATCTGACTGTGGAGCACGCATCGCCGGAGCCGATCGCCATCCGCCCCGTCTTCGTCGTCGGCGTACCGCGCTCGGGGACGACCTGGATCCAGCGGATGCTGGCGATGCACCCGGAGGCCTGGGGGTTGCTCGAGACCGACATGTTCTCGAGGGCCTCGGGTCTCGGCGCGCTGCTGGATTCCGCGCCGGCGCCCCGCGAGGACGGCGACCTCGGCCTCCCTCCACCTGGATTGGGCCGGGTCTTCGACCGCGAGGAGCTCGTGGCGGAGCTGCGGTCGATCGCGACCCGCTGGCTCGCCCGCGGCTCTGGCAGCGCGCGGTTCGTGATCGAGAAGAGCCCGTGGCACCTCTCGGATCTCGACGTGATCACGGAGATCCTCCCGGAGGCCCGTTTCATCCACGTGATCCGAGACGGCCGAGACGTAGCCGTGTCGGTGGTGGCAGCGCGGAGCTCGTGGTCCGGGATGGAGCAGAGCTCACCGCACGCCACGGTCCGCGAGGTCGCGGGACTGTGGGCCCACGCGATGCGCCGCCGGGAGATCGCCCGCGCGCTCCTGGACGAGGCTCTGCTGGAGGTGCGCTACGAGGAGGTGAGATCCGATCCCGCCGAGGCGTGCCGGCAATTGTTCGCACACTGCGGCATGCCCCATGACGACGATCTGGTCGCGCGGGTCGTCGAGGCGACGGAGTTCGGCCGGCCCGATCGTCCGCACGGTGAGGCTTCGCCGTCGCGCGCCGGCCGAGTCGGGCAGTGGCGCGAGCGCTTCGGAATGCGCGACGGCTGGTCGTTCGAGCGGCGTGCGGGACCCGCGCTCGAGGAGACGGGATACGAGCCGGACCGCCGATGGTGGCGACGGTGCCGCCTGCGATCGCGACTTTGAGGCGCGGAGCTAGTCGCGGTCGTAGGTGGCGATCGCGTGCAGGGACAGCGCGGTCAACACCGCCGTCATCGCAACGATCACTCCCAAGCAGACCACCAGCTTGTCCCAGACCCAGCCGTCGATGACGAGCGAGCGCAGGCCGACGATCACGTAGCTGACCGGGTTGACTCGCGCGAGCGCCTCCATCAACGGTGTGAGGCGGTCGAAGGGCACGAAGTTGGGGGTGAGGAACAACAGCGGGAAGAAGAGGAGGAAGCTCGTGTTCGTCGCCTGCACGTTGCGAGTCCGCAGCGCGACGAGGACCCCGAATCCGGCGTAGCCCACGCCGAAGAGGGCGGCCATAACGACGAGGACGACAGCGCCAAGGACGCCGCTCTCCATGTGCGCGCCGAGGGCAAGCCCGGCCAGGAGCACGACGGCCGAGCCGAGCAGACCGCGCACGAGGTCGGCCGTGAGCCGGCCGAAGATGATCGAGGAGCGCCGGATCGGTGCCGCCAGGAGCTTGTCGAAGTAGCCGTTGTCGATCTCCGTCACCAGGGCGAGACCCGAAGTGGCCGTGGCCACGGCGAACATCAGCGACACCGGAAGCTGGAAGGCGACGTAACCCTGGCCGTTGAGAAACGGCGTCGTGTCGGGGAACGTCTCTGAGACCTGGCCGATGTTCACCGCCAGGAAGAAGAGCGGGATGAACAGCGCCGGGATCGTGGCCTCCGGGTAGCGCGCGATCTCGCGCACCGCCCGCCGGCCGAGCAGCAGGGTCTCGGTCACGCGGCTTCCTCCTCCTTCTCCTTCTCCTCGTGCTCCTCCTGGGCGCCCTCGAGGCGGCGCCCGGTCGCCTGTAGGAAGACGTCGTCGAGTGTCGGACGGGACACCGCGATCGCCCCAACCTGGATGTCCGCGCGATCGAGCCGCCGGACGATCTCGGCGATCGAGCCGGTTCCGTCCTCGACGTAGAGCGCGAGTCCGTCGGCCTCGGTGAGCACACGTTCGAGCCCGGGCAGCCCCGCGACGGCGGTCTCGATGCGAGCAGCGTCCGCGCCGGCGAGGTCGACGGTCACCACGTCGTGGCCCATCTGCGCCTTGAGGCTCGCCGGTGTGCCCTCGGCGACGATCGGGCCCGTGTCGATGATCGCGACGCGGTCGCAGAGCTGGTCGGCCTCCTCGAGGTACTGCGTCGTTAGGAAGACGGTCGTGCCGGTTGAGTTGATGCGCCGGACTTCCTCCCAGACCGTCAGTCGCGAGGCGGGGTCGAGCCCCGTGGTCGGCTCGTCGAGGAACAGCACCTCGGGGGAGTGGACAAGCGCGCTCGCCAGGTCGAGCCGGCGCTTCATGCCACCCGAGTAGGTCTTCGTGCGCCGATCGGCGGCCTCCGTGAGCCCCACCAGCTCCAGGAGCTCCTGCGCCCGGGCGCGAGCGTCATCGCCCGTGATCCCGTAAAGCCCGCATTGGAGCTCGAGCAGCTCGCGACCGGTCTGGACGGGGTCGAGCCCGATCTCCTGAAGGGCGACGCCAATCCGCCGCCGGACCTCGGCCGCATCGGCGACCACGTCGATCCCGGCGACGCTGGCGCTCCCGCTGGTCGGCGGGAGCAGCGTGCACAACATCCGCACGGTTGTCGTCTTGCCCGCGCCATTCGGGCCGAGAAAGCCGAACACCTCACCCCGGCTGATGCTGAGGCCGATGTCACGAACCGCCTCGACACCGCCCTTGAACGTCCGCCGAAGCGAGCGCGCCTCTACCGCCGGACCGCCATCCTCAGTCACGGTGGGCACGGTAATCACCATTGCGGTCAGGATCGGTCCGCAATAAATCGGGGCGCCCGGATTTGAACCGGGGACCTCACCGACCCGAACGGTGCGCGCTACCAGGCTGCGCCACGCCCCGAGAGGAAGTCATTCTAGGGGCCGCGATCCGGCCGGTCCGGTCAGCCCACCTCGGTGATCGCGGCTTCGATCTGCTCCGCGCTCGGCCCGTCTTGGAGCACCTTCGTCCCGCCCGGCCCGTCGACGATCACCGAGGGCGCCTCCACGCGCAGGCCGTACTGCGCGGCGAGCTTCTGGTCGTTATCCACCTGAGCTTTCACGGCCTCCGAGCCCATTGCCGTGTGGAAGGCGCCGAGGTCGAAGTCGGGGATCGAGTTGCCGATGTCGTCGAGGAACTCCTCGGTGACCGTGCCCCGAGGTGCCTCGTCTTGGTTGCGGAAGAAGAGCTCGGCGAACTGCCATTCGCGGTCCTGCACGCCGGCCGCGGTCGCCGCGTAGGCGGACTGCGTCACGTCCGCCTGCCCGAGCGAGTAGTTGTGGAGCTCGAAGCGGACCTCATCACCGCGCGCGTACTTCTCGATCAACGGCTCGATGGTGTCGAGCTGGTAGGTGTCGCACGTGGAGCACTGGAGGTCGGTGAACACGTTCAGCGTCACCGGCGCGTCGGGCGAGCCGAGGGACGATCCGTCCTGCTGCACGCCCGCGATGAGCTGCTGCACGTCCTCGCCGCCCGAGATCTTGATGTTCTCGGGCCCGCCCGTGCCCACGGAGAGGGAGACGATCCCGGCGATCAGTGCGACGATGCCCACGCCCAGGAGGACGCGGGGCACCCAGGGGCTCGACATCTACCCAGCGACCGCCTTGTAGTAGCGGACCGCGAGGCCGGTCAGGAGCGTCTCGAAGCTCTCCTCGATGGGGCTACCTGCGTCGGTCGAATAGGCCTCCAGCCCGCGTTGCTCGATGTCCTCGCTGCGAGAAACGACCTCGTCGACGAGATCAGGGTGCTCATCGCAAAAGAACGCCCCGATCGAATAGAGCTCGGTATCCATGAGCGACTCGAGAAAAGAGCCGGCGGCGGCAACGTCTGGAGTGGTGTCAGCCACGAGCACATCGTAGGGCTCGGCGAACTGACGTAGCTAGAGCGGCGGGGGTCGGGCTAAATGCGCCTTAAGGCAGATGTACGGACGCCACGGGTCTGTGCATCTGCCGGGCGCATTGGCGGGGGGTCGGTTCCGCTCTTGTCCGCAATTTGCGACCAAATCCATTGACACATCCGCGCAATGGGATAAAACTCGGGGGCGGAAACGACGGGAGGAGATCCACGAGTGGCCATACACCTGACGCCCACCGAGCTCGCCGACGAAGTCAACATGAAGCGTCGCGAGGTGATCTCGAAGTGTATGGAGATGGGCGTCCCGATCTTCAACGGCCGGATCGACAAGACACTGTTCGTCTCATCGCTGCGCCGCGTCACCAAGCAGCACGCGAAGCAGCCGGCCTAGGCAGACCTCCATCGGTAAGCGCGCTCACGCGCTTACCAAGCATGCGCTCTGGCAGATAGCCTTGTGCCCGGCGGCACCGCGCCGCGAAGTTGGGCATCGAACAAGGAGGAGAGACGCATGGAGACCGCCACCGTGCAGCCCGGCCCCGTAGCCGGAGTCGCTTCGAGCACGGTGGCGGACCTGCTGCCGCTCGCGGTTCGCGAGCACGGCGATCGGCGAGCCATCATGTACAAGGAGGAGGCGGCCGCCGAGTGGACCTCCAAGTCCTATCGCGAGGTCGGCGAGATCGCGCAAAGCCTCGCGCTCGGGCTCATCGACCTCGGGATCGAGAAGGGCGACAAGGTCTCGATTCTCGCCAACACTCGTCCCGAGTGGACCTACTTCGACTTCGCCGCGCTGACCGCCGGGGCCACCGTCGTCCCGATCTACCAGACGAACTCGCCCGAGGAGTGCCAGTACGTCCTGGAGAACTCCGACGCAAAGGCCGTAATCGTCGAGGACGCCGAGCAGCTCGCCAAGATCCGCGAGGTCCGCGACCGGTGCCCGGCCCTCGAGCACGTGATCCTGATGGAGGGTGAGGCCGAGGACGCCATCTCGACTGCCGAGCTGGCCGAGCGCGGCGCTTCGCGCGACGCGGCGGAGTGGGAGGAGCGGTGGTCGTCGGTCACTCCGGACGACATCTGCACCTTCATCTACACATCGGGGACGACCGGCCCACCGAAGGGCTGCGTCATCTCCCACGGCAACTACCGGTCGATGCTCGACATGGTGCTGGACGTCCGAGCGCTGGGCGACGAGGAGCTCACCTACCTCTATCTGCCCCTGGCGCATTCCTTCGCGCTGCTGATCCAGTTCGGGACCGTGGCGCTGGGCGCGACGCTTGCCTACTGGCAGCGCGACCCGCTGAAGATCATCTCGGACCTCGCCGAGGTCAAGCCCACCTACTTCCCGTCAGTGCCCCGCATCTTCGAGAAGATCTACACGGCGGCCACCGCCGCTGCCGAGAACGCTGGCGGGCTGAAGAAGGCGGTGTTCAACTGGGCCATCGGCGTCGGGCACCGTATGCGCGAGACCGAGCGCGCCGGTAAGGAGCCCGGTTATTTCCTGCGCAGGCAGTACGAGATCGCCGATCGACAGGTCCTTTCGAAGATCCGCAATCTGTTCGGCGGCCGCATCGAGCTGGCGGTCAGCGGAGCCGCCCCGATCAACCCCGAGATCCTGCGATTCTTCGACGCCGCCGGCGTCCTGGTGGTCGAGGGCTGGGGCATGACCGAGACCTCGACCGCGGCGACCATCGCCACGGCCGACGACTTCAAGTTCGGCACCGTCGGCAAGCCCTTCCCCGGCTGCGAAGTCAAGATCGCCGACGACGGGGAGATCCTGGTGCGGGGCCCCAACATCTTCCAGGGCTACTACAAGAACCCGGAGGCGACGGCGGAGACGCTCGTCGACGGCTGGCTCCACACGGGGGACATCGGCGAGATCGACTCCGAGGGCTACATCAAGATCACCGGTCGAAAGAAGGACATCATCATCACGGCGGGCGGCAAGAACATCACCCCCGCGAACCTCGAGGCCGAGATCAAGCAGCACCCACTCGTCTCGCAGTGCGTGGTCATCGGCGACCGTCGCCCCTATCTGGTCGGCGTGGTGACCCTCGATCCCGAGGAGGCCGAGAGGTTCGCCACGGAAAACGGGCTCCCGACCGACGACGAGGCGCTGGCGAAGGCCCCGGAGGTCCGCAAGGTGCTCGACGAGCACCTCGAGAAGGTGAACTCCAAGTTCGCCCGGGTCGAGCAGGTGAAGAAGATCGCGATCCTGCCCCACGACCTCTCGCAGGAGGGCGGGGAGCTCACGCCGACGATGAAGGTCAAGCGCAACGTGGTCGCCGACAAGTACGCCGGCGAGATCGAGGCGCTGTACGCGGGCTAGCCCGCTTCTTGCTCGACGTCCTGGCGCTGGGTCCGCAGGAGTGCGGCCGTCGTCTGCTCCAGCACGCGTCGCCACGCCGACTGCGGCTCGCGCTCGCGCTCGACCTGATCGAGCACGTGGCGGACGCGCCGGGCTGAGATCTCGATGCCGTGCCGCTCGGCGATCGACTTGTAGCGCTCGTAGTCGCGCGCGAGCTTGAGCGTGACCGACTCGAAGCCATGCTTGGCGATCTCGAGCCGCGCGCTGTAGTCGAGGATCGAGGTGCCGAACATCAGCTCGTCGTCGAGCTCCGGCTCGATCAGGATGATGTCGACTCCCGGATAGCGCTCCTGCCAGTGCTGGACGGCGATGTGAAGGCGCTCGTGCGACAGGAGCCGGAATGCCTGGTTGCCGATCGCGGTGAACCCCATGTCGGAGATGCGACGCGCGCGGGTGCCCATGATCGTCGGGATGCGCTTGCGGAAGTCGTTGACGAAGGGGACGACCGGATTGACGACGACGATGAACTTCGCGCCGTGCTCGACCGCCACATCGATGTTCGTGGTCGACCGGATTCCGCCGTCGATGAACTCGCGGCCGTCGACGCGCACCGGCTCGTAGATCATCGGGAGCGCCCCAGAGGCGGCAACCGCGGTGGAGATCGGCACCTCCATCCACTCGCCATCCCCCATCACGATCCGGTCGGTCGAGTCGAGGTCGGTGGCCGTGATGTAGAGCTCGGAGTCCAGCAGCCGGAAGTCGTTGGTCCGGTCGGGGTCGGCGAGAGCCTCCTCGACGTAGTGCTCGATTCCCCGGCCGCTGTAGATGCCGGTCGGCAATCCGCTGGCAAGCCCGTTGACGACATCGACCGCGGAGACCTCGCCGAGGTGGAAGAGGAACTCCCGTGCCACGCCTGCGACCCGCAGCGGGAAGGTAAGCGACTTTCGTAAGAAGCCGCCGTAGTTCGGGTTCAGGAGCGTGCCGAGGTCGATGTCCGAAAGCGGCGTCGGGAGA
>JBJMKM010000007.1:0-28222 GCA_045805825.1 Solirubrobacterales bacterium
GTGGAACGGGTTCGTGGCGGCGAGGGTCACCGTCGAGTCGAAGCGCCTGACATTGCCGCCCAGCGCCGGGGCGGCGGCCAATGCCGCGCTCGCGATGGCGAGGACGAGGATGGACGGGAATTTGGATCTGGGCTGCATTCGTGCTTCCTCCCTGGTCGAGTCGGCCGATGGTACCGAGGGTCGGGTCAGCCGTCGAGGAATTTCGCTGCGATCTCGGAGATCATGTTCTTCGTGCGGCGGGTGTTGTCGCCGGCGAGCTTGTCAAGGAGGCGCAGGTCGAGGTCGGTCTGCATCGTCGGACCGCTGGGGAGCCAGTAGAGCTCGCTGCCCGAGATGGCCAGGGGGTCGGCGGCGGTGGCGAGAGCGAGGATCTCGTCGCGAGTGGCCTTCGGGGGTGGTTTTGCGAGGAGCGCCACCTGGAGCTTGCCCTGGGACTGCGCGAGGACCTTGGGAGGGAATGGCTCGAAGGCCGCGATGGCGCGAACCTGCGCGGCGGTGCGGATGAAGCTCCGGACCTCGAAGCCGAGCCCCTCCGCCAGGGCCTCATCCACTCGGCGCTTCAGTCCGGCTGCCGAGGAGCGCTCGGCGTCGAAGATCAGGTTGCCGCTCGCGCGGAAGTTGACGACGTTGGTGAAGCCGCGGTCGTCGAGGCATTCGGCGAGCTGTTGGCTGCTCGCCCGGCGCCCGCCGATGTTGATTGCTCTCAGGAACGCGACGTAGCGCGGCACGCGCGGATCGTAATCACGGCCGCGCGGAGCCGCCGTCTGGCGTGGCGCCGTTCGGCGGAAGCTGCTGCCGTGCAGCGACGAGGCGGACGTAAGGCTTGCCGCGACGAGTGACGAGGACCTCGTGACCGGCAGATGCACGCTGGGCGTACCACCCGAAGAGACACCGAAAGTCATGGGCCCCGACGACCTCCGATTCCGGATTCGCCTGAGAAGTGGAGCTGACGGGGCTCGAACCCGTGACCTCTGCCATGCCATGGCAGCGCTCTCCCAACTGAGCTACAGCCCCAGACAACAGATACTCGTGGGCAAAGTGTAGTCCGGCACGCTGGCCGTTCTTCGCAGGCGCCAACCGGAGGTGCACCATGTACTGGCCCGCTACGAGCTCGATCGGCAACAGGTAACACTGCTCGAGCTCCCCGCAATAGACAGCGATCGCGTCGACCTCGTCCGCCGCGTACGTAGAGCGGATGTATCCGCTCGGACTCAGGTAGCTCCCGCTGACATACGCCGAGACTACGTTGCCCCTCCGGCTTCCCCATTTGCACTGAATGCGACCACATGGCGCGCTTCCCCGCGCCCGACGACGCCGAGCCGGCTCCCGTCGTCCTGCGGCGCCTGCTGCGCGACATCCTCGAACCTGACCTCGCGCACCGCCCGACCGACTGCGCAACGGTCACCAGGGTGCTCAGCGAGATCTCGGCGCGAATCGACAGCGACCTCTGCCTTCGTCGAGCCCGAGCTCGACGACTGACGTCTCAGCCGGCCGCGTGCGCCGCTGCCCGCTCCGCCGTCTCGACGATGAGATCGAGGAACCGCGGCCACAGCTGACGCGGCAGGTCGTGCCCCATCCCCTCGATCAGCTCCAAACGCGCCCCCGGGATCGCCGCCGCCGTCGCCTTGCCGCCTGACACATCGACCAGGACGTCGCTAGTGCCGTGGATCACCGTCGCCGGCACATCCAGCTTTCGAAGCGCCTCCGTTCGATCCCCCGACGCGATGATCGCCACCAGCTGGCGAGCGGTCCCCTCGGGAAAGATCCCACGGTCATAGCTGGCCCCGGCCCGCGCCCGAAGGGCGCTCTCATCCGCCGGAAACCCGGGCGATCCGATCACCTTCCACGCCCCGACGACGAAGTCGACGTACCCGTCCCGGCCCGCCGGCGGGCGCGTCAAAAGCGCCGGAATCGCCTCGGGATGCGGCTGCCCGACCGCCCTTTCGCCAGTCGTCGACATGATCGACAGCAGCGACAGCACCCGCTCCGGATGCCGTATCGCCAACGCCTGGGCGATCATTCCGCCCTGCGAGGCACCGACCACGTGGGCGGCCTTCACCCCCAGCTCGTCAAGCAGCCCGGCGCAGTCGTCCGCCATGTCGTCGAGCAGATAGCTCGCACTGCTCCCGTCGCCGGCCACGGCCCCCATCACGTCAGGCCGCGGACCACCCTCGATCTTCGTCGAATGCCCGACGTCGCGATTGTCGAACCGCACCACGCGATACCCGCGTCCCGCGACCATCCGGCAGAACTCCTCGTCCCACCCGAGCATCTGGACGCCGAGCCCCATGATCAGGAGGATCGTCTCGTCCACCGGATCGCCGAACGTCTCGTAAGCGAGCTCCACCCCGTTCACGCGGGCCGTCGACTCCACGAACCCACCCTAGCGACGAACCGCAGCCGCCGGCTGAGCGCCGGCGCTAGTCGTCCAGGTCCAAGACGATCCGATCCGAGCGGTTGTCCCGCACGACGAACTCGAACGGGGCGCGCTCCTCCAGCTCCCGCAGCAGCTCGACGGGATGCTTGAAGCGCATCGCGAGGGTCGCCCGTCCCTGCGTGAACCGCTTCACCGAGATCTCGGACGTGGCGCCGATCTCGCTCGCCGCGTCCTCGAATCCGACCAGCTGCGAGAAGTCGCTGAGCGGCCCCACCTCAACCTCCACCAGCCCCTCGAACAGCTCGCCGGCCTCTCGCTCCACATGACCGTTCGCCTGCGCCCGCGCGGCAAGCTCGTCCTCCTCCGCCCAATCGTCCTCCGACCCAACCCGCTCGATCGCCTCCCCCAGTCGCTGAAGAAGGCGCTCTCGCGCCGCGCCCTCGGCCGCGTCGAGGTCCTCGATCCGGGCCGCCACCTCCGCGGCCTCCCGCAGAGCGCGCAGCCGGATCCGGGTCGCCTGTCTGCCCGCCTGCCGGCGCACCGTCTCGAGATCGCCGGCCATCGCGGCGATCGCCCGCAACCCCTGGTCGTCGCGCTCCAGGGCCGCCTGCAGATCCGCCCGGATCCGCCGCAGCTCCTTGTCGCGATCGACCACCATCGTCGCCAGCCGCGCCGAAACATGCTCGAGCTCCATGACCCGCCGCCCGGCCTCGGCGACCTCCGCACGGCGCGCTTCGATCTCGGCGCGCTCCGCACCCACCTGCGCCTCCGCCGCGGCAATCCTCTCCTGCGCCTCCTGGACCGCGGCATCCCTCGCATCGAGGGCCTCGTGCACGGCGAACGGGTGATAGCCGAACAGGCACTTCCTGAACAAGCGGAAGCGGTGCCGCCGACTGCGCTGCTCGCCCGGATGAGCGCTCAAGATGGGGCCAAAGCTAGGCAGCCGGTCGGACGGACGCCGGAACGGCCGGCTTGCGAGGATCGAGGTATGTCCTACCCCGAGCGGGTCGAAACGGAGCGGCTCACCCTGCGCCGCTGGCGTGCCTCCGACGCCTCCGCCATGGAGGCGATCTGGCGTGAACCCGAGGTCTGGGACGCGCTCCAGCCCAACCGTCCGTATGACCCGCAGCAATGGCGCTCCATGCTCGACCGCTATGTGCGCCACTGGGACGTCCACGGATTCGGCCTGTGGGCGGTGACCACGCCCGACGAGCCCCAGCCCATGGGCTGGGTCGGCGCCTCCCATCCGACGTTCGTGCCCGAGCTGGCCGGCGAGGTCGAGATCGGATGGACGCTCCGCCCCGCGCTGTGGGGCAGGGGTCTGGCGACCGAGGCCGCGATCGCTGCGACGGCGGCGGCGTTCGCCGAGCTCCCAAACGACCGCGTGATCAGCCTCATTCACCCCCGGAACGAGCGCTCGATGGCCGTGGCGCACCGCCTTGGCATGAGCCGGGCGGGCGAGGCGACCCCGCCGGACCTCGGCGAACCGCTGATCGTCTACGCGCTGTCGCGAAGCTCTTGGAGCTCGAGCTCCAGCCGCGGCGCCTCGGCCCAGAGCACGTCGAGCCGGTAGCGGTCCCGCAGCTCCGGCACGAAGACATGCAGAACGCAGTCGAGATAGTCCATCAGCACCCATCGACCGTCGGCCTCGCCCTCCACGTTCGCGGGCAATAGGCCGTGATCGCGCTTCAGGCGCAGGTACACGTCATCCTGAATCGCCTTCGCCTGTCGCTCGTTGCGCGCGGTGCACACGACGAGGAAGTCGGTGTACGCGACCAGCGGACGCATATCGAGCGCGACGATGTCCTCCGCCTTCTTCGAATCGGCAACGTCGGCCATCAGACGCGCCATCGCCTCGGAATCCACCCTTTCAGGCTCCCTCTGCGGCGCCGGCCTCACTCTCGGTAGAGCCCCCGCTCGGCGATCAACTCGCCGATCCCGTCGGGCACCAGATGCCGGACCGGTGCTCCCGTGGCCACCCGCCGCCGGATCCCGGTCGACGAAACACCGATCTCCGGCATCCGAACCACCTCGGCCCGCTCCTCACCGCCCAGGCGCTCGATTGCGGCCTCCGCCTCCTCGAGCGCAGTTCCCGGCCTGGCGGCGATCCCGACCCGGGCGAGCTCGAGCACCCGCTCCGGGTTGCGCCAGCTCTCCAGGCCCGCCGCGACGTCGGCACCCATGAGAAATACGAACTCGTCCCCGGGTCGCTCGTCGCTCATCAGTTCCAGGGTACGAAAGCTGAACGACGGTCCTTCGCGCGAGGTCTCCAGATCCGACGCCTCGACGGCCGGATCGGTCTCCGCCGCCAGTCGCACCATCTCCAATCTCACCTCTCGCCCAGGCTCCGGATGGATCCGCTTGTAAGGCGACTCGCCCACCGGAACGAGGACTACCTCGTCCAGCCCGAGCTGAAACGCCGCCTCCTGCGCGAGCACCAGGTGCCCGATGTGCGGCGGGTTGAACGCGCCACCCAGGACGCCGACCGCGCCGACCGCGTCCCCCTACCTGGTCTGACCGTCGCCGTGGACGACGTACTTGAAGGTCGTGAGCTCGCGCAGCCCGATGGGTCCGCGCGCGTGGAGCTTCTGGGTGGAGTTCCCGATCTCCGCGCCCATGCCGAACTCGAAGCCATCCGTGAAGCGCGTCGACGCGTTCACATATACGACCGCCGAATCGACGCCATCGGTGAATTGCCGCGCCGCCTCCTCGGAGGACGTCACGATCGCCTCCGAGTGCCCGGTGCCGTGCCGGTTCACGTGGCCGATCGCGTCGCCGAGCGAGTCGACTACGCCCACCGTCATCCGCATGTCCAGGTACTCGGTGTCCCAGTCCTCCGCGGTGGCCTCGCCGACGGCCGCGCCGCCAGCGACCGAGCGCGTCCGCTCGTCGCCGACGAGCTCAACGCCGGCGTCACGCAGGTCGCCGACGATCGCCGGCAGGAACTCGTCGGCCACCGAGGCGTTGACGAGCAGCGTCTCGGCGGCGTTGCAAACTCCGGGCCGGTCGACCTTGGCATTGAAAGCGACCGCCCGCGCCATCTCGAGATCCGCGTCCTCATGCACGTAGACGTGGCAGTTGCCCGCCGCCGCGTACATGACGGGGACGGTGGCCACGGCGTTCAGCGCGTCCTTCAGTCCCTCACCGCCACGCGGAATGATCAGGTCCACGAGCCCTTCGGCCGTTGCGAGCTCCGCGAGCTCGGCCCGGTCTCCGCTTGTGAGGAGCTCCACCGCCGCCTCGGGCAGGCCGGCGTCGGCAATCGCCTCGCGCACCAGCTGCGCGAGCGCCGCGTTGGAGCGCGCGGCGTAGCTAGAGCCGCGGAGTACGATCGCATTGCCGCTCTTCAGCGTCAGTGCAGCGCAGTCCACCGTGACGTTCGGGCGGGCCTCGTAGACGACGGCGACCACTCCCAGCGGTACCCGCACCTTGCGCATCCGCAGCCCGCTCTCGAGTGTCCGCTCGTCGAGCAGCTCCCCCACCGGGTCGGGGAGCGCGGCGATGGCGCGAACGCCGTCCCCCATCCCGGCGACCCGCGTCTCGTCGAGCGTCAGCCGGTCCCGAAGTGCCGGCGTCAGCCCCGCCGCCCGCTCGTCGGCCAGATCCTCCGCGTTGGCCTGCAGAACCTCGTCGGCACGGTCGTCCAAAAGCTCGGCAAGGCGCGAGAGTGCCTCGTCCTTGGCCTCCGCGCTCGCGGTCGCAAGCTCGCGCGCCGCCCGCTTCGCGGACTCGCAGACCTCGGCAACGGTCCTGGTGGCAGTGGCCATGCCGACAGAGTAGCTAGCGTCCACCAACCCCAAATGCCTGAGAGCGAACAGCCTCGAGCGGACGCCCCGCGACGGACGGCACGGCGCTCGCGCGCGGGTGGCTCGAGAACTCGGCGTTCATCCACGGCGGCGCGATCAGCTCGCTGGTCGAGACCGTGGCCGCCGCCGCCGCGTGGTCAGGCGCCGAGGTCCCCGGGCGTCCACGGGACGCCTGGCTTTGATCGCACCGAGAGGAAACGAGATGATGGCTCGGTGGCCGCGAGCGAGGTCATGCCGCTCCCGGCCTACGCGGCCTCCAAGGCGGCGCTAGGGTCGCTGACCCGTCAGGCGGCCGTGGAGGGGGCGCCAGGGATCCGGGTCAACCTCCTGGTTCCCGGACTGATCGATACGCCGCTCGGACGTCTCGCCTCATCGCTCAACCCGCTGCGGGAGCGGGTCAAGATCCCCGCGCGCCGGCAGGGCGCCGCCTGGGAGGTCGCATACGGCGCGCTCTTCCTGCTCTCCGACGAGTCCTCCTATGTCACCGGCCAGAGCCTCGTAGTCGACGGCGGGCTAACGATCGGACCGCGAGCATGAGGCGCCCCAGGATCGACCCGCTCCCGGAGAGCGAATGGGAGGGTGACGTCGCTCGCACACTGAGCGCGTTGCCGCCCGGTGCCGATGCGCCGATCGGCGAGTACAACATCTTCCGCACGCTTGCCCGGCACGCCGAGCTGTTCCAGAGCTGGCTCCCATTCGGCGGCTACCTGCTCGTCGGGGGCATCCTGCCATCCGCGGACCGCGAGCTGATGATCCTGCGCACGGCGGTGCGATGCCGCTCCTCCTACGAGTGGGGCCAGCACGTCCGCATCTCCGAGCGAATGGGGATCGACCGCGAGACGATCGACCGTGTGGGCGAGGGCCCGGAAGCAACCGGCTGGACGGAGCACCAGGCGGCACTGCTCCGCGCCGTGGACGAGCTGCACGACGGCGCCCGAATCTCGGACGAGACCTGGAGCGCCCTTGCACAGGCGTACGACGACAACCAGCTGATCGAGCTGACCATGCTGATCGGCCAGTACCACATGGTTGCCTTCGCCCTGAACTCCCTGGGAGTCGAGCTGGACGAGGGCCTCGAGCCGCTGCCCGACCTCTGACGCGGCCCTACGTCAGCACGAAGTAGTTCCGGTGGACCGCTTCCTCGGCGGCGTCCGGGAGCCGCTCGGCGACCTCGGTCGACTTCATGCCCTTGATTCGGGCGAGCTCGGAAGCCGAGTAGTTGACGATGCCCTTGCCGACGACGTCGCCGTTGCAGACGACCTCCACGGCGTCGCCGGCGGCGAACTCGCCTTCGACCCCGGTCACCCCGACCGGCAACAGGCTCGACCCCTGCTCGCGGAGCACGCGGGCCGCGCCCGCGTCAACCACGATCTTGCCCTGGCTGGGCTTCGCGTAGCGCAGCCAGAGCTTGAAGCTCGGCGTCCGCTCGGGATGCGAGGCGAAGCGCGTGCCCACGCGCTCGCCGCGGGCAGCGGCGATGAAGCTCCCCGGCGCGGTGCCATCGCAGACGACGACCCCGATGCCGGCGGCGCTCGCCATCTCGGCTGCCGCCACCTTGCTGCGCATGCCGCCGGACCCGAAGGCCGAAGTGCGATCGCCGATCTCATAGCCGCGGAGCTCGTCGAACGAAGCCACCTCCTCGATCAGCTCGGCGTCCGCGCTCAACCGGGGGTCGGCTGTGTGCAGGCCGGCCGTGTCAGTCAGGAGGACCAGCAGTCGGGCGTCCAGCAGGATGGCCACCTGGGCCGAGAGGAAGTCGTTGTCGCCGAAGGTGATCTCGTCGGTCGCCGTCGTGTCGTTCTCGTTGATCACGGGCACCGCCCGCCAAGCGAGCAGGCGCCGCAGCGTTTGCCGGGCGTTCAGATAGTGCATTCGCGCCGACATGTCGAAGGACGTCAGGAGCACCTGGGCGGCGTGCACGCTCCCGTGCGCGAGCCGCTCCTCGTAGGCCCGAAACAGCGATCCCTGCCCAACGGCGGAGGCGGCCTGCATCTCGTCGATCGTGCTCGGGCGACGCTCCAGGTCCATCAGGCGCATTCCGCGTGCGATCGCGCCGGACGTGACCAGGACCACGTTCTCGCCCGCGTGGTGAAGCTCCGCGACCTGCGCGCAGACGCTGTCCAGCACGCTCGAGCGCAGGCTGCCGTCATCCTCGGCGACGATCGAAGATCCCAGCTTGGCGACAACGGTCATGGCGTGCGAAGTGTAGGTATGGCTTCACGCACGACCGGGCCCGCTCACCCGTACGGGCTCAGTCCAGCTCGAACGCTTCGTCTCCGATCCTCACCTCGTCGCCTGGTGTGAAGCCGGCCCGGCGAAGTGCCGCGATCACGCCGATCTCGCGCAGCCGTTGCTCGAGATAGGCGAGCGCCTCGGAGTTCTCGGTGTCGTGCCGAGCCACCAGCATCTCGATGCCCCGACCGGCGATCTCGAATACGCCGTCCTCGACGCGGCGCACGTCGAACCCTTGGTCGCCGGCCGGCCTGTACGTGATGTGCTCGGCCTCGAACTCGGGCTGGTCCGCGGCGGTAGCGACCCGAGGTTCCTCCGCCGGCAGGGACTCGAACACCGCTCGGCGAAGCTCGTCGAGCCCGGCTCCCGTCGCCGACGAGACCGCGAAAACGCCGAGCGCGTTCCCGACCAAGCGGTCGCTCCACTCGGCGACGGCGGCGTCCGCATCCTCGTCGGGAACCAGATCCCGCTTCGAGAGCACGACGACCTCGGGGAGCTGCTCCAGCCCCGCGCCATAGGCGCCAAGCTCGGAGCGCACGGCCTCGTAGGCCGCCGGCGGGTCCTCCGCGGCGATGTCCACCAGGTGGATCACGACGCGGCACCGCTCGACGTGAGCCAGGAACTCCAACCCAAGCCCGGCGCCCTCGGCGGCTCCCTCGATGAGACCCGGGATGTCGGCCAGGACGAGCTGACGCTCCCCGTCATCGAGGGTCCCCAGCACCGGCTCGAGGGTGGTGAACGGATAGGCGGCGACCTTGGGCGCGGCGCGGGTCAACCTCCCGAGCAACGACGACTTGCCGGCGTTCGGCTGCCCGACGAGGCCAGCGTCGGCAAGAAGCTTCAGCCGCAGCTCGATCCATCCCGATTCGCCCTCCAGACCGCGCTCGGCGAACCGCGGCGCCTGCCTGGTGGAGGACGCGAAACGCTTGTTGCCGTGACCGCCGGCGCCGCCCGCGGCCACCACCGCACGCTGCCCGGGCTCGACCAGGTCGTAGCGGCGCCCATCGAGACCCTCGACCTGCGTGCCCGGCGGCACCGGGATGACGCGATCGTCGCCTCGGGCGCCGTGGCGCTGCTTGCCCTGCCCATGGCGGCCACGTCCCGCGCGGAAATGGCGGCGCCGGTGAAGCGAGGCGAGATCGCGCCGGGAGGGGTCACATTCGAGGACGACATCGCCTCCACGCCCGCCGTCGCCGCCGTCCGGCCCGCCTCTGGGCACGTGCGCCTCGCGGCGCATGCTCACGCAGCCGTTGCCGCCGGCCCCTCCCTCGACGAAGATCTTTGCGCGGTCGTACACGTGGGCGAGGTTAGAGCCGTGCGCAACGGCTCGGGCAGCGAGCAGGCGGTTCTCACACTTCAGGCAGCTTTTGGGATATCAAGGACGCCATAGCGTCCCCAATCCACCAAAAGCTGTTGCTCGTGGGCGCTGCGGTGGTTGCCCTCGTGCTCCTCGCCGCCCCACCCGCGCACGGCGCCCACCCCCGCTATCTGCCGCCGCATCACCGGATCTTCCACGGCGTCACCGATACGGGTTTCGCGAAGGACTACAGGGTCTTCAACCGCCGGGTCGACGCCCATAACGCGCTGCTCGAGAGCTTCGGCCGCTGGGATGGCGAGCACGTCCTCGGCGGCCTGCACAGATGGCGGACCACCCACACGCGAGGCGTCTTCAGCCTCTCCACCGCCCCGGGCGGAGAGCCCGAGCTGATCAGCCCGCGCCGCATCGCCCGCGGGTTCGGCGATGGCTACATCCTCGAGCTGAACCGCCTGATCGCGAACTCGCACCAGGTCGTCTACATCCGCCTGTTCGGCGAGATGAACGGATCCTGGAACCCGTACTGCGCCTTCAACGCGGACGGCTCATCGCGGGGCCCGAGCCACTCGACCAGCGCCTTCCGCAAGGCCTGGCGCCGCATTGTGCTGATGGTCCGGGGAGGTAAACGAGCCGCGATCAACCGCAAGCTCGTCAAGCTGGACATGCCTCGGATCCGCCGCGCGCACTCGAACCACGACCCGCTGTACGAGCGCGAGGGCGTTCCGGTGGTGCTGCCAAAGCCGAGGGTCGCCTTCATGTGGGTTCCCCAGACGATCGGTTCGCCCGAGATCGCCGGAAACGAGCCGGGTGACTATTGGCCCGGTGGCCGCTTCGTCGACTGGATCGGCGCCGACATCTACTCCAAGTTCGCGACGCCGGGCATCTGGTCGGCCTTCCGCCACTTCTACAGCCATTGGCGCAACCCGCACCGTCACCACTGGCCGTTTGTCGTGGGCGAGTACGGCCCGTGGGACAACGACTACCGCGGTACGTTCACCCGGCGCCTGTTCCACTGGGCACTGCACCACCGGCGCGTGCGGGCGCTCATCTACTACCGCAGCACGTCCCCCGACAACGCGTTCGACATCAACCACTGGCCGCGGGCCCGCTCCGTCATTCGCGGCATGCTGAACCGCCGGCGCTTCGCGGAGTACGCGCCCGGCACGCGCTAGTTCTTTCGAAGCTTCCAGATGTGCTCGGCCGGCAGCCGGCGAGCCCAGTCGACCGTGACCAGGTCATAGCTCGACTTCGCGTCCGGCGGCGGGCGCAGCTCGATCAGGTCCTCGACGAGGAGTCCATTGGCGCGAAACAGGCGGATCCACTCGCCGTAGGGCAACTGGAAGTCGACCCCCTCGTCGTCCTCGAACCCGCGGTGCTCGAAGTAGTTGTTCCGCGGCTCATCTCCCACGGCCTCGCGCTCGTTCTCCCAGAAGATGTCGAAGATCGGCGTGACCATCGAGAACGCGAGCAGCCCGCCTGTCCGCAGCAGGCGCGCGCACTGCGGCATGAGCCGCATCGGGTCGGCGAAGTTGAACGCGCCGTGGTCGCAGAAGACGATGTCGAAGCTCCCGTCCTCCAGCGGTACCTCCTCCGCGCTCGCCTCGATGAGCGGGAACTCAACGCCGGCCTCTGCCATGGCGCGGCGGGCGTGCCCGAGCTGACGCGGAGAGAGGTCGAGCCCGACCGGCCGCGCGCCAAGCTTGGCCAGGGAGATCGACCACTGCGCGCCACCGCAACCGAGCTCCAGCACGTCCTTCCCGGCGACGTCGCCGAGGACCCGAAGCTCATCCTCCGGGATCTGCCACACGCCCCAGGCGAGCCCCGCCTTCTCGGCGAGCTGCTCTCCGTGGCGCTTCTGGTAGGCGTCGCTTTGGCGCTCCCAGAAGGCGCGATTCTTGGCTGCGTGGCGAGAGAGTGACGCCAGGGTTACTTGCCGGCCGCGACGACCGAGACCGTGCGGCCGCGCCGGCCCGTCTTGAACTCGACGACGCCGGGGCGCGTGGCGAAGATCGTGTGGTCGCGGCCCAGGCCGGTGCCGTCACCCGGGCGGAAGCGCGTGCCCCGCTGGCGCACGATGATCTCGCCCCCGCCGACCTGCTGGCCGGCGAAGACCTTGACCCCGAGGTACTTAGGGTTCGAGTCGCGCCCGTTACGGCTTGATCCAAGTCCCTTCTTGTGCGCCATCAGCTCTCTTTCTTAGCAGACGAGGAGCGCCCGCCGGAGGAGGACTTGCTACCGCTACCGCTCTTCTTGGCAGCGGGCTTCTTCGCCGCCGGCTTCTTGGCAGCCGGCTTCTTGGCCGCCGGCTTCTTCGCGGGCGCCTTCTTGGCCGGTGCCTTCGGCTGCGCCTCGGTCTTGGGCTCGTCCTTCTTCTCGGCCTGCTTGGTCGCGGCGCCCGCGGGCTTGCGAGTCAGCATCTTCACCTCGGTGACCTCAAGGCGGGTCAGCGACTGGCGATGTCCGGCGCGGCGGCGATAGCCCTTCTTGGCCTTGTACTTGAAGATCCGGACCTTTGGGCCGCGAACGTGCTCGGCCACGACCGCCTCGACCTTGACCTTCTCGAGCTTGTCGCCCTCGAGAACGACGTCGCCGTCGTCCTTGAACATGACCGCGCGCAGGTTGACCTTGCTGCCCTCGTCGGCGGGCAGCTTCTCGACGAGCAGGCTGGCGCCCTTCTCGGCGCGGTACTGCTTGCCGCCGGTCTCGACTATCGCGTAGCTCGTTGCCATGGATTCTCTATTCGCCGTCCGAGGAGCTCTGGGCCCTGGCACGCGAACGGCGCCTGCCGCCCCTTCGGCCGCGGCGCCGTCGCGAGGGGGTGGATTCTACGGGGTCCTCCGCAGAACCGCCGTCGGATCCGTCGTTGGATTCACCGGTGGATTCGCCTGCGTTCGACCCATTGCCGACGAGGGCAGCGGTCGCGGCGGCCCGTCCGACGCTCTCGATGCGGACCAGCCGGCGATCGCCCACGAACCGGCCGCCCCCGGTGACGCTCACGATGTAGGAATCGACGCGCGCCACCGCGTCGTCGACGTTGTACATGTGCGGCTCCTCGATCCGCACCAGGACCTCGTCGCCGACCTGGAAGGGAAGCGCCCGCTCCTCGATCTCAGCGCGGGTGCCGCTCTCGATCACATCGAAGGTGTTGAGCGGCAGCGCGTCGCCACCCTCGAAGTGAAAGTGCTTGCCGGTCTTCTCCTCCAATTGGTGGAGGGGGCTGTCCTCGCGCAGTAGCTCGGCCGCCACCTTCGGGTTGACGCGCACCAGGAACGCCTCGGGCTTGGACTGTTCCTCGACGATGTCGCGCAGGCGGCGCACGACGCTGATCGCGACCGTCTCCTCCGATTTGACGACGCCCTCGCCGTCGCAGGTCGGGCAGCGCTTGGTCATGATCTCGCGCACGCCGTCGGTGACGTTCTGGCGGGTCATCTCGACCAGCCCGAGCGGGGAGACGTCCATGACGTAGCTCTTGGTCTTGTCGGCGTCGAGCGCCTTGCGCAGCGTCTTCAGGACCTGGTCGCGGTTTCTGGCCCGCGCCATGTCGATGAAGTCGATGACGATGATCCCGCCGATGTCACGCAGGCGCAACTGGCGGACGACCTCCTCGGCGGCCTCCACGTTCACGCGGGTGATCGTGTCCTCCAGACGGCCCTTGCCGCGGCCGGTGAAGCTGCCGGTATTGATGTCGATGACCGTCAGCGCCTCGGCGTAGTCGATCATCAGGTAGCCACCCGAGGGCAGGTCGACGCGGCGCGACAGCACCGACTGGTACGCGTCCTCGACCTTCATCTTCTCGAAGAGCGGCTCCTTGCCCTCGTAGAGCTCGACGTGCTCGACGAGCTCCGGGGCCGTCCGCTGGAAGAAGCTCGTCACCCGGTGATGCTGCTTCTCGTCGTCGATGATCGCGCCGTCGAACTCCTTTTCCAGCACGTCGCGCAGCACTCGGATCGACAGGTCCGCCTCCTGGAAGATCATCTCCGGCGCCTTGACCTCCTTGGAGCGGCGCTGCACGACTTCGTAGAGCTTCTTCAGGTACTCGATGTCTCGCTCGAAGTCCGCCTTGCGAGCGCCCTGGGCGGCGGTGCGGACGATCACGCCACCCTCGCCCTTGTGGATCTTCTGCAGGAGCTTTCGCTGCCGGTCGCGCTCGGCGTCCGACAGGCGCCGACTGGCCCCGATGCCGCCGCCGAGCGGCATGTAGACCAGGTAGCGGCCGGCGATCGAGAGCTGCATCGAGAGCCGCGCGCCCTTGGTCTTGAGCGGGTCCTTGACGACCTGCACCAGTACCTCCTGCTTGGGCTTGAGCAGCTCGTCGATGCGCTTGCCGCGGCCGCGACCGCGCCGCGGGGCCGCCTGGCCCCCCGGCAGGACGATCTCGTCCACGTGCAGGAAGCCGTTTCGCTCCAGGCCGATGTCGACGAACGCCGCCTCCATGCCGGGAAGGACGTTGTCGACGACCCCCTTGTAGAGGTTTCCAACGATGGATCGTTGGCCGCGGCGCTCGACGTAGAGCTCGGCCACCTTGAAGTCGGGGTTGCCCCCCGATCGTGCCGTGCCCTTGCCTTCGAGCACGGCGACGCGGGTCTCGCCCGCGTCGACTGAAACCAGTATTCGCTTTCTCAGTTAACTCACCTCAGAGTGGGTTCGGTCTCGCGCTCAACGCACGAGGTCCGCCCTGCTCTTGGAGGTGAGCCGCGCTTGCACGTAGATGCTCTGCAGGAGCCCGATCGCCATGAAAGTGACGACGACCGAGGACCCTCCAAAGCTCATCAGCGGTAACGGGATGCCGGTCACCGGCATGATTCCGATCGTTACGCCGACGTTCACGAACGCCTGGCACATGAACATGGCCGCGATTGAGCCCGCGATCACGCTCCCGTACAAGTTCTTCGAAAGCGTCATGATGCGCAGCGCCCTCCATATGAGCAGGGCGAAAAGGGATAGGACGAAGGCCGCACCAACGAAGCCGAAGCGCTCTCCGACGACGGAGAAGATGAAGTCGGTGGTGCGGTCGGGCACGAAGCCATGCTCCGTTTGCGTGGAGTTCTCTCCGCGCCCTGTTTTTCCGCCGGACCCGATCGCGATCAGCGACTGATCGATCTGATACGTCGCGTCGCGAGGGTCCGAGCTGGGATTCAAAAACGATGTGAGCCGTTCCTGCTGGTAGCCCTTCAACACCGGGTGTCCGATCGCGGGCGCGATCACCAGCACCGCCGTCACGGCGGTCGCCAGGAGCGCGCCCAGGAGCGCGAAGTGCGTCCATTTCACCCCGACGATGAAAAGCGTCGCCAGGGTGATCACGATGTAGACGATCCCGGTCCCCAGGTCCGGCTGCATGATCACGATCAGCGCCGGCACGAATCCCAGCAGGAGCAATCGTGCCGTCCGCTGGCGCTCGCTGATGCGGCGCCCACGGTCGATCGCGAATCCGGCCAGCGCTGCGATCAGCAACACCTTGCCGAGTTCGGACGGCTGAAACGTGAAGAAGGGAAGCTCTATCCATCGTCTGGAGCCGCGCGTTGCCTGGCCGAGAAGCAGCACCAGAATGATGGTGCTCATCATCGCCGTATAGAGGCCGACGCGCAGTTCTCTGAAACGAGAGTAGTCGACGCGGGCGATGGCAAGCATGAACGCGATCCCAAGAACCGCGTAAATCGCCTGGCGAATGACGTAGAAGTGCGGGTCGTGCGGGACGTCCTGCCCGGTCGCCGCACCGAGCGTGAAGAGACTGAATCCGATCAGCCCGAGCGCAGCGAGAAGCAAGAGGGGATCCATCGCGAGCAGCCCACCGCGCTCGCGGGGCGAAGCATCGCTGCGGCGGTCCTCGAACGGGCGTGGGTAGACGTCGGAGACCATCAGTAGGGATTCCCCGCTGCTGAGGTCGAGCCAGCCGCGATTGGCGCTTCCTTCGGCGCCTCGCCGCCCGCCGCCTTCGCCTGGTCCGGATGCTCGTCGTAGTAGGCGGTCAGAATTTGCCTCGCCACCGGCGCCGCCGAATCCACACCAAATCCTCCCTCCTCGATCGTCGCCGCGACGACGATCTTCGGATCCGGATAGGGAGCCAGGCAGACATACCAGGACTGGTCCGCCTGCGGGTAGCGCTCTGCGGTACCCGTCTTGCCCGCCATCGGAATGGGGAAGTTCCCGAACACCGGGTAAGAAGTGCCGCCCGGCGCCTGAGCGGCCAGATGGATTCCCTCGAGGATCGCCGACCGGTATGACGGGTCGATGTCGAGATGGCGCTGCGGGGCGGGATCGATCTCCTGGACCACGCTGCCATTGGGATCCTGGACATCCATTCCGACATGCGGCCGGACGACATCGCCGCCATTGCCGATTGCGGCGTAGGCGACCGCCATCTGGAGCGGATCGGCCTGCAGATCACCCTGCCCGACCGCGAGATTGACGTTGTCGCCGATCGACCACGGGCGCGTGGTCTGACCCTCTTTGAACAGCTGGTCACGCCACTGTGGCGTCGGCAGGAGCCCCGCAACCTCCCCTGGGAGGTCGATTCCGGTCGGTTGTCCGATCCCGAGCTGCGCGGCCCACTTCTGCTGGGGGTCCCCCTCAGCCTGGTAGAGCATCGCGCCGACGTTGTAGAACCAAACATCGGAAGAGACCTGGAGCGCTTGGGGCAGCTGCAGTGCCCCGTAGGCGCCGCCGCCGGCGTTGTGCTGTGCCGGAGCGCCCGGGCCGGCCACGAACGAGCCGTTGTCGACAATCGTCGTGGTCGGAGTCAATACGCCGCTCTTGAGCGCGGCGATCGCGGTGATCGGCTTGAACGTCGAACCCGTCGGATAGAGACCCTGGATGGCGCGATCCGACAGGGGGGACCCGGTGCTCGCGCTGGTCAGCGACTTATAGGTTGACGGCGAGATAACGGGCTTCGCGAAGATCGACGGATCGAACGTCGGGGAGGAGCCCAGACCGAGAATCTCCCCGTTGTTGACGTTCATCGCAACGAAAGCACCGGGAGTCGAGAACGAGTTGATCGCGGTCTCGCCTGCCTGTTGGACCTTGGGATCGATCGTGAGCATGAGGTTGTCACCGGGCTTCGGAGGAATCTCGCTGAGCGTCCTGCCGGTGGGGGCGCCGGCGGCATCGACCTGCACCTTTGTGAGCCCGTTAGAGCCGCGCAGGACGTTGTCATAGGAGTTCTCGACACCCGATTGCCCCACCTGATCACCGGGCTGGAGCCCCTGGTAGCGCGCCTCCTTGAGCTGAGGCTCGGTGACCTCGCGGACGTAGCCGTAGATATGCGCGGCCAGGGTGCCGGCCGGGTAGTTGCGCACGTACACCCTCTGGACGGCTACCCCCGGGTACTGGTCCTGGTTCTCCTGGAGATACCAGACGATGTCGGGAGGGACATCCTGTTTGAGGGTCACCGGGTTGGCGGGGAGGTCCTTCGTCTGCTTGCGGATCTGTTTGTTGATGTCCTCGGGTGACATACCGATCACGTTGCTGAGCCGCTTGAACTCCTGCTGGCGCTCGTACTTCTTCCGCGGAAGCTCGGTGGGCATGACCTGGAGAGCGAGTGAAGTCCGGTTGTCCACCAACACGTTCCCCTCGCGGTCGAGGACCTCGCCCCGCGGCGCGTACACAGTGATCTCGCGGACCTGATTGTTCTGGGCCTGCTTCAGGTACTTGTCGCCCGAGAGGACCTGCAGGTACCAGAGTCGGAAGAAGATGATCGAGAACATCACCAGTGCGAAGCCGCTGAGCACGGCGACGCGAAGGGCGAACTGCGACGGCATGAGTTGGCGGTCGCGATCGTTGAACATCAGCGCATCATCGCCTTGATGTCAGCCGGCGCGGACTTCATGAGATTCCCGTGACGCGGCGCATCCTCGGTGAACCCCGGCGGGAGGACCGGCGACGCGACCGCCGCCCGGCACGGATCGGAGTCCGCATGCGCTGGCCGGCGACCACGTCGTCGACGATCGCCGGGCGCAGCATGCGCCGGATCAGCGGGTAGAACGGGATCGCCAGGACGAAGGCCAGGAGGCCTTGAACGAAGATCTCCCGGAGAACGAGCAGGCTGACCGGTACATCGATTCCGAGCATCAATTGGATCGCCGCGAAGCCGGCCTGCGCCGCCATTGTCAGGACCCCGATCATGATCGGCGGGATCAGCGTGTTGGAGATCTCGGTCCCCTCCCGGTAGCGCCCGGCGAGGTACCCGACGGCCAGCAGCATCAGCGACGACACGCCGAGCGTCGCCAGAAGCACCGCATCGAGAACGAACCCGAGGATGAACCCGCAGACCGCACCGGTCATCGCGCCGCCCAACAGCCCGAGCGACACGGCGACGAGCGGGATGACGTTGGGGGTCGTACCGAAGAGCGTCAGGTAGGAGAAGAACGACACCTGCAGCACGACGGCCAGAATCATGATCAGCGCGATGCGCAACCCGATTCGCCACGTAACGATCACTTCGGCACCCCCGGTCGCGCGGGGCCGTTGGTTCCCACCTGAACGATGTCGAGGTCGAGCATGTCCGAGAACGGGGCGAGCCGGATGCTCTGGTAGGTCTCCTGCTGACCGATTGTGGTCTGGCGGACCTCACCGATCGGGATGTCCGGTGGGAACGCGGAGGAGATGGTCCCGTTACTCCATCCCGCCGTCACGACCATCTGGCCCTCGTGGATGGCCTGGCTCTTGTCGATGAAGTCGAGGAGCATCGTGCTCGGATCCCCGGCCTCGGGCTTGGCGACGCCCTGCGGCCCGTTCGGAAGGACCCTGGCCGACACAGCGCTCTCGGGATCGGTGATGAGCGTGACCTTCGCGGTGAGCGGGGTCACGTCCGTGACGCGACCGATCAGCCCATCGCCGTCGATGACCGGATCGTTTACGGCGACACCGTCGTTCGAGCCGGCGGCAATACCAACCGTCGAATACCACGCGGTCGGCGGGCGCTGGATCACTCGCGTGGTGACCGGCTTATAGCCCGCAAAGACTCCTTTTTGGTCGAGACCGACGAGCTTTCGCAGTTGCTCGTTCTCGCCGATTGCCGACTCCGCCTTCGCGAGCTTCGCGCGAAGCTTTTGGACGTCGGTCTTGAGGTCGCTGTTCTCGCCGCGGGCGTTGAAGGTCTCGGAGACCCAGTTCACGAGGTCGCGGCCTGGCTTCAGAGCACGGGTCGCCCCCTCCTCGAGAGGTGAGAAGACCGATGCCATTCCCTGCTGCACGGTGTGCAGCGGCCCGCCGCTCGACTGCGAGAACGTCGCCGAGATGAGGACGAGTGCAAGCACGACGAGCACCACGAGAACCGCGCGCCGCCTCCGGACTTGCTTGCGATACACCGCTTTCCCCCGGCGCCTACCCGGTCGCTACCAGGCGACGGTGGGAATTCCGGCTCATGCGGTGGATCACCTCGAACTCCTCGAGGGAGCGGCCGGAGCCAACCGCCACGCAGGTGAGCGGCGACTCGGTGACCTGAGCAGGCATCTGACACTCGTCGCGAAGTCGTTGATCCATTCCCTGGAGCAGGGAGCCACCGCCGGCGAGGATGATCCCGCGGTCCATGATGTCTCCCGCGAGCTCGGGCGGCGTGCGGTCAAGGGTGTCCTTGACCGCGGCCACGATCTGGCTGATCGGCTCCTCGAGCGCGCCCCGCACCTCGCTGGAGGTCAGGACGATCGTCTTCGGCAGTCCGGTGACCATGTCGCGGCCTCGGATCTCCGTCGTTACCTCCTCGGGGAGGTCGGATGCGGACCCGATCTCCAGCTTGACCTCCTCGGCGGTCTGCTGGCCGATCAAAAGCTTGTGCTCGTGCTTGCAGTAGTTGATGACGGCATCGTCCTGCTCGTCGCCTCCGACGCGGATGGACTCAGAGACGACGATCCCGCCCAGGGAGATGACGGCCACCTCGCTCGTGCCGCCGCCGATGTCGAGCACCATGCTCCCCGTGGGCTCGGCGACGGGGAGACCGGCGCCGATCGCCGCGGCCATCGGCTCCTCGATCAGGTAGGCCTGGCGGGCGCCGGCCGAAAGGCAGGCCTCCTCCACCGCCCGCTTCTCGACGCCGGTGACTCCGGACGGAACGCAGACCACGACGCGGGGATGCGCGAAGCGGTTCTGGTGCACCCGCTGTATGAAGTGCCGCAGCATCTCCTCCGTGACGTCGAAGTCGGCGATGACACCATCCTTGAGCGGTCGGATGGCACGGATCGTGCCGGGCGTTCGGCCGAGCATGCGCTTGGCCTCGACCCCCACCGCGTGAACCTCGCCGGTGCGGGCATCGACCGCGACGACCGACGGCTCCGAGAGCACGATGCCGCGGCCGCGCACGTAGACGAGTGTGTTGGCGGTGCCGAGATCGACGGCCATGTCGCGGCCGCCGAAGCCCGTCAGGTTGCGAAAAAGCCCCATTGGGTGGGTTATCGAAGAAAGCCTCTGGAGGGTGGACAGTTCTTGATCAACGCGCGGATGGCCTTCGCAGCCACGGCGGGGCTGAGCTCCTCCGTCCCAGAGTCAGCGAGCCGAGCAGCGACAGCGACCGCACCGCGCGGCCGAGTGTAGCGAACCCTGGAGCAGCCTCAACGCAAGAATGAGCCCCGATTTCGAAACTCAAGCTAAACCTGAGAGTTAGCCTAGAACCGGCTCTGGAAGGCGGGAATCTCCTGTTTAGTCGAGCAGGCCCGGCGCGAGCTCCAAAAGCAGGTTCACCGGCAGCCCGATGACGTTCGAGAGATCGCCGTCCACCCGTTCGACGAGACTCGACCCGAGGCCCTGGACCGCGTAGGCCCCGGCGCGGTCGCGCCACTCCCCTGACGCTAGGTAGGCGGCGAGGAGCGGTTCGCTCAGCTCTCGGAACGTCACCTTCGAGCGCGCGAGACCGGCGCGCTCCTCGGGGCCGGGGTCGTGCACCGAGGGGGCTGCCCCGGCGTCGAGAGGTGCGTTTGTCAGGCCAGACCTGACAGATGCACTCTTCGTATCCGGGGCGGCGATCGTGACCAGTCCGCTGAGTACCTCGTGCGTCCGGCCCGAGAGCGCTTCCAGTCGCTCACGGGCCTCTCCCTCGTTGCGCGCCTTTCCGAGCAGCCGGCCGTCTAGGACAACCTCTGTGTCCACCCCTACGACGAGACCCGCCTCACCCACCGACATCTCCACCCCGGTCCGCGCCTTGCGACGCGCGTTCTCGATCACCGTCTCCTCGGGCTCTCCGGTGGTGAGCTCTTCAACCTCCGGGACCGCAACCTCGAAGGGAACCCCGAGCGCCAACAGAATCTCGCGCCGGCGGGGAGATGCCGAGGCGAGGATCAGTCGAGGTCGGGAAACCAGAGCCGGATCTCGCGCTCGGCCGACTCCGCGGAGTCCGAACCGTGCACGAGGTTAAAGGTCACCTCGAGGGCGAAGTCTCCGCGGATGGAGCCGGGCGACGCCTCGAGCGGATTTGTGGCGCCGATGGCCTGCCGAGCCGCAGTGGTCGCGTCGTGGCCCTCCAGCACGGCGGCGACAAGGGGCCCGCCCGTAATGAAGTCGACCAGCTCGCCGAAGAACGGCTTGTCGGTGTGCTCCTCATAGTGCTGCGCGGCGAACTCCTCGTCGATCGTGAGCTGCCGCAGAGCGACGATCCGAAGCCCTTTGCGCTCGAACCGCGCCAGCACCTCACCGGTCAGGCCGCGCTCGAAGGCATCGGGCTTGACGAGAATCAGTGTCCTGGCGACCTCGGCCACGGCGCGGGAATGTATCGGGTAGCGAACGAAAGCCCGGCTCGCGTTGCGCGATCGGTGAGTCTCGGCGCTACGACGCTGTGGCCGGCCTTGGCCGGTCATCGGGGCCGCCGTCGCGGCCTGAGCCCTTGCTCGAGCTTCCGCGCGACGGTGGCTTTCGCTCCCTCGTCGCTGCCGGCTTCGAGTCCGATTGGCGTGCTGTCCGGGTCGGCCTTGGTCGCGTGGAGGACGCCGTTGACGTGCGGGCGGCGGGGCGACTCGCCTGACGCTTGGCCGATCGCGCAGCTGGACCCGGCGCTCGCTCTTCGCGCGGGCGTTCCTCCCGGGAGACCCGCCGCGGAGGCTCCGGTGCGCGGCGTTGCGGCATCTCGCAGTACGGGCAGACGACCCAGCGCGGGTCGATCGGCTTCTCGCAGTTCTCGCACGGGTCCTTGACCCTGGCGCGGCAGTTGGGGCAGCGTAGGTAGGTCCGCTCGATCGGAAAGCTGCAGTTGGGGCACGACTGCTCCTCGAGCTGCCTCACCCGCAGCTCGGACGCCCTGATCTCGAGCTCCCGCTCCTTCGCGTCCTCGAGAAACTCAGGCGGGCGCAGGATCGAGTAGACCATCGATCCCACGAAGGGAAAGAGCGACGCTCCCGTGGCGCACGCGACGAGCACCGGGTCCTTGATGCGCCGGCGGGCGTCGAGAAATGTCCAAGCGATCAGGGCGATCCACACGATCACCAGGAAGAGGATCACCAGGTTCACGAACAGGTTGAGACCGCTGTTCGTGATGCCGAATAGCGCTAGGACGGGCATGAATTTGGCCGCATGACGGGGGAGGCGGAGTCTACTTCGTTAATTACGGCTCAATCCCTGGTGCTGGTCCCGCCGGTTACCCGCTTGCTACAGGAACAACCGGCCGAACAGGTATCCCAAGCCAAAGAACACGAGGATCACGATCGCCACGACGGCGGCGACCAAACCCATCATTTGCAGGAGCTCTGAGCGGGCCTCTCGATCCATTACGACAAGCGATCCGCGCTCGACCATGGGTCGGGCGTCAGGAACAGCGCTCGAAAGCGTACCTGAGGAGGTAGTGCGAGCCGGTCACAAGCGCCGCCCCGGAACGCGCGCTCGCCAGCTCGAGGGTCCTCCGCACCGCAGGCACCGGGTCTCGCACTATCTCGACCTCGAGTCCCGCCGCGCGAGCCGTCGCAGCGAGCTCATCGGCGTCGATCGAGCGCGCAGCGGGCCGCCCCGCGTGCGCGAGCTGCTCGGGCGGCAGCTCGGTGCACACGACCATGTCGATGGCTGGCGCCAGCTCCCGAACGACGCCGGCAGCGTCCTTGTCCGAGAGCAGCGTCAGGCAAGCGACGACCGCGGCTCCGTCCAGCGCCTCGGGCAGCGCCTCGGCCAGGGCGGCAGCCCCGGGCGGGTTGTGGGCAGCATCCAAGACCGCGGGCGGGTCACCATCCAGGACCTCCATCCTTCCCGGGAGCTCGAGCCCCATCGCGACGCCATGCACCCGCTCCGGATCGAGCGGCCCGAGCACCGCCATCGCGGCGGCGACGGCGACCGTGAAATTGCGACGCGCGTACGCGCCGGGCATCGCCAGCTCGATGTCGGGATCGTGCTCGCTGGCGGCGATGAGCCTGGCGCCCCGTTCGCGCGCCGTTCGCTCGGCTAGCTCTCGCACATCGGGCCCAACCTCACCCATCACCAGGACCGAGTGATCCCGCAGGACCGCCAGCTTCTCCACGGCGATCTCCTCCTCGGTGTCCCCAAGCCATTGGGTGTGCTCGAGACCGACCGACGTCAACACGGTCGCCTGCGACGGAAGAACGTTGGTGGCGTCGAGCCTTCCGCCCAGGCCCGCCTCGATCACGCCGAACGCCACCCGCGCCTGTGCCAGCGCGACGAACGCTGCTGCGGTCGCCGCCTCGAACTGGGTCACCGACTCCCCCTCGTCGAGCGAGCGGTTCACAACCTCGACCGACTGGGCCACTCTCTCCACGGCCGCCCCGAATTCGTCGGGTGCGATCTCGGCTCCACCCAGCCGGACGCGCTCCGACCACCGCTCGGTGTGCGGGGAGACGTAGGCCCCCGCCCTCCGCCCGTGGGCCTCCAGGAGCGCGGCGATCATCTCGGTCACCGACGACTTGCCGTTCGTCCCGACGACGTGAACGGACGCGAACCGGTGCTGTGGCATCCCGAGTACGGTCACGAGTCGCCGGATCCGGTCCAGGCCGAACCGCCACCCGAGTGGCTCCAGCGAGAGGAGGTACCGCTCCGCGTCTTCGTAGGTCCAGCTCAGGAGAGCTCTTCCAGCTCAGCCTGGTAACGCGCCAGCTTGGCGCGCTCCGCATCCACCACGTCAGGCGGCGCGTTGTCGACGAATCCGGCGTTCGCGAGCTTGCCCTCGGCCCGGGCTACCTCGGCCTGCAGGGCATCGCGCCGTTCCGCGATGCGTTCCCGCGCCTGATCCGGATCTACCTCCTCCGAGGCGACGATCTCGACCGGCCCGATCGTCGCCAGCGCCTCGCCGTCGGCCGCGTCGAACGACAGCCGGGCGAGCCGCGCGACCAGCTCGTGGGGCGCCCCGTTCCCCGAGGCCACGCGCGCCGGCAGGACGCTGCCGGCGGCGACGCCCACGAGATCGCGCCAGCGCCGGATCTGGCGCGTCACGTCGATCCACGTCTCAACCTCTCGCTCCGCCTCCTCGTCGACGAGCACCGGGTCCGGTTCGGGGCACGGATGCACGACCAGCATCGCGGGGGCATCCTCGCCGAGCCCGTCCCGCAGGTACGAGTAGATCTCCTCGGTGACGAACGGCATCACGGGGTGGATCAGCGCGAGCGTCTGCTCGAGCACCCAAAGCAGCGTCGAAGCCGCATCCGGATCGCCGTCGTAGAGGCGCGGCTTGACGATCTCCAGGTACCAGTCGCAGAGCTCCGACCAGAAGAAGTCGTAGAGACCCAGGACGGCGTGGGCGAAGTCGTAGCCGTCGATCTGCTCCGTGCTCTCGGCGACCACCCGCTGAAGGCGCGAGGCGATCCAGCGGTCCTCGACACACAAATGCCCGCCAGGAGCAGGCTCCTGTCGGGGTTCGCGCCGGAATGCGGCCCCTGGCGGGACGTTGAGCATGATGAGCCGCGACGCGTTCCACATCTTGTTGGCGAGGTCCTGGCCCTGCTGTATCCGCGCGGGGTTGTAGCGGACGTCCTGGGTGGAGGACATCGCCAACAGGCCGAAGCGCACACCGTCTGCGCCATGCGTGTCGATCTCGTCCAGCGGGTCGATCCCGGTGCCGAGGCTCTTCGACATCCGGCGGCCGTCCGGCGCCTGGATCACCGGGTGGACGTAGACGTCATGGAACGGGATCTCGCCCCTGAACTCGATCCCCATCATCACCATGCGGGCAACCCACAGGAAGAGGATCTCCCGCGCGGTCGTGAGGAAGCTCGTCGGGTAGAAGGCCTTGACCTCCGGCGTCTCCTCCGGCCAGCCCAGGACCGCGAACGGCCAGAGCGCCGAGCTGAACCAGGTGTCGAGAACGTCGTCCTCCTGGCGAAGGTCCCCGCCGCACGCCCCGCAGCGCTCGGGCGGCGTCTCGGCCACGTATGTCTCCTGGCAGGCGTCGCAGTACCACACCGGAATCCGGTGTCCCCACCAGAGCTGCCGCGAGATGCACCAGGGCCGGATGTTTCGCATCCACTCGAGGTAGACCCGCTTGTAGTTGTCAGGGACGATCCGGACCTCGTCGCGCTCCACGACCTCGATGGCGGGACGGGCGAGGTCGCCCATCCGCATGAACCACTGGAGGCTGATCAGCGGCTCGATCCGCTCGCCCGAGCGCTCGGAGAACGGCACCGAGTGCGTGTACGGCTCCTCCGAGCGCAGACGGCCCTCAGCCTCGAGCGCCTCCACCACGGCCCGGCGCGCCTCCTCGACGCTCATGCCCTGGAACCTCTCCCCCGCCTCCGATGACATCCGTCCGTCCTCGCCGATCACCGTGATCTCGTCGAGCCCGTGCGCCCGCCCGATCTCGAAGTCGGTGGGGTCGTGGCCGGGGGTGATCTTCAGGGCGCCGGTCCCAAACTCCGGATCGACGTGCTCATCGGCGATCACCTGCAGGCGCCTCCCGACGACGGGCAGGGTGCAGTGTTCCCCGACGACGTCCCGGTAGCGGTCGTCGTCCGGGTGGACCGCGACCGCGGTGTCCGCGAGCATCGTCTCCGGCCGGACGGTCGCGACGGTCAGCACCCGGTCCGACCCCTCAACCGGATAGTCGACGTGGTAGAGCGTGTCGGTGACCTCTCGGTTGACCACCTCGAGGTCCGAGATCGCCGAGTGCGTCCCGGGATCCCAGTTGACCATGTAATTGTCGCGGTAGATGTAGCCCTTCTCGTACAGGGCCACGAACACGCGGTACACGGCACGCACGTACTCGTCGTCGAGCGTGAAGCGCTCGCGCTCGTAGTCGCAGGAGGCGCCCAGACGCTTGTACTGCTCCACGATGGTCGAGCCGTACTCCCGCCGCCATTGCCACACCCGCTCGACGAACGCCTCACGCCCGATTTCCCGGCGTGAAGTTCCCTCCTCGCGAAGCCCCCGCTCTACCACCGCCTGGGTGGCGATCCCCGCGTGGTCGGTGCCGAGCGCCCACAGCGTGTTTCGGTCGCGCATTCGGTTGAGGCGCGCGAGGACGTCCTGCACCGATCCGTTGAGCGCGTGACCCATGTGCAGCGCCCCGGTGACGTGCGGGGGCGGGATCGCGATCGAGAAGTTCTCGTCCGGACTGCCCTCCGCCGGGGGGTGGAAGTAGCCGCCCTCGAGCCAGCGCTCGAGGATCCTTCCCTCGGTCTCCGAGGGGTCATAACGAGTCGTTTTCTCGAGCGTTTTCCGGCGACCCTCGTCCATGCGGCCAGTCTAGTTACGGCCTCCGCCCTGGCGTTTACACTGTTTCGTCCAGGGGGTCCTGACCAAGGAGGGTCGATGAAGCGTCTCGTTCTATTCCTCTTCCTTTGCGCGGTGTCGGCAGTGGCGGCTCCGACCGCGTTCGGATTCTCGAACGCCTTCGACTACAAGGGACACGTGAAGGGTCAACCCAACGCGTCGGTCGGCTTCTTCGTGGGGCGCGGTGACGGCGGCCACCGGAAGGTCGCGGGGTTCACGGTCAACCAGATCCCGTACACGTGCTCCGACGCACCCCCCGGCGCCACGACCGGGTGGAGGTTCAAGGACCGGATGCGGATCCGGCGCGACCGGACGTTCGAGGGCACCGGCGACTGGGTCGGGCTGCCCCTGGACCCTACGGGCAGCGTGAGCGGCAAGTTCCGGAAGGGCGGCGTCGCGGTGGGCGACTTCAAGCTTCGCGGCGAGCTCGCGGGCGCGGGCACGCACTGCCACACGGGCCTCCTGGAGTGGCGGGCGACGAAGCAGCAGCCACCGACCTAACCAGCAACCAACGCCGAGAGGCACGTTTGTCAGGCGAGGCCTGACAAATGCGCCTTTCGACCGCGCGCGAGCCCTAGGCGGACTCCTCCTCGAGCTCTTCGACCTCCGCGTCGGGCTCCTCCGGTGCGGCCTCGGTGACCAGCGTCGGCTTGATCGACCGCTGGATCGTGTCCTTGGTGACCACGCACTTGCGGACGTCACGGCGGGACGGGAGCTCGAACTGCACGTCGAGGAGCGTCTCCTCCAGGATCGAGCGCAGGCCACGGGCGCCCACCTCGCGCTCGAGAGCCTTGTCGGCGATCGCGCCGAGCGAGTCCTCGGCGAACACCAGCTCGATGTCGTCGAACTGGAAGAAGCGCTCGAACTGCCTCGTCAGCGCGTTGCGCGGCTCGGTGAGGATCGTGATGAGGTCGTCGCGCGTGAGCTGGTGGATCGCGGCTACGACCGGCAGGCGCCCGATGAACTCGGGGATCAGGCCGTACTCCATGAGGTCCTCGGGCAGCACCTGCTCGAAGAGCTCGCCGGTGTCACGTTGGTCACGGGTCATGACCTGCGCGCCGAATCCCACTCCCTGCTGGCCGATTCGCCGCTCGATCACCTTGTCGAGCTGGGCGAACGAGCCACCGCAGACGAACAGGATGTTCGTCGTATCGATCGTCAGGAACTCCTGGTGAGGGTGCTTGCGGCCGCCCTGTGGAGGGACCGAGGCGGTGGTCCCCTCCAGGATCTTCAAAAGCGCCTGCTGCACTCCCTCGCCCGAGACGTCGCGCGTGATCGACGGGTTGTCGGCCTTGCGGGCGATCTTGTCGACCTCGTCGATATAGATGATCCCCGTCTCCGCCTTCTTGACGTCGAAGTCGGCCGCCTGGATCAGCTTCAAGAGGATGTTCTCGACGTCCTCACCGACGTAGCCGGCCTCGGTGAGCGCCGTGGCGTCGGCGATGGCAAACGGAACGTTGAGGATCCGGGCGAGCGTCTGCGCCAGCAGCGTCTTGCCGCACCCGGTGGGGCCCAGCAGCAGGATGTTCGACTTCTGGAGCTCGACCTCCTCGTCGTCTGACTGCGCCATCTGGACGCGCTTGTAGTGGTTGTAGACGGCGACCGAGAGCGCCCGCTTCGCCGTCTCCTGCCCGACGACGTACTCGTTCAGGACCGCATGGATCTCCTTCGGCTTGGGAAGGCTCTCGAGCTCGAAGGTCGGGGGCGCGGCGAGCTCCTCGTCGATGATCTCGTTACAGAGATCGATGCACTCGTCGCAGATGTAGACGCCAGGCCCGGCGATCAACTTCTTGACCTGGCGCTGGGACTTCCCGCAGAAGCTGCAGAGAAGCTGCTCGTTCGACTCGGTTGGGCGTGCCAAGCGCTCTCCCCTTTCGA
>JBJMKM010000008.1:0-16025 GCA_045805825.1 Solirubrobacterales bacterium
GAGAAGCTTCCTTTCGTCGAGCCAGGCGACGATCTTCTCGACCGTCTCGTTGGTGTCCTCGTCCTCGATGATCTCTCCGGCCTCCTTTTGGGGGGGCGGGTTGATCGCGAGGACCTGGGTCTTGGAGCCGGCCTCGCCGACCTGATCGGCCTCGATGCCGACGTCGCTGGTCGCGTGGGTATCAAGGGGCTTCTTCTTCGCCCCCATGATGGCCTTGAGGCTGGGGTAGCGCGGCTCGTTGATCGCGTCGCCGACCGAAATCACGGCCGGAAGGTCGACCTCGACCGTGTCGTAGCCGTACTCGGCCTGGCGCTCGCAGGTGAGCTTGCCGTCGCCGACGTCGATCTTGATCACCTGCGTCAGCGAAGGCATCTTCAGGTGATCGGCGACGACGGCGCCAATCGTGTAGCACTCGCCGTCATCCGACTGCTGGCCGAGCAGCACGAGATCCGGCTGCTCGGATTCGAGGACCTTGGCGAGCGCGTAGCCGGTGGCACAGACGTCGGAGCCGGAGAGCGCCTCGTCGGTCAGGTGGACCGAGCGGTCGGCGCCGAGCGCGACGGCCTTGTGGAGCGCGCGCACGGCTGAATCCGGGCCCATCGTCACTGCGACGATCTCGTCGACCTCGGCGTTTCCGCCCTCGCGGATCTGCATCGCGGCCTCGATGCCGTGCGTGTCGAACGGGTTGAGGTTCTTCTCCCCGGACCGGTCCAGACGCTTCGTATTGGGGTCGATGCGCTTCTGTACCGCGGCGTCTGGAACCTCTTTAACCAGGCAACAGATCTTCAAGTGGTCCCTCCTTCAAGGGGAATGGCGCGCGGCATATTAGCGACTGGCCGGGGGTCTGACTGACCAGTCAATCAAGAGCTTCCCCGTTCTCCCACGGGCGAAACACGGCGCCGGCAGCGGGATTCAGGAGGCCCCTGCGGCGAGCGTGCGGCGCTCGTCGATCGCGCTGCGAATGAAGTCGACGATCTCATCCGTCGACGCGCCGGGGGTGAACACCTCGGCAACGCCCAGCTTCTTCAGCTCGGGGGCATCGTCGGCCGGAATCGTCCCGCCCACCGTGACGACCACGTCCTCCACGCCCTGCTCGCGAAGGAGCTCGACCACCTTCGGGACCAGCGTCATGTGTGCGCCGGACAGGATCGAGAGCCCGATTGCGTCGGCGTCCTCTTGAATCACCGTGGCCGCGATCTGCTCGGGCGTCTGGTGAAGCCCGGTGTAGATCACCTCCATGCCGGCGTCGCGGAGCGCCCGAGCGATGATCTTCGCGCCGCGGTCGTGCCCGTCGAGGCCGGGCTTGGCGACCACCACCCGGATCTTGCGCGCGGACTCGGGCCGGCTCTGCTGCGTGGCTTCCACGACCGGGACTCTAGTTGCCGCCCGGCGAGCGCGGCCGCCTAACCCCCGCCGGGGAGCGTCCAGTGGGCGAGCAGGGAGGTGATCACGATGATCACCGTGATCACCGCAAGCAGCCCCAGCAGCGCAACGACGTAGAGCTTGACACCCCGGCCGGTGTCGTCGATCCCGTGCACCTCGTCTTCGTGGACGACGACCTCCCCCTTCCCGCCCTCGTCGGCGATGAACTTCTTCGCCGCCTCGATCGCGCTCTCCTTGCTCGCCGTGTTGGTCAGCGACTGGGGATCGCCCTCCCGGATGACGTCCCAGCCATCGACCTCGTCTCGAACGACGATCAGGTTCGGCATGTCAGATCGCTACCCCTTACCGAGCCCGCGAAAACTCAGAAAACGGGCTGCTCGATGTAGCGGCCGAACACCTCTTGAAGAGCGGCCACCATCTCGCCCTCCGAGGCTCGGGCCCGCGCGGCGTCGAGGAAGTGCGGCATGAGGTTCTGACCCTCGGTCGCCGCCGCGGCCTTGAGCTCGGCGAGCGCCCCCTCGACCGCGACGGAGTCCCGGCGCGCTCGGGTGCGCTCGAGGCGATCCGCCTGCTTTCGCTCCGCCGCGGGATCCGGGCGATGGAGCTCGATTCCCTCCTCGTCCTCCAGCCGGTACTCGTTGACGCCGACGACCACGCGCCGACGCGAGTCCACCTCCTGCTGGTAGCGGAACGACGCATCGGCGATCTCGCGCTGCGGGAAGCCGCGCTTGATCGCCTCGACCATCCCGCCCAGCTCGTCGATCCGCGCGAAGTACTGGTAGGCCGCGCGCTCCATCTCGTCGGTGAGGGACTCGATGAAGTAGGAGCCGCCGAGGGGGTCGATCGTGTTGGTGGCGCCGGTCTCGTGGGCGATCACCTGCTGGGTGCGAAGGGCGATGCGCACCGCCTCCTCCGTCGGAAGGGCGAGCGCCTCGTCGTAGGAGTTCGTGTGGAGAGACTGCGTGCCGCCGAGCACCCCAGCGAGCGCCTCGATCGCCGTCCGCACGATGTTCAGCAGGGGCTGCTGGGCGGTGAGCGACACGCCCGCGGTCTGGGTGTGGAAGCGCATCCGCAGCGACTCCGGGCGTCGCGCTCCGAACGTCTCGCTCATCTCCCTCGCCCAGATCCGCCGCGCGGCGCGGTACTTCGCGATCTCCTCGAAGAAGTCGATATGCGCGTTGAAGAAGAACGAAAGGCGCGGCGCGAACTCATCTACGTCGAGGCCTCGCGCTACCGCCTCCTCGACGTACGTGAACCCGTCCTTGAGCGTGAAGGCGAGCTCCTGCTGGGCGGTCGAGCCGGCCTCGCGGATGTGGTACCCGGAGATGGAGATCGGGTGCCAGCGCGGCATCCGTTCGGTGCACCACTCGATCATGTCCGTCACCAGGCGCATGGCCGGCTCGATCGGAAAGCACCACTCCTTCTGCGCGATGTACTCCTTGAGGATGTCGGTCTGGATCGTGCCGCCGAGCGCCTCGGGCGGAACGCCCTGCTCCTCGGCCGCGCAGACGTAGAAGGCGAGCAGGATCGCCGCCGGCGCGTTGATCGTCATGGAGGTCGTGACGCGGTCGAGCGGGATCCCGTGGAACAGATCGATCATGTCGTCGAGGGTGTCGATGGCGACGCCCTCCACGCCGACCTCCCCCAGGCTGCGGCCGTCGCTCGAGTCGAGGCCCATCAGCGTCGGCATGTCGAAGGCGGTCGAAAGGCCCGTCTGGCCGTGGTCGAGCAGGTAGCGGAACCGCTCGTTGGTCTCGTCGGCGGTACCGAAGCCGGCGAACTGGCGCATCGTCCACAGCCGCCCGCGGTACATCGATGGGTAGACGCCGCGCGTGTAGGGAAATTCGCCTGGGAAGCCGAGATCGCGCTCCGTATCCCAGCCGGCCAGGTCCTCCTCGGTGTAGAGGGGCTCGATCGGCTGGCCCGAGATCGTCTCGAACAGCGCGTCGCGCTCCGGCTGGCCCGAATAGACCTCCTCCCGCCACTGATGGGCGCGACGCTTGGCTTCAGGCTCGATCGCCATGCTGCTCAGTCTAGGCGCGCCCGGAGCGCATCATCAGCGCCGCAGCGAGTGCCGATACCCCCGGCGTTCGGGACGTCGCCGGGCCAGGACCGTGCCGGTGCCTCCCACCGCCGCGGCGACAAGCGTCGCTCCGGCGATCGCGAGCTGGCGGCCGAGGCGCTCGAAGCGCATCACGCGCCAGCCCTCCTGCGATGCGATCTGTGCCAGCTCCGCGTCGGGATTGACCGCAACCGGGTGACCCACGGCCCGCAGCATGGGGAGATCGGAAACCGAGTCCGAGTACGCCCACGATTCGCTCAGGTCGATGTCGTGCTCCTCCGCGAACCGGCGCATCGCGGCCACCTTGCCGTCTGCATAGACGAACGGCTCGACGATGCGTCCGGTCAGAAGCCCCTCGCCGTCCACCTCGTACTGCGTGCCGATGCCGCCCTCCATGCCGAGAACCCGCGCGAGCATCTCGACCAGGTCGTTGCCCGCGGCGCTGACGATGAACGTCGGACGATCGGCGTCCTGATGGCTGCGCACCTCGTCGAGCATCTGCGGATAGATGCGCGGAAGCACTCCCGCCAGGAGCCCCGGCGCGAGGCGCTGTATGTCGCGCGCGGGAATCCCGCCCAGGAGCTCCTTCACCTGCGACAGCAGCTGCGCCGTCCGCTCGTCCGTCGAGCCCTTCAGGCGGAAGTGGACGTGTTCCACGCCCCACCGCATGAGCTGGCGCCGGCCCACAATCCCGCTGCCGTAGGCAGCGCGAGCGAAGTGCATCCCGCTCGAGCCCGCCATGAGCGTGCGGTCGAGGTCGAAGAACGCTGCCCCCCGTTGCATGCCGTCGGAGGCTAGCTGTCGAACTAGCGGTGCCGGCGCGGCAGACCCGCGGTGCGGGGGATGAACTCAGGCATCCCGCGCTCATGCGATTCGACATCCAGGATCGCCTGATGCGTCGAATCGCCGCTGAAGAACGCCTGGTTCGCGACCATGAGCCGAGTGCCGAGAAACATGACGCTCGAGGGAGTGTCGAACGGCACCGAGGAGCCGTTGAAGCCCGGCCCCGGGACCATGGGGAACCGTTGCAGGTCCCGCCCGCCCGGCCCGATGACCGCGATCTGGTTACTGCCCGCGAGGGCCGCATAGATCCGGCCCGATTGGGCGATCCAAAAGCCGTCGGGCCCGTCGAGCGGCCGGCTCTGCCAGATCCTCTGGAGAGGGCCATGCCGGTGATGGGGAAGGATGCGAACCGAGTAGAGCTTTCCGGTCGAGGGATTTCCGTCAGCGCCTCCGGCTGAGCTCTGCTGCATGACGAGCAGGGTCCGGTGATCCGGTTTGAGGACCATTCCGGTGGTCCCGAACTCGCCCCCGTCGAGCCGCGGATCCGCCAGCCAGACCGTTGGCTTGCCGCCACCCGGCGGAACGCGCCAGATGACGGCCTGCAGGTAGTCGGTGACATACAGCGCACCGCCGGGTCCCCAGGCGGCATAGTTTGGGATCGGGGGGTCGTCGCTGGTAGTCGGCGAGCAGTTCGAGCCTGTCCCCGGTGCGCACGGCGGAAGATCGCGGAATCTGGCGTACGTGTGGAACCTCTTCCTCTGGACGTTCCGGTGCCTGTCCAGCAGCAGGACCCGTGCCGGGCTGCGGTCCAGGAGCACCAGACGCCCGCGCGAGTCGCTCGTCGCCGCTTGGACGCCCTGGTCGCCCGAGAGGTTCTGACCCGGGACAACCCAGGTATGCAAGATCGTGCCGTCCCCCGTGTATTCCCGCACGAGCGAGGGCCTCGACCCGCCGTTCGGGTTCGCGTATGTGCCCTCGTAGATCCTGTCGTTGGGCGCCACGTACGCCCGCGCCGGAAAGCCGGGCTTGCCCACCAGCGCGAGGACCCGGGTGTCCCATCGCGGTCGCTCCTTCGCCGCCGCGGGGGCCGCGCCGACGAGCATAAGGACGGCGAGCGCACCACAGATGGCGGTCGCCCGCCTCACAGCTCCGCCAGGATCTCCTTGGCGGCGCGCTCGCCGGAGCGGACAGCCCCGTCCATGTAGCCGTTCCAATAGGTGGACGTCTCGGTGCCGGCCCAATGAATCCTGCCGATGGGCCTACGCAACGCGGGCCCGTGGGCAACGAGCACCCCCGGGCCGGGCACCGCCACGGGACAGCCGCGTGTCCATTGCTCCTTGGTCCAGTTGGTCTCGAAATACTCGCGTGGTCTCCCGGCCTTCGGGCCGAAGAACTGCTTGAAGTTCCTGATCACCGCCGCGCGGCGCGCCGCGGCGGTCATCCGCGTGAACCCGCGAGCCGCGCCGCCACCGACGAACCCGAAGACGACACCGGGCCTTCCGTCGGGCGGCGAATCGTCGAAGGTCGCGTTGACCGGCCCGTTCAGCGACAGTGCGGTGCCGTTCAGCCCGTCCTCGCGCCAGAACGGCTTGTCGTAGACGGCCGCCACCTTGATCAGCGTGCCCTGCGGCATCCGCTGGGTCAGCTGATCACGTCCCGTCGGCAGTTCGGGCTGGTAGTGGATGCGGCCCGCGAGCGTGGGCGGAACCGCGACGATCACACGCTTCGCGCGGACGTCGCGGCGGGCCGAATGCACGACCGCGTGGTGCTGCCGCTGGACGATTCGCGTGACCGGCGAGCCGAGAACCACCCGGTGGCCGAGCCGGTTCGCCATCCGCTGAGTGATGAGCTGAGAGCCGCCGTGGAAACGCCACATCTGCGCGCCGTTGCGCGTGCTGAAGTTACGCTCGAACGTGCCGGGATGCCTCTCGTCGCCCGAGGCGGCGATGTAGAAGAGCGTGAACAGGAACGAGATCTCGCGGGGATCCGCGCCGAAGATCGGACGCGTGGCGACGGCGACGAGCCGGCGGAAGTTCTTGTTGATGCTGTAGGTCGAATTGTCCTTGGCCCACGTCTCGAGCGTCTGCCCGTCCCATTCGCTAGCCATCGAGGCGTTCCAGGGCGCGTCGACCGGCACCTCGGTGGACATCTGGTCGAGCTGTGTCACCACCTTGGCCGCATCAGGCGCAATCGTGGGGTCGGGGGGAACGATGCCCGTCGGGCTCTTGTCGCTGTACGTGAGCCGGGTGCCATCCCGGAAGTAGACGTTGTCCCCCGTGTCGTAAGTGGGGAACCTGGCCACTCCGAAGCGCTTGGCCAGGGCGATGATGTGGCCCTGGGTCGGGCCGACGAAGGTCGCCCCAGCCTCGGAGACCTCTCCCCCGCCGAGGTGGTGGTTTAGGGCACGCCCGCCCACGCGATTGCGAGCCTCGAGCACGACCACCGACTTGCCGTGGCGCTGCAGCTCGATCGCGGCCGTCAGCCCGGCAAAGCCGGCACCGACGATCGCGACGTCGACCTCGTGGCGCTGCCGCCGCTGACGCGGGCGCGCGAGCGCGCCGGGCGCGTTCGCCAGCGCGGCGCCCGCTCCGGCCGCGGCCGCGGATCCCACGAGCTTGCGTCGAGTGAGCTTGGAGTCTTCCGCCAAGGGCGAAATTCTCCCAGCGGGGGGCACGTACGGCAAACCCCAACCGGGGCGAGGAGGTCTACGCCCCGTTCACCTCGAGCAGAATCGCGTCGCCCTGACCGCCGCCGGAGCAGATGGCGGCGCACCCGAGCCCGCCACCGCGGCGCCGCAGCTCGTGCACGAGCGCGCCGACGATCCGCGCGCCCGAGGCCCCGATCGGATGCCCCAGCGCGATCGCGCCACCGTTGACGTTGACCTTGTCCTCGTCGATGCCGAGCATCCGCATGGAGTTCAGCGCGACCGAGGCGAACGCCTCGTTGATCTCCCACAGGTCGACGTCCTCGGGGCTCTTGCCGATCTTGTCGAGCGCCTGCTGGGCCGCCTTGGCCGGCGTGCGCGCGAGGTATGGGAAGTCGTCCGCGACCGTGCCGTAGGCGAGGACGCGCGCGATCGGGGTCTTCCCCTCACGCTTGGCCCACTCGTCGGACGCCACGATGACCGCGCCCGCCCCATCGTTGACTCCGGGCGAGTTGCCGGCGGTGTGAGTCGCGTCGTCGCCACCGACGGCGCGAAGCTTCGCCAGCACCTCGACGGTGGTCTCGGGCCTGATGCCCTCGTCGGCCGCCACCTCGACCTCGTCCTTCTTGCGCTTGACGGTGACCGTCACGATCTCCTCGGCGAGGATGCCGTCGTCGGTCGCCTTGGCGGCCCGCTGATGCGAGCGGGCCGCGAACCGATCCATGTCGGCGCGAGTGATCTCGAGCTCGTTCGAGACGTCGGAGGCCTCGTTGATCATCTGCTTGCCGGTGAAGGGGTTGGTGAGGCCGTCGTGCGTCATCGCGTCGATCGCCTTCACGTCGCCCATCCGAAAGCCGAACCGTGCGCCCGGGAGCAGGTAGGGCGCCTGGCTCATCGACTCCATTCCGCCGGTCACGGCGATGTCGACATCGCCGGCCCGGATCGCCTGGTCGGCGAGGCCGACGGTGCGCATCCCGGACGCACAGACCTTGTTGACGGTCTCGGAGGGGACCTCGCGCGGGATGCCGGCCTTGATCTGGGCCTGGCGTGAGGGGATCTGTCCCTGGCCGGCCTGGAGGACCTGCCCGTAGACGACCGCCTCGACCTGATCGGGCTGGACGTCGGAGCGCTCCAATGCGGACTCGATCACCTTTGCGCCGAGATCGGTCGCCTCCAGAGATGAGAGCCCGCCTCCCATCTTTCCGAAGGGGGTGCGAGCTGTGCCAAGGATCACGGTCTTCGACATCTGAGCCTTTCGTGGACGGGCGGCCGGCCAGTGGCCGCGAGCTTGACCTTTCCAGGGATGCTAGTGAGTGACAGCTCCCCAATAGACTCGCCGCCCGTGCACGTCGAGGCCACCGGACAGCCACTCGAGGCCGTCGACGCCGGTCTTCACGTGGTCGGGCTCGCGCAGGGAGATGAGCTCGATGCGGCCTACCGCGACGTTCCCGGCGCGCAGGACGTCCGGGCCGCGTTCCGCAAGCACACCCTGCTGCGGCCGGATGGCGACCGCCGCCTGCTCGTGGTCGGCCTCGGCAAGCGCGAGGAGCTGGACGCCGAGCGCATGCGCATCGCCGCTGCCGTCGCCGTGCAGCAGGCAGCCGGATACGAGGCCACCGCCATCGTGTGGGCACTCCCGGGCGGGGCCGGTGAGGACCCGGCAGCCTTGGCGTCCGGCATCGTGGACGGGACGATCCTGGCCGCGTTTCGCTTCGACCGTTTCAAGTCGCGCGACCCCGACGACCCGCCGCCCCCGACGCTCGAGCGCCTGATCATCTGCGCCGCCGACGGCGCGGACTCGATCGCCGGCGCCGTGACGCGGGCGCACGTCGCCGCCGAGGCGACCAACCGCGCGCGCGAGCTCCAGGCCCTGCCGGCGAACATCGCAACCCCCACCTACCTCGCGGACCGCGCGCGGGAGATCGGGGCCGCCTACGACTCCGTCGAGGTCGAGGTGCTCGGCCGCGAGGAGATCGCGGAGCGGGGAATGGGCGGGCTGGCGGCCGTGGGCCAGGGAAGCGCCCAGGAGCCCCAGCTCATCTCGCTGCGCTACACAGGCGGAGACTCGGACGGCGAGACGCTCGGCCTGGTCGGCAAGGCCGTGACGTTCGACACCGGCGGGATCTCCATCAAGCCATCGGCACGGATGGAGGAGATGAAGATGGACATGTCGGGCGGCGCCGCCGTGCTCGAGGCGGTGGGGGCCGTTGCCGAGCTGGGGCTGCCGGTGAATGTCGTCGCGTGCGTCCCCTCGGCGGAGAACATGCCCGGCGGAAGGGCCACGAGGCCCGGCGACATCATCACTCAGCTCAATGGCAAGACGGTCGAGGTCACCAACACCGACGCCGAGGGGCGCCTGATCCTGGCCGACGCCCTCACCTACTGTGTGCGCGAACTCGGCGCTGACCGGCTTGTGGACATCGCGACGCTCACCGGCGCCGTGATCATCGCGCTCGGTTCGACGTACGCGGGGCTCCTGGCCAGCGACGATGAGTGGGCGGACCGGGTGACCGCCGCGGGGGAGCACACGGGCGAGCTCGTGTGGCGTCTTCCCATGCATCCGGAGTTCCGGGACCTCACGCGCGGCAAGGACACCGACCTTGTGAACAGCTCATCCAAGCGGAAGGCATCCACGATCTACGCGGCCGAGTTCCTGAAGGAATTCACCGACGACGTCCCGTGGGCGCACCTCGACATCGCCGGGACCGCCTGGGACGTGGGCCGCGCCTACGTGGGTAACGGCCCGACCGGGTTCGGCGTGCGGCTCTTCGTCGACCTGGTCGCCGACAGCGCCTGAGGTGGACTTCGAGCTGACAGGCGAGCAGCGGCTGCTGCGCGACACGGTGCGCGAGTTCGCCCGCCAGGAGGTCGCGCCGATCGCGGAGGAGCTCGACCGCACCAAGGCGTTCCCCTACGAGATCGTGCGCAAGATGGGGGACCTGGGCCTGATGGGGATCCCCTTCGACGAGGAGTACGGCGGTGGCGGCGCGGACACCCTCACCTACGCGCTCGCGGTGGAGGAGCTGGCTCGCGTGGACTCTTCGGTCTGCATCACGATGGCCGCGCATACCTCGCTCGGGACGATGCCGATCCACCTCTGGGGAACCGACGAGCAGAAGGCCGAGTGGCTTCCCGAGCTCACCAGCGGGCGCAGGCTCGCCGCGTTCGGGCTTACGGAGCCCGAGGCCGGGTCCGATGCGGGTGCCACCCGCACGCGGGCTCAGCTGGATGACGGCGAGTGGGTCATCGACGGCGCCACACAGTTCATCACCAACGCCGGCACCGACATCTCCGGCTGCGTCACAATCACGGCCCGCACCAACGGCGACGGGGAGATCTCCAACATCATCGTCCCGAACGGGACGCCCGGCTACGACCCCGGCGAGCCGTACCGGAAGATGGGCTGGAACGCCTCGGATACGCGCCCCCTCAGCTTCGATGCCTGCCGGGTGCCGGAGGACAACCTGCTGGGACGGCGTGGCGAGGGCTTCAAGCAGTTCCTGCATATCCTCGACGGAGGACGAATCGGCGTCGCGGCGATGGGAGTCGGGCTGGCGCAGGGCGCGCTCGACGAGGCGCTCGCCTACGCGAAGGAGCGGCGAGCATTCGGCCAGCCGATCTCGAAGTTCCAGGCCATCCAGATGAAGATCGCCGACCTCTCCGCCGAGATCGAGGCCGCCCGTCTACTCACCTACAAGGCGGCGATCCTGAAGGACCGCGGGGAGTCATTCACGCTCGCCGCGGCACAGGCGAAGCTGAAGACCGGGCGGCTCGCGGTGCGCGCGACCGAGGAGGCCGTGCAGATCCACGGGGGGTACGGGTACATCGAGGAGTATCCGGTCTGCCGCTTCTACAGGGACGCCAAGATCCTCACGATCGGCGAGGGCACCGACGAGGTCCAGCAGATGGTCATCGCACGCCTGTTGGGGTGCTGACTCCGTAGCGTCCAAATTCCCCAATTTGGGTGTTGATTTCGGCGCACTTGTCACTGTCCGCACGATTCCGGCCGAGGGGGGTCGTAAAGTCGCGTCGTCGTCGGAACCGAGTTGGGGGATCCTCCCGTGGACAGAAAGCCGAACGGGCGCAAGCGAGAGCCGTCCAGGCTCGCCCTGCAGCTGGCTGAGGCCTTCGCGCCGTGCGCGGAGTGGTCGCAGGTCCGGGTGCAGCGGGGAGCGGGCGGTCGACGGACGCGCGTGATCGTCGCCGGAGACGGCGCGAGCGCGGCCGCCGGTGCGCCGGCGCCATTCGACTGGGCGACCGGAACGCTCTAGCCGCTCAACAGCCGCATACCTCGTCGGGGCCGGGACCGGCCTGCGACGACGTTGTGGCCGCGTCGTCAGCCATCGTCGATGATCTCTAGCAGCTTCCGGGCGGCCGTCGCCGGATCGGTTTCGCGACGGGTGACACTCTCCAGAAGCTCCTCCCAGCCGGGGTCGCTCGATGCCCGGTCCTCGAGCCGGCGGCGAAGCCGCGCCGCGGCGATGCCGATCACCTCGGCGCGAAGATTCCGTGCCCGCCGCTCGGCCAGGGTCCCGGTCTCCTCGATGTGCGCCTGGTGGGCATCGATCTGGCGCAGCAGCTCGGCGATCCCCTCCCCTTTCGCGGCCTCGGTCTTCACGACGGGCACCTTCCACGGCCCCTGCGGGCCCAGGCCGAGCGCCGAGCGGACCTCGCGCACCATGGTGTCGGCGAGAGGGTGATCGGACTTGTTCACGACTATGACGTCGGGGATCTCCATGACGCCGGCCTTCAGCGCTTGGATCGAGTCGCCAGATCCGGGCATCAGGGCAAGCACGATCGTGTCGGCGTGATCGACGATGTCGATCTCGCCCTGGCCCACGCCCACTGTCTCGAGGAGGACGTCGTCCTTGCCCGAGGCGTCCATCAGCAGAGCCGCCTGAAGCGCTGCCTCCGCCATCCCGCCGAGCGAGCCGCGGGTGGCCATCGAGCGGATGAAGACGTCGGCGTCGAGAAAGTGCTCTGCGAGCCGGATCCGGTCGCCCAGCATGGCGCCCTGGGTGAACGGGCTGGACGGATCGATCGAGAGGACACCGACGGCGCGACCGGCCTCGCGAAGCTCCTTCGTGAGCGTGCCGATGAGGGTGCTCTTGCCGACGCCGGGCGGGCCGGTCATCCCAACCACCCGCGCCTTGCCGGTGCGCGGAAAGAGCTCGGCTACCAGGCGGTCGCCCTCCGGATCCCGGTTCTCGACCAAGCTGATCGCCCGCGCGAGCGCTCGCTTGTCGCCGGCGACCACGCGATCGGCGAGCGAAGCCTCGGCGGATTGCGGGGCTTCGGGCATCGGCGCGGAGTCTAGATCCCCGCTTCGAGGCAATCCGCGCCCGACAGGTGGGCGTGGATCACCTTGGCCCGCGGTTTGCGCCACTAGAGTCCGGCCGCGTGCTGCGACTGCTCGGGTTTCTCGTTCGCAACCGGATGCTGACGCCGAAGTACGCGCGGATCGCGTGGCGCTACGCATGGCGGCGGTTCCTGACACCGGAGGGCCGGCGGTGGCAGACGGATGGGCCGGTGTTCTTCGGCAAGCGGCTGGAGATCCAGATCGGGCGCAAGGGCACGATCCGCTTCGGGCGCTTCGTCTGGCTGGGTGACGGGACCAAGATCCGCTGCCACGAGGGTGAGGTGATCGTCGGGCCGAAGACCGTTCTGGGTCAGGAGTGCACGATCTCCGCCTACCAACACGTGCGGATCGGGGAGCAGTGCGTGATTGCGGACCGGGCGATGTTCATCGACTTCGATCACGGCTCGGCGGAGGTCGACCGGCCGATCCGCATGCAGGGGATCTACAAGCGCGACGTGGACGTCGGGTCGAACGTGTGGATCGGCTACGGCGCTTGCATCCTGCGCGGCGTGCGGGTGGGCGACAACGCGGTCATCGGCACCAACTCGGTGGTCACCCGCGACGTCCCCGCGAACGCCGTCGTGGGCGGCGTTCCCGCCCGCATTCTCCGGATGCGCGAGTCTCCAAAGACACTGCGGTGGCCGGATCCCGTTGAACCAGAGCCCGAGGGCGCTCCGGCCCCTCCGGAGGGCGAGTGACTCAGACCAGCTCGCGCGTGAGCTCGTCGTAGAGCGCAGCCGTCTGCTCGGCGACGTCGAGCCAGTCGAAGCGGCGCAGGTGCTCGTAGGCCTCCGCTACCAGGCGCCGGCCCAACTCGTCGTCTGAGAGGACCCGGGCGGCGACGTCCACCAGCGCCTCCGGATCGCGCGCGCGGAACCTGAGCCCCGCCTCCTCGTGGGGCACGACCTCCCGGAGTCCGCCGGTGTCCGCGACGATGCAGGGGCATCCCGAGGCCATCGCCTCAAGCGCGACGAGGCCGAACGGCTCGTAGATCGAGGGAACCACGCAGACGTCGGCGATCGGGTAGAGCGAATGCAGGACGTCGTCGCCGATCCAGCCGAGGAAGGTGCCGTGGTCCATCAGGCCCAGCTCGCTGGCTTGGCGGCGGAGCTCGGCCTCGTGGGTGCCCGAACCGGCGACGAGGAAGCGGGTCCTCGGCAGGCGCTCGATCAGGGCCGGCATGGCCTCCAGAGCGAGCTGGAAGCCCTTCTCGTACACCAGACGGCCGATCAGTAGCACCAGCTTCTCGTCGGGCTTGGCGAACTCCAGTCGCAGCCGCTCCAGCTCGGCCTGCGGTTGCGGCTGGAGGTCGCCCGGGTCGATGCCGTTGGGAATCACCGCGACCTTCGAGTCGTCCACCCCGAAGATGTCGGCGATCTGCTCGCGCATGTAGTAGGAGCAGGCGATCACCCGATCCGCCCGGTTCGTGATCCACTGCTCGACGCCGTGGATGTGGGACTGCGGGTGCTTGTCCACCCAGCCCTGATGGCGGCCATGCTCGGTCGCGTGGATCGTGGCCACCAGGGGCGAATCGAAGCGCCGCGCAAGGTGATCGCACGCCATCGCCACGAGCCAGTCGTGGCCGTGCACGAGGTCGAAGTCATAGCGGTCGCCCAGCTCGACGCCCGCCGCGAGCATGTCGGAGTTCATCCGCTCCACCCATGCGACGAACTCGCCGAGGTCAGTGGGCCGTCCTGGCTCCCGCACCCGATGGATAGATACGCCGGCGACGGATTCCTCCTCAGGCGACTCCTCGCCGCCGCGGGTGAGCACGTGCACGTCGACGCCGAGCTCCACGAGTGCCTCCGAGAGCTTGCGGACGTGCCGGGCGAGGCCGCCCTCGATCAGCGGCGGGTACTCCCAGGACAGGATCAGGACGCGCATTCGAGCTAGGGAGTCGTGAGCGGAGAGAGGTCGAGGTGGGGCGCCAGCCCGCGCAGGGACGGGTCCGGAGCGGCCGCTGAGTCTGTCAGAGCGGCCAGTGCAGCGTCGAGAGAACCTGCGTGGACCCGCATGCGCTCGAGCGGGTAGTCGGCCGCCAGGTCGCGGGTGACCATGAAGGACCAGTCGCTCGACTGCATGGCGAGCAGCTCGCGCGCGGCCCGCTCCAGCGCGGCGTGGGGGGCGCCATGCGTCGCCACCGCCGCCACGGTCTTGAGCTCGGCCGCGCGTGCCTGGAAGGCCAGCTCCGCGACGGCGGGCGAGTCCCAGGTGGTGAAGTCCTTGTCCCTGCCCCACGTGGCGGCAGCCAGCGCCCGCGCGGCCGGCTCGGCCAGCTCGACCCCCTCGGAGACCGTGACCAGGCGCACGCCCTGCGCGTTCGCCTCCTCGAAGACCGCCCGGAGCCAGTCGAGCCCCTCGTACCACCAGTGCCCGAGCAGCTCCGTGTCCAGCGCGCAGCACAGGAGACCGCCGTCAGCCAGCTTCTCGGCGGCACGCCGAACGAAGCCGCGCGCGTGCGAGCGCGCGAGCTCCAGCGCGGCATCGTGGTCGTACGGCTCCCCCGCGTTGTTCCAGGGCTTCAGGTCGTGCACCGTTCGGCCCCAGTAGTTGCGGTACTTGCCGTGCGTGGGGTAGCCGTGCTCGTCGCACCAGACGAGCTCCACGGCCTCCCAGTCGATCGGTACCGCCACGGGCCCCGCGTCGGTCGCGACCGGGCTCAGGTAGTCGAACCCGTCCACGCCGGTCTGGTCGATGCAGAAGACACGCACGCCGTGGTCGGCCAGCTCGCGTTCGAGACCCGGGACGTAGGCGCACTCGGGCAGCCAGAAGCCGCCGCCCCAGTCGCCGAACCGCCGCAGGTGCGCCGCGGTGCCGGTCGCCACCTGGAGCCGTAGGCCGGCGTCGGTGGCCAGCAGCGGAAGCAGCCCGTGGGTGGCTGCGGAGGTCCAGAGCTCGACGCCCTCGAGCGCGGCGAAGGCGCCGAGCAGGTCGCGCCCGCGCGCCTCGAATGCCTCATCGGCGCCTGTGTAGTCGGCCGCGGCGCGGCGCACTTCGGCGGCGAGCACCGGCTCGCCCGTGTCGTCCAGCCCGGCCGCGTCCTCGGCATGGATGGGCGCGCGAATGTCGCGCAGGAAGCGGACGTAGCGATCGCCAGCGTCCCCGCGCATCGCCTCGAACTGGTCGCACAGCACGGGGGTGAGCCCGAGCGTTACGGGCGCTCCCCCGAGCACGTCCAGGAGCGGCAGGTACACGCACCCGACCGCCTCCCAGAGCCACTCCTCGCCGAATGGCCACGTCCCGAAGCCCTCCACGTACGGCATGTGCGAGTGGAGGACGATGGCGAGCGCCCCGTCCTCCGGACGGCGCATCAAGGCCTGAGCACCGCCACGAAGTCGAGCGCACGGTCGAGTGGCCCGCCGCGCAGCGCGAAGTCGCGCGCGGAGATGGCGGGGGTGAACCGGTCGTAGAAGGGCTTGGTGATCCCGAGCGCGGCGTGTACGCGGTCCCAGCCGGCGCGCAGGGCCAGCTCGTGCGCTCGCAGGACGCGGGCGTGGAAGAGGCCGAGCAGCTCCACCTCTCCGAAGGCGCTCTGGCAGAGGGCGCGGAACTCCTCGGCGCGGTACTCCTTGACGTGCCACGGGTTGTCAGACTTCTTGGCGCCGGGAGGCGCGAGCGTCAGGAGGTTCGGAGTCGACACGTATGCCGCCCCGCCGGGTCGCAGCATGTCGCGGAAGTGGCGGAGCACGGTCTCCGGGTCCTGAACGTGCTCGATGGTCTGGAGGAACACGACCGCGTCGCACGGCTCATCGTAGCTCTCCACCAGGTCGCGCACGAACCGGACGCCGGCCCGC
>JBJMKM010000009.1:0-38579 GCA_045805825.1 Solirubrobacterales bacterium
CGCGAAGGAGGGCGGCGTCCCCGCGGACATCGCACCGCTCATGCAGTGCACCGTCGCGACGCTCGATCTCAAGAGCTATCCCGGCGGCCAGGAGTTCCTGAAGGCATACGCCGACAAGTACGGGGAAAGCAACCCCGACCCGTATGCGATCTATGGGCATGAGGCGATGAAGCTGGGTCTTGACACGATCAAGAGCCTGGGGCCTGACGGAAGCGACAAGGCAGCGGTGCTCGACGCCCTGTTCAACACCAAGGACCGCAACTCGGTCCTCGGTAAGTACGGGTTCGACGAGAACGGCGACACGACGCTCACCTCGTACGGCCTCTACAAGGTGGATTCGAGCGGCAACCCGGTGTTCTTCAAGACACTGACGCCGCCCGCGTCTGCCGCGTCTGGTTGAGACAAGGGTAGATCGGTGAGAGAGGGGGGCGTTGCGGCGCCCCCCTCTTCCGCCAACGAGGAGGGGCACCGAGGTGGAAGCTAGGTCGCTCACCGCGAGCACGCCGGCCGCAGGGCCAGGGAGGCTTGCCCGGATCCGCCAGAGCGCGGGCGGCTGGGGCCTGATATTGGCCCTTCTGGTCCTGCCCGTCTATTACGCCGTCAAGGACCTCACCCAGGGCTACCAGGCCGGATTGGCGCACGGCCAGCCCATCGTCGTCCACAACCTCACGCAGCTCTGCGAGACGCTCGTTCAGGGCCTGTCCAACGGGATGATCTGGGCGCTGATCGCGATCGGCTACACGCTCGTCTACGGGATCATCGAGCTGATCAACTTCGCGCACGGCGACGTGTTCATGATCGGCTCGTTCGCCACCGTCGGGTTCTGGGGCACCATCGGGCTCGGGTTCGCGACAGGGACCCTCGGGCTCGTCTTCGGCCTTTTTCTCACGCTCATCGTGGGCATGGCGGTCTGCGGCAGCCTCAACGTCCTGATCGAGAAGGTGGGCTATCGCCCGTTGCGAAACGCCCCGAAGTTAGCCCCGCTGATAACCGCGGTCGGATTCTCGTTCATCCTCCAGAACGTCGGGCTCTTGTGGCTCGGCGGATCCCCGATCGGCGTCAGCGATCTGCTGCGCCAGGGCGATGTCGTCTTCAGCATCTCCGGTGTCGACGTCCACCGCGCCGACGTCCTCGCCTTCGCGGTGACGATCCCGTTGGTGGTCGCGCTCACGTGGTTCCTGGCGAATGCGCGGGCCGGACGCGCCATGCGCGCGACGGCACAGGATCCGGAGGCCGCCAGGCTCATGGGCATCAACGTGGACCGCACCATCTCGCTGACGTTCCTGCTCGGCGGCATGCTCGCCGGCGCGGCAGGCCTCGTCTACGCCCTCTACCAGACGACGATCTGGTACTTCCAGGGCTTCGAGGCGGGTCTCATCGCCTTTACGGCCGCGGTCATGGGCGGCATCGGAAACGTCCGCGGCGCCGTGCTCGGTGGCCTCATCATCGGGATCATCCAGCAGCTATCCGATGCCCGGTTTGGCCCGGAGTGGACCGGGGCCGTCGTGTTCGCCTATCTGATCCTGATCATGGTCCTGCGCCCGCACGGACTGCTCGGAGAGGAGACGCGTGAGGCGGGATGAGGCGCTTTAGCGGCGAAAGAGGCGTGTCAGGCGGCGAAGCCGCCGCAGGTGGTTCCCGATGAGCGAGCTCATCGCCCAGTTGACCGAGTGGCGGGACTCGCTCGAGGAGCGCTTGCCGCCTTGGTGGCCCCAGGCGTTCGCGGGGATCCTGATCGTCGTGGGCATCCTGCTGCCGTTCGCGTTCGCGGAGACCAGCGGGTTCTTGGACGCGACGATCAAAGCGCTCGCCTTCGTCGTGATGGCGCTCGGGCTGAACATCGTCGTGGGCTTCGCGGGCCTCCTGGACCTGGGCTACGTGGCGTTCTACGCGCTTGGCGCCTACAGCATGGGGTGGTTCGCGTCGGGCTTTTTCTTCAAGGCCGACGTCCACGTGCTGACGGCGGCTCTGCCCACCACGCAGGGAATTCACCTCAACATCCTGCTGGTCCTGCTCGCCGCGGCGATCATCTGCGCGGTCTTCGGCGCGATCATCGGCCTGCCGACGCTGCGATTGCGGGGGGACTACATAGCCATCGTCACGCTCGCGTTCGGGGAGATCATCGGCACGATCGCCATCAACGGGACCGACATCCACCTCCCCGGCGGCATGACCCTCACCGCGGGGAACCTCGGGATACCGGCGGTGGATCTCCCCTACTTCCCCGGGGTTGGGAAGTTCCAACTGCTCAACCTGCGCGCCTGGTACTGGCTGATATTCGCGATCCTGCTGCTGGTCCTGTTCGTGAACATCCGGCTTCGGGATTCGCGGCTCGGTCGCGCCTGGGTTGCCCTTCGCGAGGACGAGGTCGCAGCGGTCTCGATGGGGATTCCGGCGGTGCGGACGAAGCTCCTTGCCTATTCGATCGGTGCAACGTTCGGCGGGATGTCGGGCGCGTTCCTGGGCGCCTACTACACGACCGTCAACGCCGGCCAGTTCGCCTTTTCGTTCTCGATCTTCGTCCTCGCGATGATCATCGTCGGCGGGCTGGGATCCATCTGGGGCGCGGTGCTCGGCGCCCTGCTCCTCTCCTACATCAACTTCTATTTGATTCCCGACGTCTTCAACAGCTTCCCGACCAAGATCGGGTTGGACTTCAGCCTCACCGACCTCTCGTTCGGGATCTTCGGGTTCCTGCTCGTGCTCGTCATGGTCCTCCGGCCTCAGGGGCTTTTCCCGGAGAGACGCCGCAAGCTGGAGCTGACTCAGGAGATCGACCGCGACCAGGCGATGCTCAAGGAGTCGACGTGAGCGCCGAGACGGCCCCGGCTGCACCGGCGCCGCCCGCAGGGGCCCCTGCGGTCCTGCGCACCGAGCACGTCACCAAGGAGTTCGGCGGGCTCGTCGCGGTCAGCGACGTCTCGATCGGGATCCCGGAGCGGTCGATCGTCTCGATCATCGGTCCCAACGGCGCGGGCAAGACGACCCTCTTCAACATGCTCACCGGCCTGTACAGGCCGAGCGCGGGCCGGATCTACTTCCAGGACCGGGATGTGACCGCGAAGCGGCCGGACATCATCACCTCGCTCGGCGTGGCGCGCACGTTCCAGAACATCCGGCTCTTCCGGGCGATGACGGCGCTCGAGAACGTGGTCGTCGGCCGGCACGCGCGGATGCGCGCCGGCGTGTTGGGCTCGATCTTGCGGCCGCCGGGCGTCCGCCGTGAGGAGCGCGCCGCGCGCGAACGCGCGCGGGAGATCCTCGATTACGTCGGCCTCGACCAATCCCAGTTCGACCAGCTCGCGGGCAACCTCTCCTACGGCGACCAACGCCGGGTCGAGATCGCGCGCGCGCTCGCCTCCGACCCCACGCTGCTCCTCCTCGACGAACCGACGGCCGGCATGAACCCTCAGGAGTCCGACCGCCTCACGGACTTCATGCGCAAGCTGCGGGACGACCTCGGCTTGACCATCCTCCTCATCGAGCACGACATGCGCGTCGTCATGGGGATCTCGGAGCGGATCACTGTGCTCGACCTCGGTGAGAGGATCGCCGAGGGACCGCCGGCCGAGATTCGTGACAACACGCGCGTGATCGAGGCCTATCTCGGCAAGCAGGAGGACAGCTGATGCCGCTCCTCGAGGTCCAGGACATCCGTACCCACTATGGGACGATCGAGGCGCTGCGAGGCGTGTCCCTCACCGTCGAAGAGGGCGAGGTCGTGACTCTGATCGGATCTAACGGTGCCGGCAAGTCGACCACGCTGCGGTCGATTTCCGGACTGACGCCGGCGAGCTCCGGCACGATCCGCTTCGAGGGCGAGGAGATCACCCGCGTTCCAACCGAGGCGATCGTCTCGCGGGGAGTCGCACTGGCGCCCGAGGGCCGGCACGTCTTCCCTCGGATGACGGTTCGCGAGAACCTCGACCTCGGCGCCCACAGGCGCCGAGGCGTCGACATCGCGCCGGATCTCGAGCGCGTCTACTCGCTGTTCCCGCGGCTCAAGGAACGCGAGCGCCAGAAGGCCGGAATGATGTCCGGCGGCGAGCAGCAGATGCTCGCGATCGGGCGGGCGCTCATGGCCCAGCCGAAGCTGCTGATGCTCGATGAGCCGTCGATGGGCCTGGCGCCGATCCTGGTCGAGCGCATCTACGAGACGATCCGCGAGATCAACCGCGACGGGGTAACCATCCTGCTCGTCGAGCAGAACGCCAACTACGCCTTGGACATCGCGACCCGTGGATACGTGCTGGAGACGGGCCGCATCGCCATCGCGAACGATTCCGCCAAGCTGCGCGACGACCCCGAGGTCCAGCGCGCCTACCTGGGCGCATGACCCTCGTCGCGCTCATCGGAGCGAAGGGCCTCTACCTGCTGTTCGCGTGGCTTTTCTCGGCGGCCGCCGGCTCCTGGCTCTCCGAGCGCAAGGGTTACGGCGAGCGGCTCGGGCTCGCCCTGGGGCTGCTTCTCTCGGTCGTGGGGCTTCTGATCGTGCTCGTGCTTCCCGGCCGCCCCGGCTCTCGCTGGAAGGACGAGGGCCCGATCCCCCGCCGCCACCGGGTTGGCTAGGCGCCCAGCACCGCCTCGACCGGCAGCGGCTTCACGCCCAGCGCCTCCGCGTCGGCCGTTCCCCGCTCGCTGATCATCGGCACCTCCATCAGCTCGGCCTCCTCCCAGGTCGCAAAGACAGCCTCACCGAAGAGCCCCCGCAGGGTGACCAGCGCCAGGTGGACCAGTCCCAGCGGGACGTGGACGAGCGGTCGCGGTCGCCCGCTGGCGCGGGCCACCGCGCGGGCGATCTCGTCGTAGGTCATCAGCTGAGGACCGGCGAGCTCATAGCGGGCGTCTTCGTTCTTGCTCTGGAGCGAGGTGACCACGCAGCGTGCGACGTCGTGTGCCCAGATCGGCTCGAACCTCGCAGCCCCGGGACCTGAGATCGGGACGACCGGCAGCAGAGCCAGTCGCTTCATGAGCCGCACCCAGCGGTCATCCGGGTCGTAGACGATCGAGGGTGCAAAGGTCGTGGTCGCGATCGGCGAGGCGGCCACCGCCTGCTCAGCGAGCGCCTTGGCGCGGAAGAACCGAGTTCGCTGGAACTCGCTTGCTCCCAGGGCCGAGAAGAACACGAACCGCTCCACGCCCGCCCGTTCGGCCGCACGCAGAAGACGGGCCGTGGCGAGGCCGTTCAGCTCCTCCACACGGGCGTGCGGCTCGTCGCGGATCGCCGCCGCCAGGTGGATCACGGTGTCGACCCCCCGTAGCGCCTGGCGCTGGAGGTGGAGATCGCCGAGGCGTGCGAGGTCACCGAGTGCGATCTGCACGTCAACCCGGTGACGACCGAGGCCACGCGGATCCCGCACCAGCGCCCGGACGTCGTGCCCCCCGGCCAGTAGCAGCGGCAGGAGCGCCCGGCCGACCGTTCCGCTCGCACCGGTGAGGAGGATCACGCGTCTGGACTCTACCCAGAGGCCCCCGACCCCCGATACGCCTCGAGAAAGCGCGAATCGTCACTTCGCCATGTCCGGGCCGGGAGACCGAGTTGCCTAGAATGTCGGCTCCGCCCAGCGAGGGCGGCTGATCTGGACAACGCCAAACGAGCGAGCCGAAGAGGGAGAAAAGACTACCCGTGGCCTACGTCATCGCCGAGCCCTGCATCGGAGAGAAGGACAACTCGTGCGTCGAGGTCTGCCCCGTCGACTGCATTCACCCGACGCCGGACGAGCCCGACTACGAGGCCGCCCAGCAGCTCTTCATCGATCCCGACGAGTGCATCGACTGCGACGCCTGCGTCGAGGCCTGCCCGGTTGACGCCTGCTTCGCCGAGGACCAGCTCCCGGAGGAGTGGACGAAGTACATCCAGATCAACGCCGAGTACTACGCGAACGCGTAGCCGGCGCTGGTCTCGCCGCGCTAGGCCTGTACGACCGGTAGCTCGGTCCCGCTGACCGCGGGCTCCGGCATCGCAGCCGGTGGCGGTGCCTGCATCACCGGCAGCTCCTGCGGCGTGGCGGCGACGATGCCCCGCGCGGCGTCGCGGATCGCCTGTGCGGCCGGATCGTCCGGATGCTCGAGGACGAGCGGTGTGCCGGCGTCGGCGTGCTCGCGAAGCTCCTGGGACAGCGGCACCTTGCCCAGGAGGGGGATGTCGAGCTCATCGGCGAGGAGCTGACCGCCACCCTCGCCGAAGATCGTCACGCGCTGACCGTCTGGGCCGGTGAAGCCCGACATGTTCTCGATTGCTCCGAGCAGCTCCAGGTCGACCTTCTCGGCCATCTCGGCGGCACGCCGGGCGACGCTCTGGGCCGCCGGCTGCGGTGTCGTGGCGATCAGGATCTTCGCCTGAGGCAGAAGCTGCGCCAGGGTCATCGAGACGTCGCCGGTGCCCGGTGGCAGGTCGAGTAGCAGGTAGTCAAGGGTGCCCCAGTCGACGTCCTCCAGGAACTGCTGGATCGCCTTGTGGAGCATCGGGCCGCGCCAGACGACCGCGGCGTTCTCCTCGACGAAGAAGCCGATCGACATGACCTTCACGCCGCCTGGGCCGGTGAGCGGGATGATCTTCCGCTCCGCGCTGACCTCCGGCTTGCTGTTGACGCCCAGCATGCGGGGAATCGAGTAGCCGTAGACGTCGCAGTCGAGCGCGCCCGCGGAGTGCCCGTCGGCGGCAAGCGCGGCCGCGAGGTTCGCGGTGAGCGTGGACTTGCCCACGCCGCCCTTCCCGGATGCGACGCAGACCACGTTCTTCACCTGGGCCAGCGCGCCCTCGGGGAGCCGCGACCGGCCAAGCGTCTGCTGAAGCCGGCCCTTCTCGTCGTTGGACAGCACGTCGAAGCCGACGCCGACGCTCGTCACACCATCGATCGTGCCGACGCGCTCCGCAACTCCGGTCTGGAAGTGGGAGCGGATCGGGCACCCGGGTGTCGTAAGCGACACGACGATGTCGACCCGGCCGTCGTCGGCGATCTGGATCGACCGGACCATGCCGAGCTCGACGATCGAGCGGCGCAGCTCGGGGTCGATGACGCCCTTCAGGGCCTCGGTGATTTGTTCCTTGGTCGGCGTTGCCACTGAGTCCATTGTGGCAAACGGCCTCCGAACGACGATCGACCGGCACGGTGGCCGGTCGATCGGGGAGGAGAGGTTGCTGTTCTGCCCGCGAGGATGTGGCGGACAGATCCCTCCGGGACGCCACCTCTCGAGGCGGCCCGGGCTAAGGAACTCAGACGAGTGTCGTGACTCGCTCCGAGACCACGCTCTGCGCCCGCTTCAGGCTCTGCTCGGCCTTCGTGCGGTTCTGCTTGACCGTGGTCTGGACCTTGCGCCGGCGCTGCTTCAGCTCGCGCTGGAGCCGATTGCGGTTCTGGCGCGCGCGAGTGCGCACCTTGCGCCGCGACTGGGCGCCGCGCCGCTCGAGCTTGTTGAGCTCGCGCTCGACCTGGGTGCGGAAGCTCTTCAGCTCGCGCTCCGCCGTCTGGCGCTTCGTGAACGGCTCGACGGCGTCATTGAGTCGATCGGCGACGGACAGCACGGCCCCGACGGGAACGTCGAGGGAGCGCTCGGCGGTCTGCCGGGCATACGAGACGCTGCCGTTGCGGACCTTGGTCAGGCCCTCGCGGATCTTCTGCGCATCCGTGCGGGTCGTCTTGGTCGTACGCGGCGCGGCCTTGCGCTGCGTCGTGCTGGTGGTGCTGCCGTTGGTTGGCATGTCTTCTCTGCCCCTCTTCGTGTTGAAGTTAGACCCTTATTTCTAAGGATGTTCGAGTCTACCAATGCGAACAGGTGTTTGTACCCCGGCCCGGCGGGGTGGTTACGCGGTTGGGCGGCTTGCGTGCCTGTCAGGCAGCCGGCGCAGCGGCCGAGGCGCCAACGCGCTCGAGCCAAAGCTGCGGCTGCTCGAGCTCCTCATTGGTCGGCAGCGCCGCAGGGCTCGACCAAACGTGGTTCAGCCCCGCGACTCCGTCCTCGCCGGCGACGGTGTCGCAGAACGCCTTGCCGACCTTGTACTGGCGCAGCTTGAGCTCCATGCCGAGCAGCCTCGAGATCACCTCGCCGAGGCCGCCTCGCCGTGCTCGGCGGGCGTCCAGGCGCTCCCTGAGGCGGGCGTAGCCGGGTTCGTTCGCCGCCGCGGCCGCGTCCATGACGTGCTCGGCGTGGCCTTCGATCACGGACATCGCGGCCTGTAGCCGGTCGAGCACCCGCGCCTGCTCAGGCCCGGCCAGGAGCCTCGCGAGGTCGCCATGCAGAAGCGACCTGATGGCGCGGCGCGGGTCGGTTCTGAGGATCCGCCGGGCCATGCCCTGTAGCGAGGCGCCGTCGATCTTTGCCGCGGCGCCCTCGACCAGTTCCTCGAGCAGGTTCGCGAGGTGCTCGCGAAGCCATGGAACCGCGGTGAACTGGACCGCGTGCGTGGTCTCGTGGATCGCGATCCAGCGCAGGAACAGGTCCGGCGTCTCGCCGAGCTCTTCGTGGGTGGCGGCGAGGTTGGGACCGACGAAGAGCAGCCTCGGTGGCCGGTCGGAGTGAGTGAGTGCGACGTCGTACTGGCCGAGGACCTTCCGGGCACCGTAGCCGACGGCCAGCCCCGCCTCCGCTCCTGCCGCCGCTCCGGCGACCGACCGCGCGACGCCGCCGATCGGCCCAGGGGCCCTCATTCCGGTCGCGACCCGGGATTCGAACGCCCGCGAGAGCTCACGGAGCGTTCCAAGCCCCACCCGCACCCACTCGGCACGGTCCACCACCTCCGGCGCTGGCAGCGCATGCTCGGGTGTCAGACGCGTGTATTCGAGAACCAGCTCGCGGGCGTCGGCGCACGCCGAGTCGACCGAGGCCTGGTCGAAGGCCATGGGCGCCGCGCCGCCTCCCGCGACTCCCTCCGCGATCCGCTGGGCGAGGCCCCAGTCGACGAAGCGCTCCACCGCTAGGACCCCTGGTCCGGTGGAGGCTCCGCGAACCTCTGCGCGTCCAGGACGGTTGCGAGCATCTCGCCGTCGAGCGCCGCGGCGACGTGGTAGCGGGCGTCGAGATCGAGGCTCACGTCGAGACCGCCACCGGCGAACGCCACCTCGGCGCCGGCTTCGCGGGCGATCAGCTGGCCAGCCGCGGCGTCGACCGAGCGCGATGCCCGCCCGGTCATCATGGCGTCAAAGCGCCCGCCTGCCACGTAACAGAGCGAGATCGCGATCGAGCCAACCGACCGCATCCGGTACGCCTTCCCCTGCAGGGCGTCGAGCACGGGGATCAGTCGCTCCGGCTTGGCCCCTTCGATCCCCACCACCTCCAGGCCGAAGCCTGGGCCGCGCGCATGGAGCTCCTCACCGTCGAGGGCCGTGCCCCCGCCTCGCCGAGCGAAGTACTCCTCGTCCGCACCGAAGTCATAGACGTAGGCGACCTCGACGTCAGCCATCGTCGGCCCCGATGCCACGGCAACGCTGAGCGAGAAGGACGGCAGCATGCGCCGCGCGTTGAGCGAGCCGTCGAGCGGATCGACGATCACCGCCGCTTCGCCGGCGCCGCCGGCGCCGAACGTGACCTCACCTCGTTCCTCGGAGATCGCGGTGAAGTCGTACCCGTCTGCGTGGAGGCGCTCGAGCTCGGCGAACACGATGTCCTCGCTGAGGCGGTCGATCGCCAGACTCCGATCCCCTCCTTCACCAACGCCGTCATAGACGGTCCGCGCAGCGATGCTGCGCTCCTTTGAGAAGAGCTCGCGCTGCGCGCCCACCATCCGACGGCACGCCTGCAGCCAGTCGGCTCCGACCAGGTCGTCCGCCTCTGGTGCGCTCGGCGCCGCCTCGGGGGTCTGCCTGCGCGCCACGCCACCATGCTAGTGGCGCTCGCCCGCACTACCGTTAGCTCCGTGGGGGAAGAACCGGGAATCGAGCTGACCGACGCCCAGGCACGGGTGGTGCGTCACCGAGACGGCCCGATGCTCGTCTCCGGCCCAGCCGGGTCCGGCCGAACCGAATCGTTGCTTCGGCGGCTCGAGAGCCTTACCGCGGACGGGGTCCAGCCGCACCACGTGCTCTCGCTCGCCCGGTCTCGGGCGGGCGCGATGAGGCTGCGCACAAGGGCGAACGCCCTGGTCAGCCCTCCATACGAGGAGCTTTGGAGCGGCACCTACGAGTGGGTCGCCGAGCGGCTCCTCAGCGAGTACGCGCTACAGGCCGGCCTGGATCCGTTCTTCGCGACCGTCCGGCTCGCCGACCGCCTGGCCCTGCTCCTCGACCACCTCGACGACCTGTCGCTTCGCCGCCACGAGATCCGCGGCAATCCGGCGGGGTTGCTCGCCCGCCTCCTGCGCCGCATCGACGCCCTCAAGGCCGAGGGCATAAGCCCGGGCCGGCTGCGCGCCTGGGCAGAAGAGCACGAGCGCGAGGCCCGCGGAGCGGACGAGCGCGAGCGGGCACGCCGTGAGCGCGAGTTCGCCGACCTGTACGCGAGTCACGACCGGATCCTGCGCCAGAGCGGGAGCCTGGACGGCGGCGACGTCGTGATCGAGCTCGAGCGGCTGCTTCGGGAGCGACCTGACGTCCGCAGTGAGGTCGCTGGGCGCTTTCGTTTTGTCATGGTCGACGAACTCGAGGACGCCGGCGCGGCCCATCGCTCCTTGGTGGACGCCCTGGCTGAGCACGAGAACGTCGTGTGCGCCTGCGACGTCGCCCAGTCGGTTCGCCGCCCTCCGGCGGCGGCCGTCGATCCGGCGCCGTCCTTCATGGAGCGCTACCCCCGCGCGCAGCAGGTCGTTTTGGACCGGCCGCTGCGGTTCGGGGCGGACGTGGCTCGGACGGCAGATGTGGTCGCCGGGCTGGCGGGACACGGCGCACGCTGGGTGGACGACGAGCCAGCCACCGGTGGAGAGTCCTGGGTTCGCTTCTGGCGCTGCACCAGCGAGCGCGCGGAAGCGCAGGCGGCGGCGCGCGAGATCGAGCACCTGCTCGCCGGAGGCGAGGTGCGACCCGAGGCCCTGTGCGTCATCGTCGGTTCGGGCTGGCGCGAGGCGCGGCTGGTGGCCGCGGCGCTCGAGGAGCGCACCGTGCCCTTCCGCTTCGCCGGCGACGCCGCGCTGTTCCAGCGCCCCGAGGTGCGCGACGTTCTCGCCTGGCTGCGGATGCTGGCGGACCCGACCGACTCGGCCGCGGTGGTTCGTGCGTTGACCCGGCCGCCTGTTGAGGTCCGCTCCATCGACCTGGCTCGCTGTACGGCCATCGCCCGCCGGCGCAAGCTCGACATGATCTCCGCACTCGTTGCCGCCCTCGAGAGCCCGCAACTCCCGCCGGAGGCTCGCGACCGCATCAAGGCGTTCCTCAAGCTTCAGCGCTCCGCGTCGGCGGCGATGGAGGAGATGCGAGCCGACGTGTTCGTGCGCCGGCTGATCGAGCGAATCGGCCTGCGGCGTCACCGGCTCTTCGTCGCGACGCCGGAGGCGGCCGAGCGGCTTCAGAGCCTCTCGCGCCTCTCGGAGCTGGCGGCGGCGTGGACGCGCCGCGAGCCGCGCGGATCGGTCCGTGACTTCGTGCGACACCTGACCGCCGTGGCCGACGCCGGCGAGCTCGATCCCGACGACAGCGCGGTCGCGCCGGCCGGCTCCGTCGTCCTCGCCGAGCCGGAGCAGGTGAAGGGCTTGGAGTTCGACCACGTCTACCTGCTTGGCCTTCACCGAGGTGCGATCTCTGCGCCCGAATCGGCCGCAGGCTGGCTGCCACGCAGCCTGATGCCCGCTGACCCGGTACCGGAGCAGGGAGACACGGCCAGGGGGGCGCGAGGACGACTGGCGTACCTCGGCATGACCCGCGCGCGGCGGGGGCTGGTGATGTCCTGGCCTACACGCAGTGCCGAGGGCGAAGTCTCGCCATCGCCCTTCTACGAGACCGCTCGAGATGCCCTCGGGGCCGAGGAGGAGATTCACGAGGAGGAGCTCTTCGGGCCTGCCGAGGGACTGCACTCGACCTACCGGATGCTCCGCGACGACGTGCTCGAAGCCTCGTGGCGCGCGGGCTCCGCCCTGTCCGAGATGCGGCTGGACACCGCCGAGGACGTGACCCAGGCGGTGGCGCGCTACCTGGAGCTGATCAAGCTCGCCGCGCTCGTGCAGCGGCCCGGAACCGAACCGGCGGCCGAGGCGATCTCCGCGCTCAACGAGCTCCTGGGCCGGGCGGCCTCCGCGGAGCAGCGTGCCGCCCTCGAGGCCTCGGCGCTGGACGAGTACGTCGTCGCGGAGGAGCGCGACGTGACCGCCCGCCGCGAGCTGGTCGCCGCCCGCCGGGAGCCCTCGCTCGAGCAGTTCATTCCCCGCCGCGGCGACGGCTTGGCGCTCTCGGCGTCCGATATCGACCTCTACCGAACGTGCCCACTGAAGTACAAGTTCGCGCGCGTCTTCGCCATCCCGCGCGAGCCGACCATCAACCAGCGGTTCGGGATCCTCATCCACCAGGTGCTGGAGCGCTTCCACACCGAGGTCTTGCGCTCACAGTCATCGGCAGGCACGGCGGTCGCGCCCGCGGCCTCCGGCCCGCCGGGGACCCTCGATCGCCTCCTGTTCCTGTTCGAGGCGGGCTGGCGGCGCACGGGCTTCGGCTCCTCCGACGACGAGCTCCAATACCGCGACCGGGCAGTCGCGGCCCTGGCCCGCTATCACGAGCGCGAGCGCCAGGCGGAGTCGCGCCCCGTCTGGCTGGAGCGCGGATTCTCGTTCGCGATCGGCGACCACCGGCTCCGCGGCCGCGTGGACCGCGTGGACCGGCGAGCCGACGGCGGCTACGAGCTGATCGACTACAAGACCGGCGGGCAACGCACCGGGCAGGGCGAGGACGTCCAGCTCGCGCTCTACCGGCTTGCGGCCCGCTCAGCGTGGGAGATCGACGCCACCTCGGGGAGCTACTGGTACGTGCTCGACGACGAGCGCGTGACGCTCCCGGCCGCGCCCGACGACGCCGAGCGCGTCGAGCGAACGGTGCTGGAGGTCGGCGGCGGCATCGAGGGCCAGGACTTCGAGCCCCGCCCCTCATACGAGATCTGCTCCTGGTGCGACTACCGCCTGATCTGCCCGGCGTCAGAGGCCTAGGAGTGGAGGATTCACCCGGTGCGTCCTAGTTCTTGTCCCGGCCGCGCTGGCGCAGGAACTGCTGGAACTCCTGGGCGATGTCGTCGCCCGACGGCATCTCCTGCGTGACCTCGTAGTCCTCCTCCTGGGAGGCCTCGAGGTTCCGGACGAGCTCCTCGATCTCCGGATTGGCGGAGACGGCCTCGTCCACCTGATCGGTGAATCGCTCGGTCGCGTCCTCGAGCTCCGACGCCTCCACGGCCACCCCGGTCAGGCCCTCCAGCCGCCGGAGGAGCGCGAGCGCGGCCTTGGGATTCGGGACGGCCGCTACGTAGTGGGGCACCGCCGCCCACAGGCTCGCGGAGGTCATCCCCTTGCGGCGGCAGGCGTCGTGAACCACCCCGACGATGCCGGTGGGGCCCTCGTAGCTCGAGCGGCTCATCCCGAGCTGCTCGATCAGGTCGGGATCGGAGGCGAGGCCGGTGATCGGGACCGGCCGGGTGTGTGCCACGTCGGCCATCAGCGCTCCCAGTGACACCACCATCTCGACCCCCAGCCGATCGGCCGCCCCCACGATCGCGTCCGCGAAGCTGCGCCAGCGGACGTTCGGCTCGACGCCGCTGAGGAGGACGAGGTCGCGCTCGGCGGTGGGGACGCGGACCGAGAGCAGCGTGTTCGCCGGCCAGTCGATCTGGCGCGTCTGGCCCTCGACCAGGCGGATGGTCGGGCGGTTGACCTGGAAGTCGTAGAACTCCTCGGGGTCGATTCGGGCCACGACCTCGGAATCGAGCGAGGCGGCTACGGCTTCGAGCGCGGCGGTCGCCGCGCCGGCGGCGTCGTTCCAACCCGCGAACGCGCACACGAGCGTGGGCGAGCGAAGCTCGGGCACTTCGGCTTCCCACTGGACCGGGTCCACGAAACGAGACTATTCGGTCCTCCCTGATGGCCACCCGGGATGAGTGCTGTCCGGCCCCGAAGTCACCATCGAAGCATGGAAGCCGCCACCGCCCAGACGGCCCGCAGAGACGCCCAGTCCACGATCGCCGAGCTGCGTCCCGGCCACCGCTTCGAGGGCCGCTTCGGCTGTCTGCGCAAGGATCGGCTGACGTCCCGCAACGGCGGCTCCTACCTGTCGGTGGAATTGCGCGACCGCACCGGCACCCTCCCGGCGCGGGTGTTTCGGGAGGCCGACCGGATCGGCCTGCGCTTCGAGAACGGGGATGCCGTGCGGGTGCGCGGCCGGGTGGAGCGCTTCCGCGGCGAGATGGTTGCCGAGCTCGAAGACGTGGAGCGCCTGGAGCCCGGCACCTTCGACCCGGCGGAGTTCCTGCCCGCCGCCTACCGGTCGGTCGAGGAGCTCGAGGGCTTTCTGGAGCATCTGGCTCGCGAGATCCACGATCCGTCCCTTCGGCGCCCGGTCGAGCGCCTGCTCATGGGCGGGCCGGTGGCGCGGGACTTCCGGCGTGCCCCCTGCAGCCGCGCCGGTCACCACGCCTACCTCGGCGGGTTGCTGGAGCACACCGTCTCGGTCGGCACCCTCGTCGGCGAGCTCTGCCAGCTCCACCCGCGCCTTGACTCCGACCTGCTGATGGCCGCCGCGCTGCTCCACGACGTCGGGAAGGCTCGCGAGTTCACCTATGGCGCGCGCTTCGAGTTGAGCGACGAGGGCCGGATGCTCGGCCACCTCGCCATCGGTGCACAGCTCGTCGCCGCTGCCGCCGACGACCTGGCGGCCGAGCGCCGGCTGCCTCTCCTCAACTGCGTGCTGTCGCACCACGGGCCGGATGCCGGCCCCGGACGCTCCCGCGGATTCGACTCGCCGGAGGCGCTGGCCCTCTACCGGCTGAACGCGCTTGACGCGTCCGTCAAGGGCGCCCTGGAGCACGGGCTCGCGGCGGTCTAGGGTCGCCTGGCTTCAGCGCCCTGCGCACCAGCTGCGCCGCGATCGCCAGCGCGAGCACCGCGAACAGGATCTCCAGCGTCCGACCGGAGACCGCGTTGGAGATCGCGACGCCGCCCGCCACGCCGACCAGGCCGAAGCCCCCGAGCACGAGACCGTCGCGCAGCCGGACGTTTCCATAGCCGTACTGGCGGTAGGCGCCGAGCGCGGCGACGAAGACGATGGCGAGCAGCGATGTGGACTCGGCCTTGACCTGCGTCATGTCGAGGAAGATGACCAGGGCGGGCACGAAGAGGACACCCCCACCGACGCCGACGAGGCCCCCGAGCATGCCGCCCAGGAAGCCGAGAGCGGCGGCGGCCACGTACTCCATCAGAAGATGAACTGCACAGCCGTCGCGACCAGGAGTGCGGCGAACAGGAGCGCAACGAGGCGCTCGGGGATGCGCTGCTGAACGGCGGCGCCCGCGACCACGCCCGCGAGCGCAGGAATCCCGACAACCGCCGCATTGCCCGGGTTCACGTTGCCGTAGAGGGCCTGGGCGATCGCCCCGTAGGCGCCGATGATCACGATCGCGAGCAGGCTGGTCCCGGTCGCCTCGCGCTCTCCGTAGGCGAGCCAGAAGATAAGCAGCGGGACGATGATCGTGCCGCCGCCGACGCCGAACAGGCCGCTGAAGAGCCCGCCTACGGTTCCGATCACGAGGAGCTTGACCAGGCGATCCCGCGTCACGGGCGGCGATACTACGCGCGATGACGGTGGCGAGAGGCGGCGAGTGAGCGACGCAACCGGCGCTGCCGCGCGGTTGGCGGAGCTGGTCGAGCCCATGCGGGGCGCCCCGGCGGATTCGGCGGTTCTCCTCGACATCGACGGGACGCTCGCCCCGATCGTGGCCGACCCCGAGGAGGCGGCCGTCCCCGCTGCGACGCGCGAGGTCCTGCAGGCCTTGGCTTCGCGCTTCGCACTCGTCGCGTGCATCACGGGCCGCCGGGCGCTGGAGGCGCGCTGGATCGTCGGTGTGGAGGCGCTCGTCTACTCGGGCAACCACGGGCTGGAGCTCCTGATGCCCGGCGCCCCCGAGCCGGATCTGGATCCATCGGTCGTGCCGGACATCCGCCGGACCCGCGAGTTCGTCCTCGAGCTCGACGCGGAGGACGTCAGCGCAGCGGGCATTCGGCTGGAGAGCAAGGGCCCGATCCAGGCACTTCACTGGCGGGGCACTCACGACGAGGCGGGCGCCAAGCACCTGGCCGAGCGGATCGCCGCGTCCGCCGAGGGCGCCGGGCTCTTCCCCCACTGGGGCCGCAAGGTGCTGGAGATCAGGCCGCGCGGCGACATCGACAAGGGCACCGCCGTCGAGCGCCTCCTGGGTGACGCAGATGCGCGCAACGCTCTCTACGGTGGAGACGACTGGGGCGACCTCGCGGCCTTCGACGCTCTGGACAGGTTGGTCGAGGAGGCATCCCTCACGGCCGCTGTCCGCGTCGCCGTCGCGTCGGACGAGGGCCCGCCTGAGCTCGCCGACCGGGCCGACGCGGTGGTCGACGGGCCCGAGGGATTTCTCGAGGCCCTGAAGCTCCTGGCCGAGCCCTCGGAGATCACCGGCGGCTGATGCTGTTCGTCGATCTCCTGCGCCTGACCGTGCTCCTGATCGGCGGCGCGGCCTCGATCCTCGGGCTGCTGACGGTCGTGGCGGCGAATCAGGACGCCGCCTACTCGGTCGTCTACATCTCCGCGGGATGGTGGCTCGTAGCCGCCGTACTCGGGATCTTTCTCGGAACGTCCGGTCGCGCCGTCGAAGCGATGTCGCGACCCCTCGCCGGCGCTCGAATGGCCACGTCGCTGCCGACTGAGAGCGCCGGGCGCATCGCCTTCCAGCGGCTGTGGCCCATCGGAGCGTTCGCCATCGTCGCGGGCGGGCTCGCGTTCATCTGGCCGCAGGTGACGGGGATCGGCGCCGGCTTCGCGATCCTCAACTCGCTCGCGTGGCGAGGCCGTGAGCGCGCGGTCACAGCGATCGAGGAGCGCGACGGCGTGCGCTTCTACGTCGAGCCGACCTCGGCGTTTGCCCCGGTGAAGCTGGTCAGGACGCCTGGGCTGGGGCGTGGCCGGGCCCCCGCGGGGCATCCCCCTCCGCCCCCTCCGGCCACCGGCTGAACGCCAGCCGTGCACCGATCGCCGCGGCGAGCGCGGCGGCGCCGGTCATGACGAGCGCGGCCCTGGGATCGATCGTTTGGCTGAGCCAGCCGGCGATCGGGCCGCCGATCGGGGTGGACCCGAGGAAGACCATCGAATAGAGCGCCATCACCCGCCCGCGCATTCCCGGCTCGGCGTCGAGCTGTAGGGAGGAGTTGATCCCGGCGGCAAAGGTCACGCTGGCGGCTCCCAACGGGACCAGGGCCGCGACCTCGAGCGGGACGGAGGGGGCCAGCGCGGCGATCAGCGCAATCGAGCCGAATCCGAACGCGGCCGCCACGAGAAGACCGGGCCCAACCCGCCCTCGCGCCCCGGCGACGAGCGCGCCGGCCACCGAGCCGGCGCCCATGGCCACCGCGAGCGCGGTGTAGGTGGCGGCGCCGCCGTCGAAGGTGAATCGCGCCAGCAGCGGCAGGATGACCTGGAAGTTGTAGCCCAGGGTCCCGACCACGGCCATCATCGCCAAGGGGATCGCCAGCGCGGGCGTGCGGACCACGTACGCGAGGCCGGCACGCACGGCGCCGGGTCCGCGGGTCGCGACCGGAGCGGGCCGGAGCTCGCCCGGCTCCATCGACCGCAGCGCCACGATCATGGCGCCGAAGGAGAGGGCGTTCACGAGGAAGCAGGGTGCAACGCCGATGGTGGCGATCACGAGCCCCGCAGCGGCGGGTCCGACGATCCGCGCCGAGTGGATCAGCGCGTTGTTCAGGCTGACCGCGTTGACGACCCGATCGGCGCCGACCATCTCGATCGCGAAGCTCTGCCGCGTGGGATTGTCGACGGCGTTGACAGAGCCGCGGACGAACACGAGCGCCCAGACCATCCACGGCTCCACTGCGCCCCCGGCGGTGATCGCCCACAGCGCCAGCGCGGGCAGCGCCATGAGGGTCTGGGTGACGATGAGGAGCGAACGCTTGGGGAACCGGTCGGCGAGCAGGCCCCCGAACGCCCCGAAGAGGAGGAACGGCAGAAACTGGAGCGCAGAGGTGACGCCCACGGCGACCCCGCTCCCCGTCAGCGTGAGGATCAGCCACATCTCGGCGACGATCTGCATCCAGTTGCCGGAAAGCGACACCAGCTGGCCGGCGAAGTAGCGGCGGTAGTTCGGGACGGAGAGGGATATGAAGGATCGGCGCAGAGCGGCGCTCACCGGCGCTCGCCCTCCAAGAGGCCCTCGAGGAGCGAAGCGGCGCGGTCCAGCGTCGCGAGGTCGTCAGAGTCCAGCCCGCGCAGGCGGCGGGCGAGGTAGGCGTTCTTACGCGACCGAAGCTTCTTCATGAGAGCGTGGCCCTCGGTGGTGGCACTGACGGTGAACGAGCGGCCATCTGAGGGATCGGCTACCCGCTCAACGAGGCTTGCCTCCTCCAGCCGCGCCACGATGCGCGTCGCAGACGGGCGCTGGATGCGCTCCAGTCGCGCAAGCTCGCTGGGTGTGAGCGGCCCGTGGCGGTCGATTGTCGCGAGCGCGGATGTCTGGGACGGGCCGAGGTCCGTGCCGGCCTCCTGCCGGAGGCGCCGCGCCGTCCTCGTGATCACCAGCCGCAGTTGGGCGGCGAGCCCGCTCAGATCGCGCTTTGGAGCGTCGGTCTCAAAGATCGTTGCCATTGCTAATTATCTTAGCGAATTACTTCTAGGCCGATCGACTGGCCTGAGCCCGCTTGCGCAGGCGGGAGAACTCCCGCCAGGGGCGCGTGTTGGCGACCTGATCGGCGGTCAGCCAGGCGCGCCGTGCGGTCGCGAGGCCGTAGACGATGTTGCCGAGCGTGTCCGTTCCGTGAGCGTCGGTGTTGACGCAGATCATCACCCCGGCTTCAGCCGCGAGGCGCGCGTGGCGCTCCGAGAGGTCGCGCCGGTTCGGGTTGCCGTTGATCTCGAGCATCGTCCCGGTGCGCGCGGCCGCCTCGGCCACGCGCTCCACGTCGACGTCGTAGGGCTCGCGGCGGTTGATCAGCCGCCCGGTCAGATGCCCGATGCAGTCGATGAAGGGGTTCTCGATCGCTGCGACGATGCGCTCGGTCATCGCGCGCGCCGAGATCTTGAACGAGGTGTGGACGCTCGCCATCACCCAGTCCAGCTCCCGCAGCAGGTCCTCCTCGTAGTCGGGCGACCCGTCCAGCAAGATGTTGACCTCTGACCCGGCGAGGACGCGGAATCCCCGCATCCCGGAGTTGAGCTCGCGCACCTCGTCGATCCTCTGCTCGAGGCGCTCGGGCGCCACGTGGTTGCCGAACCCATGGCTCGCCGAGTGGTCGGTGACCGCGAGATACGCGTAGCCGCGGGCGCGGGCCGCCTCCGCCATCTCCTCGAGGCTGTTGCGCCCGTCGGAGATGGTCGTGTGGCAGTGCAGGTCGCCCCGGATGTCCTCGAGCGTGACGAGCTTCGGGAGCTCTCCCTCGGCGGCGGCCCGGATCTCACCGTTTGCCTCGCGCAGCTCAGGCTCGATGTAGTCCAGGCCGAGCCGGCCGTAGACCTCCTCCTCGGTCGCGTAACGGGCGACCTCGCCGGACTCGTTGTCCGCGATCCCGTGCTCGGACACCGAGAGACCCATTCCCACCGCCCGCTCACGCAACTCGACGTTGTGCTCGGCCGATCCCGTGAAGTGCTGAAGGAGGTTGCCGTAGGCATCCGGAGCGACGATCCGCAGGTCGACGGCCACACCGTTGTGCGTTGTGACCCGAGCGCCGCTCTCTCGTGCCGAGCCCTTGGCCGCGGCGAGCGGGTGATCGAGCAGCGCCTGAGCGAGCTCGACGGGCTCACTCGCCGTGGCGATGATGTCGATGTCATGGCAGGTCTCGGCTCGCCGCCGCGCCGAACCGGCCACTTCAACGGCGTCGCTCGCGGAGTGCTCGCGCAGATCGTCCGCGATCTGCTCGGCGACCCGCAGGACCTCGGAGAGCAGCAGCCGCTCCGCCGGGCCCGAGTCCGTGAGCTTGCCGAGGGCAGCAATCACGTTCTCCTCCGCCTTCGGACCCAGGCCCTTCACCTCGCGAATCCTCTCCGCCTCCGCGGCTGCGCGAAGCTCGTCGAGGTTCGAGACGCCCAACTCGTCATAGAGCCGCCGAGCCGTCTTCGCGCCGACCCCCGGCACGCGGGTGACCTCCACGAGGGACACTGGGAACTTGCGCTTGAGCTTGGCTGCCGACGGGATCTCTCCGGTCTCGAGGAGTGCCACGATCTTGCCCTCGAGCGTCTTGCCGACCCCGGGCAGCTCGGTCGCCCGCCCGGCCTGCGCGAGCTCCGCGACCGAGACGGGACTCTGCCGGATCACGCGCGCCGCCTCGCGATAGGCGAGCACGCGGTAGCGGATCGCGCCGTCCAACTCGTACAGCGTCGCCAGCTCGTTCAGCGCGTCGGCGATCTCGGCGTTCCGCATGACTCAAACCTATTGAGGGGCGGGCACCTCTCGGCTCGGAACGGCGAATAGCATCCGGCCGGTGCCGGAGTTTGAGGTGAGGGGCTCTAGCCCCGAAACTGGCTGGTGTCGTTGGTGATGGATTCTCGGGTCTGGCTCGTCATCCCGACCTACAACGAATCGGCGAACCTGGAGGCGATCGCCGAGGCGGCTCGCGAAATGCTGCCGCAGTCACGCCGCGTGCTGATCGTCGACGACGACTCGCCCGATGGGACCGGCCGGATCGCAGACCGCCTGGCGGAGGCCCACGACGACGTCGCCGTCCTGCACCGCAGGCAGAAGGAGGGCCTGGGCCCGGCATACGTCGCCGGATTCCGCGAGGCGCTTGCCGGGGGGGCGGAGGTCGTCGCGCAGATGGACGCCGACTTCTCGCACGACCCACACGACCTGCCGCGCCTGCTCGAGGCCGCGGAGGACGCCGATGTCGTGGTGGGCTCTCGATATGTCGACGGTGGCGGGGTGGCAGATTGGGGGCCGGGCCGCCGGGCGGTCAGCCGCTGGGGCAGCGCGTACGCACGAGCCGCGCTCGGCATCGAGGTCCACGATCTCACCGGCGGGTTCAAGGTGTTCCGGCGCGAGGTCCTCGAGGCGATCGACCTGGAATCGCTCGCCTCGCAGGGCTACTCCTTCCAGGTCGAGACGACGTTCCGCGCGATCAAGGCCGGGTTTCGCGTCGTCGAGATCCCGATTGTCTTCCGCGACCGCAGGGTAGGGGCGTCGAAGATGACCGGCGGGATCGTCCTCGAAGCGGCATGGCGCGTGCCCGCGATGCGGCTGCGGGGCCGCTGACATGCGACCCCCGTGCGGAGATCGACATATGCTTTCGCAACCCGCAACCGGGCCGGCGGCCTGCATCGGGGCGGGTACTATATTTTGTATAGTAATGGGCGGCGAAGAGGCCGCCGCCGACCTACATGAACGACGATCGATCAGGAGATAGAAGGTGACTGGGAAGCTTCCCGACGTGACCGATGGAACGTTCCAGTCCGAGGTGCTCGACGCCGGGCAGCCGGTGCTGGTCGACTTCTGGGCGCCGTGGTGCGGCCCGTGCCGCGTCGTCCATCCCATCCTCGAGGAGATGGCGGCCGAGCGCGATGACCTGCGGATCGTCAGCCTCAACACCGACGAGAACCAGCAGACTGCCGCGCAGTACGAGGTGCTCTCGATCCCGACGCTGATCCTGTTCAAGGACGGCGCCGAGGCCAAGCGCGTGATCGGCGCGATGCCGAAGCGGCGCCTCGAGTCCGAGCTCGAGCCGGCGCTCGCCTAGGCGAGCGCGTCCGGCAACTCGGTCAGCGAGCCAAGAACCACGTCACCCAGTTCGAGCGCATCGGGCGCGGGCGGAAAGTCCGGGCGCGGTATGGCCGCGACGAACATCCCCGCCGCCTTCGCGGAGCGGATTCCGTTGGTCGAGTCCTCCACGGCGGCGCAGGAAGTGGGCTCGACCTCCAGTCTGCGCGCCGCTTCCAGATAGACGTCGGGCGCGGGCTTTCCTCGTTCCACCTCCTCGGACGAGACGGTGGCCCGGAAGCAGGGCGCGAGATCCGTTACCTCGAGCACGAGGTCGATCACGGGTCGGTTCGACGAGGACGCAAGGCCCAGCGGCCGTCGCTCGGCCAGCGTGCGAACGGTCTCGATCGCGCCCGGCAGGAGGGGCAGGTCGTCTCGGTACCGCTCCCGGAGACGCTCGACCACGAGCGCGGAGATCTTCTCCGGCGCCATGGGCACGTCCAGCGCGTCGTGCATGTAGCGCGACCACTCGAGCGAGCTCATCCCCATCATGTCCCGTTGCGCGTGATCGTGCCAGCGTCCGCCGGACTCCCGCGTGATCTGCTCCCGCACGGCATCCCAGACCGACTCCGAATCGACGAGCACGCCGTCCAGGTCGAAGATCACTGCGGTGATCAAGGGCCCTCCCGGAACAGGACCGCCGCGCGCTCGGTCAGGACCCGATCACCCGTGAGGCCGCGCAAGCGCACGCGCTCGGGCTGCCCCGCGGCGTAGGGCCAGAGGAAGAAGTAGGGAGCGAGTCTCTGCTCGTCAATCAGACGAAAGCGCGTGTGTGGCCGCCGGACCTGGAAGGTTGTGCTCAGGACCGGGATCTCGTCGGTCCGTACCGCTGCCGGCCCGCCGTGGTGCAGGACCTCCACGCCGAGGTAGTAGGACAACGGGTCGTCGCCGTTGCGCGGTACGACGAAGGCGCGCGCATCGGGGGCTGAGGCCTGGATCGCGTCCGCCGCGCCGCGCCAGTCCGGACGCTGCATCTGGGCGCTCAGGTTCGTCGCTACCAGGACGACGGCGAACATCGCGCATAAGGCTCCGCCACCCGCGAGGCCGACGCGGCCGCTCCGAGCTCCGCCGAGGCCGATCGCGGCGAGGATCAGGATGGGCACCAGCGCGCCGATCAGGTTCCGGGGATTGATGAAGTCGGCCCCCAGCATCGCGAGGCCAAGCGGGACACCGATTGCGCCTCCCCCGACGACGCCGGTGATCAGGGCGGCTCCCCGGTCGCGATCGCTACCCCTCTGGGCCACGAGACCGATCGCGAGCGCCAACAGACCCGCGCCTCCGATCAGGGCCAAGAGTTGTAGAGCGTCCACCGCTCGGCTTCCCGCGAACGGTGAGGGCTCCTGACCGGCAACGAAGTTGAGGGACAACTCTCCGGCGCGGGATATGAGCGGACTCTCGGTGAAGCCGTTCTGTCTCCCGCCTGCCTCCTGCGCGATCGCGAGCGGAATGAGCGCGAGCCCCGTGACGATCACGCCGGCGACCGCGACGGCCGCACGCCGGCGGTCGGTCCGGCGGGCGAGAAGCCAGATCGCCTGCGGGGCGATTAGAAACGCGGCGAAGTAGTGGGAGCAGATGGCCAGCGCGGACGCGAGGGCCCAGAGGGCCAGCGGTCGTGCGCCGGGTCTGTCGAGCGAACGGGCGAAGTAGTAGAGGGCCGCGCTCGCGAACAGGACCATCAGTGCGTACGAGCGCGCCTCCTGCGAGTACCAGACGAGGTACGGATTCAGGGCGACGAACGCCGCCGCGAGCAGTGCGACCACCCGGCGGCGGCTGAGCTCGGCGGCGGCCAGGTAGGCCAGCGGGATCGTGAGGGTCCCAAAGAGCGCCGAGAGCGAGCGCAATCCGACCTCGCCTGTGCCGAATGGCCGCGACCAGAGCCAGGAAAGGATGTAGTAGAGGGGCGGGCTCCGCTCGCTGTCGGCGACCTCGCTCATGGTCGTGAACAGGCTGGGGTGCAGGATCCGGGCCGCCGTGACGGCCTCGTCGTGGTCGTAGCTCTGGACCCCTAAGGTGGCGAACCGCACGACCGCCCCGAGTGCGGTGATCGCGACGAGGGCGTAGAGCCATCGGCGGCTCATGGATCGCAAGAAGATATCCCCACCAAACCACCTCACCAGATCGTGTCTGGCGGGACTGGCCGCCACGCTGGTCCTCGCGAGCGGCTGCGGCGGCTCGGGGCATGGCCCGCGACCTCCCCGGCCGGTTGCGCACGGCCCGAACGTACTCGTGCTGATGACCGACGATCAGGCGAGTCCCGACCTTCGGGTGATGCCGAAGACACGGCGCCTGCTCGCCGCCAGGGGAACCAGCTTCACGCGGTTCTACACCTCGTATCCGCTGTGCTGCCCCTCCCGCACGACGTTCCTCACCGGTCAGTACGCGCACAACACGGGCGTGCAGGGGAACTTCCCCGATACGGACGGCGGCGGCTACGCGAAGCTTCGGGATCCGGGTCGGACCCTGCCCGTGTGGCTTCGGTCCGCGGGCTACGAGACGTCCGTGGTGGGCAAGTGGCCCGAGTTCCCGCCTCCGGGCACGCCACCGGGATGGAGTCACTGGTGGACGACGACCCAGTCCACCATCGCGCACTACTACGACTTCTCGCTGAACTCGGGAGGCGGGAGCACGCGCAGCTTCGGCGCACGCGCGGGCGACTACAACACCAGTGTGCTGACCCGGCTCTCGAAGCGCTTGGTGGAAAGGAGCGCACGCGCCAACAAGCGGTTCTTCCTGTGGGTTTCCTACACCGCTCCGCATTTCGGCTTCGGCCGCGACGACGCGGCGAGCCGTCGCTGCGCGAGCGTGCCCGAGGGGCAGCCGGCGGGACAGACCGCCGTCCCGGCGCCGGCCGACGCCACCGAGTTCGCCCAGGCCCAGCTCCCGAGGCCGCCGTCGTTCAACGAGGCGGACATGCGGGACAAGCCGCGGATCCTGCGGCGCAAGCCCCTTGAGTCCGCCGATCTCCGCGACATGCGTATCGACTACCGCTGTCGGCTTGCCTCGCTCCTCGGCGTGGATCGCAGCGTCGCGAAGCTCGTCGGCATCTTGCGCCGCTCCGGGGAACTCGATCGCACGCTCATCCTCTTCACCTCGGACAACGGCTTCATGCTCGGCCAGCACCGCGAGGCCGAGGGCAAGAACCTGCCCTACGAGGAGGCAGCCCGGGTACCGCTCGTGATTCGCGGCCCGGGGATCCCGCAGGGCCAGTCGATCTCGACGCCAGTCGCCAACGTCGACCTCGCGCCCACGATTCTCGCCGCCACTGGGACGCGGCAGCGAGCGAGCGAGCGGCGGCCGGCGGATGGAATGTCGCTCCTTCCCCAGCTGAACGGTGACGAGGACCAGGACCGCGCGATTCTGATCGAGGGGCGCGACGATGCCGAGCCGCGAGGGCACTCGGGCTCGTTCGAGTCCGTCTCCTACGAGGGCGTTCGCACCTCGCGGTACCTGTATGTGGAGTGGCACCGCGCGGTGCGGTCGTCGTCGCAGGAGGCGGCGGACACGCCCCTGGGCGCCGGCCCGGTCGTCGGCCGGGAGCTCTATGACACCGACGTCGACCCCTACGAGCTCGAGAACCGAGTCGATTCAGGCGCCTACCAGGCGGCACGGCGAAAGCTCGCCGCCATCCTGGCCCGCCTACGGACCTGCTCCGGGAGTCGCTGCATGGTCAGCGCCCCGATCCCGCCACCGGCCGGCTAGGGCGGGGTCTAGTTCGCTCGCTCCAGGGCGATTCGGAGATCGCGCCCCTCGATCTCGGTGCTGGTCGCCGGTGTGTCGCCGTCGTAGCTCACGCTCGTGGCCAGGGTTTCGCCCGCGACGTAGGCCTCGTGCGCCTGCGCGGCGTCGAGCAGCTCGGCGTCGCCGCCGAGGACGAGCGCGATCCGGTCGGTCACGTCCAGCCCGGCGTCCCGGCGCGCGTTCTGGACGGCGTGGACGATCTCGCGCGCCAGGCCTTCGCGGCGAAGCTCGTCGTCGAGCTCCAGCGAGAGCGCGACTGCGCGCCCGGCCTCGGCCTCCACGCGGTAGCCGTCCAGCGGCTTCATCACGAGCGTCACGTCATCCGGCCCCAGGTCGTGGTCAGTGCCGTCGACGTTGATCCCGAATCGACGACCGCTGGAGGTGGCATCCGCGACAGACGCCGGATCCAGTGACTCCACGGCGGCTGCCGCCTTCGGCATCAGCTTGCCGAATCGCGGCCCCAGCGAGCGGTAGTTGGGCTTGACCTCGTAGGAGACGAGCTCGGCCTCCTCGGAGACGAACTCGAGCTCCTTGACGTTCAACTCACCGGTCACGAGGGCCTGGAGCCGCTCGATCTCGTCGCGCTCGCCGCCGCGGGCCACGATCACCGCCTTGCGAAGCGGCTGGCGCACCTTGACCTGCGCGGCCGCCCTGGCGGCGCGGCCGAGCTCGATCGCGCGCAGGGCCGCCTCGACGCCCGCCTCCAACCCCGGGTCGGTCAGCTCGAGGTTGCCCTCCGGGTAATCCGTGAGGTGCACCGAGTCCGGCACGTCGCCGAATTCGTCCTCCTCGCCCCCGACGAGGTTCGTGTACATCTCGTCGGCCAGGAACGGAACGAATGGCGCCAGCAGCGCGGCGCTCGTCAGCAGGCAGTGTCGAAGCGTCGCGAAGGCCGCCCGGTCGCCCTCCCAGAACCGCCTGCGCGATAGCCGGACGTACCAGTTGGAGAGCTCATCGATGTACTCCGCGATGACCCGGCCGGCCGTGGTGCAGTCGAAGTCCTCCATGCGCTCGGTGACCTCGGCCACGACGCGCTGAAGCCGCGAGAGCGCCCAGCGATCGAGGTCATCGTGGCTGGTCGTCCCGGACTGCGCGAAATCGGACGGTGAGAGCCCCTCTGCGTTCGCGTACAGAACCCAGAACGAGTAGGTGTTCCAGAGCGTGGTGAAGAAGCGGTAGACGGTCTCGCCCAGCGTCTCAGTGGAGAACCGGTAGCCGGCCCACGGCTGCTGCGCGGTGAAGTAGTACCAGCGGAATGCATCGGCGCCGTGGCGCTCGATCACCTCCCACGGGTCGACAACGTTGCCGCGGCTCTTCGACATCTTCTGACCCTCGGGATCGAGGATCAGCCCGAAACACACGCAGTTGCGGTAGCTCGTCTCGTCGAAAAGCAGCGTCGAGATCGCGAGCAGCGAGTAGAACCAGCCTCGCGTCTGGTCGATGCCCTCGCTGATGAAGTCGGCTGGAAAGCGCTCCTTGAAGACGTCGGTGCCCTCGAATGGGTAATGCCACTGGGCGAACGACATCGAGCCCGAGTCGTACCAGGCGTCGATGGTCTCCTCGACTCGGCGCATCTCCCCGCCGCATGACTCGCAGCGGAGCGTGACCTCGTCGATGTACGGGCGATGGAGGTCGTCCGGGACCTGTCCGCCCCGCTCGCGCAGGTCGTCGATCGAGCCGGCGCAGTAGCGCTCGTCGCAGTCGTCGGCGGTGCACTCCCAGATCGGCAGCGGCGTGCCCCAGTAGCGCTCGCGTGAGAGCGCCCAGTCCTGGTTTCCCTCGAGCCACTTGCCGAAGCGCCCGTGCTTGATGTGCTCGGGGTGCCAGCCGATCTTCTCGTTCTCGGCCAGCATCCGGTCGCGCACGTCGGTCGTGCGGATGTACCAGCTCGACTTCGCGTAGTAGAGGAGGGGCGTGCCGCAGCGCCAGCAATGGGGGTAGGCGTGCTCGTAGGTCTCGGCCCTCAGAAGGCGGCCGTCCCGGCGCAGCGCCTCGATTATGTCGGGGTCCGCCTGCTTTACGTTGCGCCCGGCGAAGTCGGTGATGCGCTCGTCGAAGGTACCGTCGGGCAGGACCGGGTTCTGGAGGGTGATCCCGTACTGCTCCCCGAGGCGGAAGTCGTCCTCGCCGAAGGCGATGGCGGTGTGCACGAGGCCCGTCCCGTCCTCCGTCGAGACAAAGTCGCCCTCGAGAACCGTGTGACCACGTGGGCCGTAATCGGTGATGTAGGCGAACGGGGGCTCGTACGGCGTGCCCGCGAGAACGTTCCCCGGGAATCTGGCCAGGACCTCGGCATCGGAGCCGAATACGCGTTCGACCATCGAAGCCGCGACCACGAACACCTCCTCGGCTCCAGCCGGGCGGACGCGCGCGTACTCGATGTCAGGGCCCACGGCGACGGCGGCGTTGGAGATGAGCGTCCACGGGGTGGTCGTCCAGACGACGAGCTGGTCGCCTGGCTGCAGCGGCGACTCGGGGATCTCGTTGCTCGGCGTCGGCTCCAGGATCGGCAGCTTCACGTAGACGGACGGGTCCTCGACGTCCTGATAGCCCTGCGCCACCTCGTGAGACGAGAGCGCGGTTCCGCAGCGCGGGCAGTAGGGAACGACCTTGTGCCCCTGGTAGAGCCGCCCGTCGTCCCAGATCTTGCGCAGCGACCACCAGACCGACTCGATGTAGGAGTCGCGCAGCGTCACGTAGGCGTCGTCCAGGTCGATCCAGAAGCCGATTCGCTCGGTCAGCCGTCCCCACTCGTCGACGTAGCGGAACACCGATTCGCGGCAGCGCTCGTTGAACTCGGCGATCCCGTAGGCCTCGATCTCGGCCTTGGAGCTGATGCCGAGCTCGCGCTCGATCTCGAGCTCCACCGGCAGGCCGTGACAGTCCCAGCCGGCCTTGCGGGGGACGCGGTAGCCGCGCATGGTCCGGAAACGCGGATAGATGTCCTTGAAGACGCGCGACAGCACGTGGTGGGAGCCGGGCCTGCCGTTGGCCGTCGGCGGTCCTTCGTAGAAGCTCCAGACGTCGGCTTCCTCTCGCTGCGCGACCGATCGGTGGAACACGTCGCGCTCGCGCCAGCGCTCGAGGTGGCTCTCCTCGAGCGCGGGAAACGACTGCTTGGGATCTACTGGGCGAAACGCCATCGAGCGCCTGATTCTGACAACCGCGCCTCGATGGCCCGGCCGTAGCATGGTCCGGGTGCTACGTCGCTACGCGATCCTTGCCGTCGCCGCCCTCCTTGTTGCCGGTTGCGGCTCGAAGGGATCGACCGCTGTCCCCGGCGCCTGTGGCGGGACCGCCGGCGACTACCTGAAGCCGCTTCAGGCCGCGCCGGGAACTGTGCGGCTCGCCGCTGAGACGCCGATCAGCGACTGCTTCACCGGCACCGAGCCACCGGACGTCGATCAGGCTGTGATCGAGGCCGCCTCGCGCCTGAACGCGCAGGCGCGGCGGGATCCTGGCGGCCATTCCACGATCGAGCTGGGCTACCTCGCCGGGGCCGTTCACGAGGGCACCTCACAGGTCCCGAGCGAGGCCGACCTGGTGCGAAGGGTCGACTCCGCCGCCCGGTACGCGCCCGGCCGCGGTTCCCTCGGCGCCGCCTTCGAGCGAGCCTACGGGAAGGGATACGCTGCCGGAGAGGCCACCGGTTAGCGAGGACGGAGGAACGATGGCGGCGACGGACACGCAGCGCGAGCAGCTTTGGGGAGGAGAGACAATGAAGGCGGTCGAGAACTTCCCGGTGTCCGGACAGCCGATTCCCGCGCCGGTCGTGCACTGGCTTGGCCGCATCAAGGCGGCCGCGGCGCGCGTGAACGCCGAGCTCGGGCTGCTGGACACGGACATCGCGGAGCGAGTCGCGGCCGCCGGCGACGTGATCGCCGACGGCGAGCACGACGATCAGTTCCCAGTCGACGTCTTCCAGACCGGCTCCGGGACCTCCTCGAACATGAACGCCAACGAGGTGATTGCAAGCCTCGCCGGTGACGAGACGCATCCCAACGACCACGTCAACATGGGTCAGTCCTCCAATGACGTCTTCCCCTCGGCGGTCCACCTCGCCGCGCTCGATGAGACTAGGCGCGACCTTCTGCCGGCGATGGACGAACTGGCGTCGGCGCTGGAGCGAAAGGCCGAGGAGTTCGCCGACGTCGTCAAGGCGGGGCGCACCCACCTGATGGACGCGGTGCCGGTCACCCTCGGGCAGGAGTTCGGCGGCTACGCCGCGCAGATCCGGCTGGGTGCCGAGCGCGTCCGCGGAACGCTGGACCGCGTAGGCCAGATCCCGCTGGGCGGCACCGCCACCGGGACCGGACTGAACACGCACTCGGAGTTCGCCCAGCGGACCCGGGCGAAGCTGAGCGAGGCGACCGGCCTTGAGATCTCGGAGCCCGCCGACCCGTTCGAGGCCCAGGGAAACCGCGACGCTCTCGTCGAGCTCTCAGGCGCGCTCAAGGTGGTGGCCGTCTCGCTGAACAAGATCGCCAACGACCTCGCGCTGATGGGATCCGGACCGCGCGCGGGGCTGGCCGAGATCAAGCTGCCTGCGCTCCAGAAGGGCTCCTCGATCATGCCCGGCAAGGTCAACCCGGTCATCTGCGAGGTGACGATCCAGGTTGCCGACCAGGTGATCGGAAACGACGCCGCGATCACCATGGCCGGCTCACAGGGCCAGTTCGAGCTGAACGTCCGCGTCCCCCTGATCGCGCGCAACCTGCTCGACTCGATCAAGCTCCTCGCCTCCGCCTGTCGCCTGCTCGACACCAAGTGCGTGCGCGGAATCGAGGCCGACGAGGACATGACCAACCGTCACGCCGAGGCGACGCTGGCGACGGCCACCGCTCTAAATCCGCATATCGGTTACGACCGCGGCGCGGAGATCGTCAAGGCCGCGCACGAGTCCGGCCGCCCGATCCGCGAGGTCGCTCGAGAGATGGGCGTGGACGAGAAGATCCTCGACGAGGCCCTGGACCACCGCCGAATGGCACGTCCGCACGACTAGCGACGGGTCAGCTTCTGGACGAACGTTTGGCTGAGCCGAATGGGCGTGGTAGCTTGGCGCCCGAGGGGGGACCACGAAATGGACGCAACCCATGGACGAGGTTGGAAGGCGCCGGTAGCGATTTGCGCATTGGCGGCCGCGGTCCTGCTGTTACTCGCGCCGGCGGCATTCGCGGATCCGGTCACGTTCACCGTGAACAGCGCGGGCGACCAGCCCGATCCGGACGTCGGCAACGACGGCTGCGACGTGGGCGGAGGCGTCTGCACGCTGCGTGCCGCAATTCAGGAGGCCAACTTCAACACGCCGCAAGCCGACACGATCAACTTCTCGGGCGTAAGCGGGCAGATCGTGCTGACGAACGCTCTCCCGACGATCACCGACAGCGTGACGGTCAACGGGCCTGGCGCTGATCAACTGGCCATCGACGGCGACAACACCTACCGGGTGCTGGAAGCCCAGAACGGAACGACCACGACCATCAAGGGACTCACGATCCGGGGCGGACAGGCGCCTGTCACAGGCGGTACGTTCGCCGGCGGGGGCGGCATCATGTCCGGCGGAGACATGACGCTGGACCACGTCGTCGTGACCGACAACCACGCCAGCGTCAGCGGCGCATCAGGCGCGAGTGTTGAGGCCGCCGGCGCGGGGATTGAGGCGGGCGGCGGGGTTCTCACTCTGATCAGCTCGACGGTCAGGAACAACGACGCCAACGCCGTCGCCAGCGGTGCCGGTTCCGCGGTGAGCTACGGCGGCGGGATCTGGGCGCCGGGCGGAACCCTTCACATCGCCCGCAGCACCATCTACAACAACCAGGCAAACGCGAGCGTCAACTCGGGCACCGGAACGTCGACCGCGTGGCCAGCTGGCGGCGGGATTTACACCCTCGACGCCGCGCTCACCATCAACCAGAGCACGATCACGAATAACAGCGTCACCTCCGCCGGTGCGACTCATCCGAATGTCGCGAACTATTCGGCCGGAGGGGGGATCTATCAGGACAACGGCAGCTCACTGACCGTGACCGGAGCGACGATCAGCGACAACTCCGTCGCCACTCCCGCGGGTGCCAACGACTTCGGGCAGGGCGCGAACCTCGAGCTGCTTTCCGGTGGAACGTTCCGGGACACGATCGTCGCCGAGCCGGTGGGCGCCCAGAACTGCGTCGGGACATTCATCTCCAACGGTTACAACCTGGAGGATGACGACACGCACCAGTGCAACTTCAACCAGACCACCGACATCGCCGGACAGAACCCGATGCTCGCGGCACCGGCGGACAACGGCGGGCCGACCCTGACGCAGGCGCTCCCGGCGAACAGCCCGGCGATCGACAAGGGCAAGAGCTTCGGCGCGACGACCGACCAGCGGGGGACGGGGTTCCCACGCATCAGTAACTCGCCGACGATCCCAAATGCCGGCGGCGGCGATGGTTCCGACATCGGGTCATTCGAGCGCGATTCGGTGCCGCCGAGCAAGCCGGTCTTCGCGGCCTCGACGCCGAAACCGCCGGCCAACAACAACCAGCCGAAGCTGCACGGCGTGGCCGATGCCGGCTCATTCGTGCGGATCTACAAGACCACGGGTTGCACTGGAAAGCCGGTAGCCAACGGCTTCGCTGGACAGTTCAAGTCTCCGGGCATAGGGGTCTCGGTCCCCGACGACAGCACCACGGTCTTCCACGCGACGGCCGGCGACTCATTCGGCAACAGGTCGGCATGCTCGAACGGATACACGTACCGCGAGGATTCGACACGCCCAATTACTTCGATCGATTCCGTGACGGTGAATCGCTCCCTCCACCAGGCGACGGTTGGGTTCTCAGCCAACGAATCCGAGTCGACATTCCGGTGTCGGATCGATGGCTCCGCGTTGTCCCCATGCACATCGCCGAAGACGTTCACGGGCCTCTCGGCCGGCTCGCACACGGTGCGTGTGGTCGCCCGGGATCGCGCCGGCAACGTTGACGCGACACCGGCCTCGCGGACGTTCACGCTCTAAATGCCACCTGTGAACGCCCAAACGACGGGTCGACGCGGATGGAAGGCGCTGCTGGCGGCGTGCGCCGCCGCGATTGCGATGCTGGGCTTTGCGTCGACCGCCTTCTCGGACAACTTCACGGTCGACAGCAACGGCAACGCGTCCGACAAGACAATCGACGGCGTGTGCATGACCCCGAGCAACGTGTGCACTCTTCGGGCGGCTCTCGAGGAGGCCAACGCCAACACACCCCAGCCGGACACGATCGACTTCGCCCTCGCCTTCCCCACCGAGATCCAGCTGCCGAGCGCGCTTCCGGACATCGCCGACGACGTGACCATCCACGGCCCCGGCGCCAGCCAGCTCGCCATCGATGGGGCGAATTCCTTCCGGGTGATCAGCCAGCTTGGTAGCACGAGCGTCACCATCTCCGGACTCACCATCAGACACGGAAGGGCGCCGGGTCCGGCCGCGAACGTAACCGGAGGGGGAATCGTCTCCGCGGGAGATCTGACTCTGGATCACGTCGTGGTGACGCAGAACATCGCGAGCGGAAGCGATACGACGTTTGGAGGGGGAATCTACTTCGGCGGAGGCACGCTGACCCTCACCCACAGCACCGTGAGCGACAACCACTCCGTGGTGATGCTGAGCGGTACCGGGAGCCCGAACGCCTACGGCGGAGGCATCTACCTCAACGGGGGCACCCTGGTGTTGGACCACAGCACCGTCAGCGGAAACCACGCCTCCAGCACCGTCACCAGTCCGGTGTCGCCATCCCACGGCGCGGCGCACGGCGGCGGGATCTATGCCGACGGAGAGGTGCAGATGGACCAGAGCACGATCAGCGGCAACGCCTCGAATGCCACCGGAGCATCCGACAGCAATACCGCCAACGGAGGTGGGCTCGCCGAGGGCAACAACGGCCACCTCACCGTCACGGGTTCCACGTTCAGCGACAATGCTCTCGTCGCCCTCCCCACGCCGTCGGCCTTCACGGATGGCGCGAATATCACCGTTGGTCCAATGGCCGGGACCTTCGAGAGCTCGATCGTCGCGAACCCGGTGGGCAACGGTTTCCACGACTGCAACGCTGGCTCATTGGGGTCGAACGGCTACAACCTGGACGAGGACGACAGCTGCGGCTTTGACGATGCGACGGACCTCACAGGAGATCCGAAGCTCGGCTCACTGGCCGACAACGGCGGTGCGACCAGGACCCAGGCGCTTGCGGCGGACAGTCCCGCAATCGACCAGGGCAAGAGCTTTGGGGCCACCACCGACCAGCGCGGCCTCGGATACCCACGGATCAGCGATCTGCTCGGGACCCCGAACGCGACGGGCGATGGGGCCGACATCGGCGCCTTCGAGCTCGATCTGGTGGCCCCGCCCACGCCGGTGTTCGCCGCCTCGACGCCGAAATCGCCGGCGAACAACAACCAGCCGAAGCTCCACGGCCTGGCCGAAACCGGCTCGTTCGTCCGGATCTACAAGACCGCAGGCTGTACCGGGGTCCCCGCTGCGAGCGGATTCGCCGGGGCGTTCAAGTCGCCCGGGATCACCGTCTCCGTCCCCAACAACAGCACGACCGTCTTCCGGGCGACCGCGACGGACGCCTCGCACAACACGTCGGCATGCTCGAACGGGTTCACGTACGTCGAGGACTCCACGCCGCCGATCACCACGATCGATTCGCTGACCGTGATCCGCGCCTACCATCGGGCCAGGGTCACGTTCTCGTCGAACGAGTCGGGATCCACGTTCAAGTGCCAGATCGACGGAGGTGCGCTCTCGCCGTGCGCCTCGCCGAAGGTATTCACGAACCTGGCCCCGGGATCGCACACGGTCCGGGTGGTCGCGCGCGATCGCGCCGGAAACGTCGACGCGACGCCCGCTCAGAGAACGTTCACGCTCTGATCGCCGCGTAACGCAGCGGACGCTCGGGCGACTAATGAGCAGATGCCATCATTGAATGGCGAGAGACTTGGAAGGAGTCCCATGACCACCGAGAACGGCACCGCCACACAGACGCAGACCGAGAAGGCCACCTTCGGCGCCGGCTGCTTCTGGCAGGTCGAGGCAGCGTTTCGCGAGATCGACGGCGTCGTCGACACGGCGGTCGGCTACGAGGGCGGCCACGTCGACAACCCAACCTACGAGCAGGTCTGCTCGGGCGACACCGGGCACGTCGAGGTCGCCCAAATCACGTTCGATCCGTCCAAGGTCAGCTACGAGGATCTGGTCACCAAGTACTTCGAGCTGCACGACCCGACCCAGCTCAATCGCCAGGGCCCGGACGTCGGCTGGCAGTACCGGTCCGTGGTCTTCGCCCACTCCGACGAGCAGGCGCAGATCGCCAAGCAGGTCATCGAGCGGACGCAGGCCCGCTTTCGCGACCCGATCGTGACCGAGGTCGAGTCTGCCGCTCCGTTCTGGCGCGCCGAGGAGTACCACCAGTGCTATCTCGAGAAGCGCTCCTCGAGCGGGCTGCTGGGGACGCTGCTCGGCCACTGAGACGCTGAGACGCGGTGGGCGCGACCCGAGGGGCGGCATGGGCGCCCGCCCGCAACTTGCCGCCCGCTGATCGGTTATACAACTCCGGTAGGCGGCGAGCAGCGCGAAGGGGGCGGATCAGATAAACCGAGTTCTGGCGATCGTGCCGGGGGCGATCGTGGCGCTTCTGATCTGCACTGCGCCGGCCCTTGCCGACAAAGGCAGCATTCGGGATCGCAGCGGAGATGTCCAGTTCGATCCGCGCGGTCGCATCGCCAACCGGGACATAACCCGGGCGGCCTGGCGTCACGAGTCCGGCGGCCAGCTGATCCACACCGTCTCGGTGCGGGGCAACATCGGCAACCCGACCACCGGCATCGGGCCGCTGCCACAGCTCGAGATCGCCGCGACGGACTCCAAAGGCTCCCGCTCGCAGTGCCGGTACGCGGTCACGGCGAAAAAGGGCCGGGCTACGATCGCATCATCCGGTTGCGAAGCGGGCGGCACGAAGCGCGGGGAAGGGGTCTCCGTCGAGAAGGTCAGCCGCCACACCGTGAGGTACGCGATGGCCGCGGATGCACTGGGCAACCCGAAGGTCTACCGGTGGCGCTTCTCCTTCCCAGCCCCGAACTGCCGGGGATGCGCGTACGACCGGATCCCGAACCGCGGCTCCGTGCTTCACAACCTCGATCCGGGGGTGCCTCCCCCAGAGGTCAGCCCGATCCGCCACGTCGTGATCGTCTACCAGGAGAACCACAGCTTCGACAACGTCTTCGGGCGCCTGTGCGCGCAGACGCGAACCTGTGACGGGGCCACCCAGGGCACGCTCCCCGACGGCTCGACGATCCCTCTCAGGAGGTCGCCGGACATCGTCCCCAAGGTCGATCACCAGACGAGGGCCCAGAACCGATCGATCCACGGCGGCCGCATGGACGGCTTCGGGACGATCCACGGATGCCGGCCGGAGGAGGACCGGCCCGCGCTGGACTACGGCTGCTTCACGCAGTACATGCAGGACCAGATCCCGAATCTCTGGCGCCTGGCCACGTCGTTCACGCTGTCGGACCGGACCTTTCAGCTCGACAGCGTGCCGAGCTACGGCGCCCACATCGAGCTCGTCTCGACGACGCTCGACGGGTTCACGGGGGACAGGCCGGGCGAGTCGCCCAACCAGGGCGCCCCGGGCTGGGGTTGCGACTCGCGCCTCGACGCGCCGTGGCAGGCGACTCCGGGCGGTCCGATCAGCCTCCAGCCTGCGTGCGTCCCGTGGTACGGGCTTGACACCGACCAGTACCCCTACGGCGGCGCCTACCGCCCGACGCGGGTGAAGCCCGTCCCGACGATCATGGACCGCCTGGATCACGCTGATCTGAGCTGGAAGCTCTATGCCGAGGGTCCGCACGAAGGAGGTGGCTACCTATGGGCGATCTGCCCGAACTACGCGAAGTGCCTGTACACACCGCGTCGGCAGAATCAGGTCGATCGCAGGGCCGTCCTCGATGACGCCCACGCCGGGACTCTGCCGAACTTCAGCGTCGTGCTGCCAAGCGTCCAGGTCTCTCAGCACAACTCAGACTCGATGAAGGCGGGCGACAACTGGATCGGCAACGTCGTCCGCAGCGTCCAGAACGGCCCCGACTGGAACTCGACCGCGATCTTCATCCTCTACGACGACTGCGGTTGCTTCTACGACCATGTGACGCCGCCGCAGGGGCTCGGCATGAGGACGCCCATGGTGATCGTCAGCCCGTGGGCGCGCCCGGGCTACGTCGACTCGAACGAGGCGTCGATCGCGTCGATGCTGGCGTTCACCGAGCACACTTTCGGCCTCAACCCGCTGAGCGATCGCGACCGAACGGCCTACGACTACAGCGAGTCCTTCGACTTCGACCAAACGCCGCTCGCCCCGGTGCCGATCACTCACTCGAAGCTGTCGCCGCATCAGAGGTGGGTCTTCAACCACCCGCCGAAGAACCCGGAGGGCACCTAGCCCAGCGCGTGGGACGCGCGTGGCGGCGCGGGATTCGGCTCAGAGGTTTACGGCGACGTACTTCGTCTCGAGGTACTCGTCGATGCCTTCGTTGCCGCCCTCGCGCCCGATCCCGGACTGCTTGACGCCGCCGAACGGCGCGCCGGCGTTGGACACCATGCCCTGGTTCAGGCCCACCATGCCGGTCTCGAGGCCCTCGCATACGGTCAGCGCTCGCTTGAGGTCGCTGGTGAACACGTACGCGACAAGCCCGTATTCGGTGTCGTTCGCCGCGGAGATCGCATCCTCGGTGGACTCGAACGAGGCGACAGGCGCCACCGGGCCGAAGATCTCCTCCTTCAGGAGTCGGGCCTCCGGCGGCACATCGGCCAGGACCGTCGGCTCGTAGAAATAGCCGGCGCCGTCCACGGTGGCGCCGCCAACCAGGGCCTTCGCGCCGTTGCCGACGGCGTCCTCGACGAGGTCAGCCACCTTGCCCCGCTGGTCGTCATCGATGAGCGGGCCCACGTCCACATCGTCCTCGGTGCCCCGTCCGACACGCAGCTTGCGCATGCGCTCCGCGAGGCGCTCCGCGAAGTCACCGGCGACCGAGTCCGCCACGTGGAAGCGGTTCGCGGCGGTGCAGGCCTCGCCGATGTTGCGCATCTTCGCGATCATCGCGCCCTCAACCGCCGCGTCCAGATCGGCGTCGTCGAAGATCAGAAACGGCGCGTTGCCGCCGAGCTCCATCGACACCTTGAGGACGTTGTCGGCCGACTGGGCGATCAGCTTGCGCCCCACCTCCGTGGAGCCGGTGAATGAGAGCTTCCGCAGCCGCGTGTCGGAGACGATCGGCTCGGCCACTGAGCTGGACGACGAGCTCGTGATCACGTTCAGGACACCGCCCGGAAGGCCCGCCTCCTCCAGCAGCTGGGTGAGCGCGAACGCCGACAGGGGGGTTTGCTGCGGAGGCTTCCAGACCATCGTGCAGCCCGCGGCGATTGCTGGGCCCACCTTGCGCGTGCCCATCGCCATCGGGAAGTTCCACGGCGTGATGAAGAAGCACGGGCCGACCGGCTGGCGCATCACCAGCACGCGTGAGGCGCCGTTGCCCGCGACCTTGTAGTAGCCGTCGATCCGCAGCGCCTCGCCCGAGAACCAGCGGAAGAACTCGGCCGAGTACGCGATCTCGGCCTTCGACTCGGCGATCGCCTTGCCCATCTCCAACGTCATGAGCAGGGCGAGGTCGTCAGCGTGCTCGTTCAGCGCCTCGAAGACGCGCCACAGGATCTCCGACCGCTCGTTGGGGGGAGTGGCCGCCCACTCGGCCTGCTTGGAGACGGCCGCGTCGAGCGCCGCCTTCGCGTCCTCCGGCGTGCCGTCCGCCACCTCGCACAGGGGCTCGCCGGTCGCCGGATCCTCGACGGCGAGGGTCGCGCCGCCGCTGGCGTCGCGCCACTCGCCGCCGATGAAGAGCTGCTTGGCGACGTTGTCGACGACCCCTTGCTCCGTAGTCGCGATTGCCATCCGATACCTCCATCGAAGTCATTGCCATCCAAGGTA
>JBJMKM010000010.1:0-17523 GCA_045805825.1 Solirubrobacterales bacterium
GCGTCGGAGAAGGTGGCGATGAGATCCGAGCCGTCGAGCATCGAGTCCGACTCGGTGTCGCCCGCGTCGTCATGCACCCGCGGGTCGTCGGCGTAGTCCTCGACGTTGAAGGCGCCGTCGCCGTTGCAGTCGTAGGTGCCACAGTCCGAGCCATCGGCGTGCTTCGGTAGCGGAAGCTCGTCGCGGTTCAGATGGACCTTGTCCACCAGCTCGCGAGCCTGCCACCGGATGCCGGTGTCCAGGATCGCCACGGTGACCTTCGGGCTGCCCGGCGAGTACTTCCACGCGGTGTCGGCTCGGACGCCGGAGATCTGCGAGCACTCCGGGTCGCCCGCGGCCACGTTCGCGTCCCTCCCCTGCTGATCGAGCTGCGAGCAGTCGACGTACCGGGTGGCGCCGACGTTATGGGGGACGCCGGGAGCCTCGTTGGCCGAGTCGGGGCTGAACCCGAACGAGCCGAACTGCTCGTCGAAGTAGCTGGAGCAGTCGGCCGGCGGCGTGTCGGGGTCGTCGGCCTCACAGCGGTCGAACCCGGGGTCGTTCGGCGTGTTCACCCGCGGGCTCTCGCTCGGGTCGTTGCCCGGAAACGCCGCGAGCGCGACGGAGGGCACGACGAGCACACACAGCGCGGCGAACAGCGCGGCGCTCCTTCGCCTGATCCCGATCCCCATCCGACCAGAAAAGGTAGACCCGTATCGCTTGCGGTGCGCCGGTTCCACTGAGCCGTGCCGCATTGGCAGCGCGAGCGTGGGTGGGGGCCACGAGGCGGCCCTCCGGCTGCCGAAAGGTGCGTTTGTCAGGGTATGCCTGACAAACGCACCGCTCGATCGCTTGGCCGCCGGTGTTGCTCACCCTCCTTGCCCAGGTCGGTGAACCGGCGCATCCCGCCCCTACTCGCCCTACGCTGACGCGGCGATGCGGTACGGACGCCGGGATCATCTGCGACGGGCAGTGCTGACGCCGCTCTTCTGCCTCTCCCTGGGCGCCGCGGCCCTCGGGCCCGCATCGGCTGGCGCTGCCGGCGCTCCCTACGAGGTTGGCGCCGGCCGTTCGAACATCACTCCACCGCCTGCAAGCGACTCCGCTGCCAGGCCCCCCGCATTCGCGAGCTGCCCGGGCGCGATGGACGGGCCGAGGCGGTGGGCCTTCGACGAGCCGTACGTCGACGCCGATGGCTCCGGCGACTTCAACTACCCCGACGGTGTTCCCGAGCCCTACTGCGACGCGAACCACAACGGGCGCTGGGACGGGATCTATATCTCCGGCGGAGTGGACCATCCGGCCGGGATCGTCCACGACCCGATCGACGCCCGTGCGCTCGCCATCTCGGACGGCAGCCGCACGGTCGTGATCGTCTCGGTGGTCGCCCAGGGGCTCTTCGAGAACTACACGACGGCCATGCGCCGCGAGGCAAAGCAGCTTCGCCCCGGCATCGACGACGTGATCGTCAGCGCCAATCACAACGAGTCCTCCCCGGACACCGTGGGCATCTACGGCGCTCCGCCGGTCCCGGATGATCTTCCGGGCGTGGGGGGAGCCGTCGGCGAGAACTCCGGGATCGACGACTACTACATGACCTTCCTGGAGCACCAGGTGGCCGTTGCGGCCGCCCGGGCCTACGACCATCGCCGGCCCGCGACGCTGTGGGCCAGCCACTTCCGCGTCAATCAGGAGGGGGACGGGCCCCCCACGATGCCCGCGCGGGTCAGCGTGGAACTTTCGAAGAACTTCCCCACGACAGCCGATGACGGCTCCCCCGCCGCGGTCGACCCGAAGGCGCGTGTCCTGCAGGCGCGCACGCCAACCGGCAAGCCGATCGCGACGATGCTGAACCTCGCAGCGCACAACCAGGAGATCGGCCACTCGGACGCGGCGCCCTACGACATCTCATCCGACTGGCCAGGCTACTTCCACCGCGAGCTCCAGCGCGAGGTGGGCGGCATGGCGATGTTCCTCGTGGGCGACAACGGGTCCGAGGAGGACCCGACCACCGTCCCGCCGGTCGGATGCCCGGAGGATCCGGACGCCTGTTACTCGCAGGCGCAGGCCACGGGCGAGGCGCTCGCGCGGGCCACCGCGACAAGCGTCGCGGGCGCACACGAGCTTGGGGCGGGGGACGTCCATTCCAGGCGCGATGTCTTCTTCGCCCCTCTCGAGAACAACCTCTTCAAGGCGGCGGCCGCCGCCGGGCTCTTCGGAAAGCGGCAGCTCTACACGCATGGGGTTCCGAGCGGCCGCACCGGACGGGACCTGAAGACCTCGGTGGCGACGGTCGACGTCGGCCCCGACCTCCAGTTCCTGGGGAATCCCGGCGAGGCCTTCCCCGCGCTCATGGTGGGCGGCCCCTGGGGGATCGACGATGCCGGCTGTCCCGAGCGGCCGAACCCACCGGTGCCGACCTGGCACGCCTACGCGGCCAACCGGTTCCAGATCGGCCTCGCCGACGACATGATCGGCTACGAAGAGCCCGCTTGGGCGTTCTCCAGCCTGCCCGGCGCGTTCAACTACTACGGGCCCCCGGACCAGGGCGGCCCGGCGACGTGCGTGAACGACACGGACGACCACGATCCGGCCGGGCACCAGCACAAGCTCGAGACCGAGGGCGCCGGCCCCACCGCATCGAACCTGGTCGCGACCAACCTCACTCGCCTCTTGGAGCTTCGACCCGATCCGGTCGCCCATGTGCGACTGGGCAGGTACCTATACCGCGACGGCACCACCTCCCGCCGTCCCGAGCGAGCAACATCCGGCGGAGGCAGCGAGCGCGCGGTCGCGATCTGGCTCGCCAAGCCGGGCACCCGCAGCCTCTCCCGCGACGCCGGGAAGGTCGTCGCCCTCCCGGGCATCACGGCCTTCGGGAGCCGTAGCGTGGACGAGGCCGGGCAGTTCATGGACTTCGACGGCCGCCCCCAGGCAAATCCCGGCATCACCACCCGCGGAATGCTCACGGGCCGGCGGTTGGACCCCACCGCGCGCTACTACCTCAACGTCTACCCGGCGCTCAGCGCGGATACGCTCGGGCCGGCGCGCTGAGCGCTCAGGCCTCGGCGCTGCAAGCCGCGTGCGCCGCGAAGCTCATGGAGACCGTCGTCCCGTCATCGGTTGACGCGAAGCGAACGTCTTCGCACACCTTTGTGATCAGCGGGATGCCGATTCGCAGGCCCTCGCTCCCCGGATGGGGCGCCATGCCGATGCCGTCGTCCGCCACCGTGACCAGAAGGCGCGCCCGTTTCTCGCGTGCAAAGACGCGGATCCTTCCGGGGTTGCCGTCCCGGTAGGCGTGCACGATCGCGTTTCCGACCGCCTCGCTGACGGCGATCCGCACGTCGTCTACGTCGTCGACCCCGAGACGTTCGGCAAGCTCCGCCACAGCGCGTCGCGCGTCCCCGACGCTCTCCGGCTCGCAGGGCAGCTCCATGCGAACCTCCTGCTCGGTGGAATCCATTCCGGAAAGCAGCCTAATGAGCCGACGGCCCTGCTGTGGGGACGCTTGTCACACGCGCCTACTGGCCGCACCCGGGGCGGTTGAGGATGTCGGCGCCGAATGGCCGCAGCCCGGGCTGCCCCGCATAGCCCAGGTACGGCAGCTGGAAGTTCTTCTCAATCGAGCGCAACAGCGAGTAGTGGTTGTAGCGCTGCTTGGAAACCGTCCCGCGCCTGATGCACGGTGAGACCATGACCGCGCCGACGCGGCCGCCCCCCGGGCCCGGGTTGAGCGCACCGGGCGTCTCGGGCGGGATCATGTTCGGCCCCGGCTTTTCGTTGCAGCAGGCGGACGAGTCGGCCTCCGGCCCGGTCGCCTCGGCCTCGTCGAAGGTTACGATCAGAAGCCCGCGGTCCTTGAATGCCGGCGATCGCAGGATCCCGGGCATCTTCTTGCGCAGCCAGCGGTTGATCGACTTCAGACCGCCGGGAGCACCCGTGACGCACGGCTCGTCATGGCCGTCGTGGCAGAGGTTGGGCGTGATGAACACATAGTTCGGCGTGGTGCGCTTGTGGCGAAGATCCTTGCGGAGGTGCGAGAAGCCGACGTCGTGCCGTCGGCAGGTCCGGAAGTCGATGATCGAGTGGAAGTACACGAACGGGTTGTGCCGCGTCGCGTACTGGTCCCCCGGCTCGGCGTCCTGCCAGGGATCGCGCTGGCCGATGGCGGGATGCCGGCAGGGGAACTCCTTGCCCTTCGGAGCGGCCGCGTTCATGTCCTCCATGTAGCCCTTCCAGCGGTACCCGAACTCCTGGAGCTGGTTGGCGATCGTCTGCGTGCCGACCGGGTACACACACCCGGTGCCGAGGTACTGGCCGTCGGACGTCGGCGTCCCGGGCTCAACGTCGTTGTAGACCTGACAATCGGCCTGAGTCTGGATGTTCGCCGACTGTCCGCTGACCATCGCGATGTAATTCGTGAGCGAGTTGTGCGCGATGCCGTAGTAGTTGGGCACGAAGGCGCCGCGCTGCCTGAGCGTCTGGGCCAGGTACGGCGCCTCACTGCGCTTGCCGAAGGTGGACGAGGCGTCCTCGTTCTCGAGCATGACGATGAAGACGTGCTTGAAGTAGGGCACCGCGCCCGCCCCGCTCGGCGCGGCAGCGATGGCACTCAAGGCGCCGACCGTCGCGATCAGTGCCAGAAACCGCCGACGCCTCATGAAGTCAGCCTCTGCTTCCAGAGCGCATCGAGCGCGCGCGCGTTCGGCGTGTTGCCGAACACGGCGACGGCGCTAGAGGGATTGAGCTCAAACCCCAGCCGGTCGAGATAGCGGCGCCACTCCGGCGAGCCCATACCAGGCCCCTCCCGCTCCTCCTGCCTCGCCTCGACATGCTCCTCGCGCGCGGAGCTCGATGAGGCCTGAAGCGAGCATGGCGTCGTCACAGGCGGAGCGGGATTCGGCAGATCGGGGACCTCGAAGTTCGGGTGATCCCACGTGAATGTGCGGGCGATCTGCGAGGCATACCGGTGCCGCACGTTCAGGAATCCGAGGTCGAACCGATAGGAGATCATCTTCAGGATCGACTCGTGGGTGACGGTGGCGTGGCTGACGTGGCCGCGGCGGACGTACGGGGAGATCGCGACGCCGGGGATGCGGAAGCCGGTGACGCCGAACGTCTTCGACAGCTTCGGGCTCTGGCGGCCGTCGGGCACGAAGCGCGGGGCCACGTGGTCGAAGAACCCTCCCCACTCGTCGTAGTTGATGAACATCGCGCCGCGGCGGAACTGCGGGGAGTTGAGGAAGGCGTGGGTGATCCGGGCCATGAACGCCTGCCCGATGCGGATGTCCCCGTGGGGATGCTCGTCGCCCGAGAGGCCATCACCCCCGCCGCCGTCAAGGAATGGCGGATCGACGAACGCGATGTTCGGCAGGGTGCCCGCCGCGCAGTCGGCCAGGTAGTCCTCGGTCCGCCGGATCCACGGCGTGGCGCGGTCGCCGTACAGGGCGGCGAAGGGCTGGTCGAACGCGTAGTAGCGGGCGGTCACCCCCCTGGCGGTCGCGCGGTCGAAGATCGTCTCCCACTGGTCTCCGAGCTCTTCCGCGGGGATGACGTTGGTGGTCTGGCCGCCTGACTGGGCGCCCCACATGTAGTGGCGGTTCGGGAACGTCGGGCCGAGCAGCGAGCAGAAGTAACGGTCGTAGAGGGTGAACGCCCTCGCCGCGTGCGGGATGAACGGGAGGTCCTTCTGTTCGTAGTAGCCGATCGCATACTCGTCGTTCGCCGTGTAGAAGCCGTCGAGCTTGCCGTGGTCGTACTCCTCGCGCCCACCCTCCCAACTGTGATCGGGATCCTGGAATCCGCAACCCTGGAAGTCCGGAGCGAGGCGGTGTGTCGGATGCCGCTTGCCGTGTGCGTCGGGATAGCTCAGCCCCCTGTTCTTGCCGTCCGCGCCGGGGAACGACCCGAAGTAGTGGTCGAACGAGCGGTTCTCCATCATCAGCACGACGAAGGTGTCGATCGGCATGTTGCGTGGGCTCGGCAGCGCGGTCCGAGTCTGCACCTTGGCGGCCTCGGAGATCAGGGTCTCGGCCGGAAGCACTGTTGCCAGCCCCGCGAGCCCCGCGAGCCCGGCGGTCCGCGCGAGGAACTCGCGACGGCCCATCTGGTCGTCGGAGCGCTCCTCCCCGTCGGGCTGGAACGGATCGTGCTGCTCGCGCTCGGTCATCGCTCCGGGCTCGCATGTGAGGGGCCAGGTGTCCGGAGCACCTCACAGTCATAGACGCCGTCCTCGATCCGGTCGACCCACGCGACGTCGCGCCCGGGGCCGCACTCGATCGTGTCCGGCCGTTCGTCCCGTACCCGAATGGTGTCGCGGCCGCCACCGCCGTAGACGTGATCGAAGCCCTTGCCGCCGGCGACCCTGTCGCGACCGGAGCCACCCTTCAGGGCGTCCGCGCCGCGGCGCCCCCGCACCACGTCCGGCCCGCCACGGCCGTCGATCTCATCGTGGCGGACGGTGCCGATCAGGCGGTCGGGGCCATTGGTGCCGACCAGGACCTTGCCGGTCACGAGGGTCGAGCCTTTGTGACTCGAGCCGGCAAGGACGAGGACGCCACCGGAGGCGAGCGCGATCCCGAGGATCACGGCAAGCGCGACCGCGATTCCCTGCGCGCGACGCGTCATCCGCGGCCTCGCCCGTACGACATGGCCGGGAGGATAAGCGCCCGGCTGGGGGCGCGTGGCAGTTGGCGTGAACGTCCGGCGAACCCCTCGTCGCTAGAGTCCGCAGCGTGTCGCAGGCGATCCTCTCCACGAATGCGGGTCCCATCGCGCTGGAGCTCTTCGACGAGGACGCTCCCAAGACGGTCGCGAACTTCCGCAAGCTCGCGGGCGACGGGTTCTACGACGGGCTCATCTTCCACCGCGTGATCCGCGATTTCATGCTCCAGGGCGGCTGCCCCGAGGGCACCGGGACCGGCGGGCCGGGATACACGTTCGAGGACGAGATCAACGAGCACAAGATCGTGCGCGGTGCGCTGGCGATGGCGAACGCAGGGCCCAACACCAACGGCTCGCAGTTCTTCATCGTGACCACCGAGGCAGCGCCGTGGCTCGACGGAAAGCACACGGTCTTCGGCCGGGTGACCGACGGCATGGACGCGGTCGACGCGATCGAGGGCACTGAGACGGGCCCCGGGGACCGCCCGCTCGAGCCGCAGGTCATCGAGCGGGTCGAGCTCTCCGACTAGCCCTACGCCCCGACCTCGGTCCCCGACCGCTCCGGCGGGTCCAGCGGCAGGCAGACCTCGCAGAAGTCGGTCCCAAACGGGGTGAGGTGGATGCTGCGGCGCACGGTGCGCGCCGTTCGGCCGGCGTCGCGCATCGCCTGGATCGCCTCGGGCTGCGCCTCGAGCACCTGGTAGCGGTTGATGTCCCGCAGGGTCTCCCGCGAGAACCAGATCAGGCCGAGCCGGTTCAGGTTGTCGAGATAGGCCGCCACTCTGTCCGGATACCGGCAGCCGGCCTCGGCGCCGATCATGTTGAGGCCCGGCGACACCAGCTCGGACATCAGTGGCAGCCCTCGCCGCACGTCGATCGCGGGCTGCGGTCCGTTCGTCGCGAGCAGGCGCAGGATCCGCGCCTCGTCAGGCGAGAGGTTGTCCAGGATCCGCGCATAGGCCGGATGGAGCTCCTCGTCCTGGGTGACGTCCGCTGACCTTGCGAGGAGCTCCTTCCCCCGCTCGCGAAGCGACGTGCGCCTCGTCTCGGAGTCGCCCTCGGGCGACGTGGGGCTTTCACCTGTGTCGCGGTTCGACGGTGCCGGCGAGCTCCCGAGCGCCGTGCGGACGGCCCGCGAACCGAGGTCGAGCGTCAGGCCGGCTCCTCGCTCCGTGGCATGCCACCATGCCGAAGCCGCGAGCCGGGCGAGCGCCGGCAATCCCGCTAGCGACGAACTACGTTCCTGTTCGCCCGGCGTCATCTCAGACACCGAAGAGCGCCAGATGGACCAGCCCCGCGCCGAACCCGAGCACGGCGCCGTGCAGGTAGAGCAGCCACTCGTCCTCGCGGATCGCCGAGCGCAGGAGCTCGACGAAGTCCGGATACGACATCTCCCGCATCCGAGAGCTGAGGAGCTCCTCCACCCTCTCGCTCTGGCGTCGGTTGAATTCGGGGTCGGTCAGCGGCGTCATGGTGTAGCTCGCGGCCTCGGCCGCCACGGATTCGCGAATGGTCTCGTATTCGCGCAGCCCGACCGCGAGCCGTACGGCCTCGCGCGTAACCGTTCCGCCCGCCGCGCGGTCCACCGCCGGCCTCAGCGAGGTCTCGAGGAGCCGCCGCGTCCGGTCTGAGCGCGGCCCGTGCATGAGCTGCCCGCCGATGTTCCCGATCGTGACGATGTCGTCCGCGATGATCCCGGCATAGGTGCCGGCCACCTCGCGCTGGCGCCGCAGGAAGAGACCGTGGAGCAGCAGCGGACCGATGCGGCGGGGCTCGACCGGCTCGAAGATCATGTAGATGGCCAGCAAGTTCGTGACCCACCCCACGACCACGCCGCAGACCGGCAGGACCCACCAGTACGGCAGCAGCAGCGTGATCCCCACGACCGGGATCCCGAACAAGAGCCCGAAGACGAACCCCAGATTCACGATCAGCCGCAGCTCGCGCTCGCCGACGTCCCGGAAGACCCGGTTCGCGAGCTCCGGCCGCTCCTCCATCTGGCGGATCACCATCAGTTTCACGTCGAGTAGCTGATCGATGTTGTCGCCGATCTCCTCGGTCACCTCGCGGACGATCTGCGGCAGCTGCTCCTGAACCCGCGAATGGACCGCCTCGCGCGCCCGCGGGGGCAGGTCGTCCCACAGCCCGCCGTGCTCGCGCCGCATGATTCGCTCGACGACGTCGTGGATGTCCTCCCGGGATGTGGCGAGGATGTGCTCGGCGATCCGCTCCGGATCGAGCTGCCGGTAGAACTCGCTGGGGCTGCCCAGCTTGGCGATCCCCTTGTCGACGGCGATCGAGCCCATCTTCGCGGCCCGCGACGGGATGATCCCCTGCCATCCGACCGCGCCGTGCATGAAGCCGGGGACCTGCTGGACCCGCCGTGGCAGCAGCGTGACCAGCGGGGCGAGCCCCGGCAGACGGAAGCCTGCGAACCGCACGGGGTAGAACAGCATCCAGACCCCGGTCCAGTTGATGACGTATCCGATCGCCCCTGTGAACAGCGGGATCGTGATCGCCTTGACCAGCTCGCTCCCCTCGAACAGGGGCAGCGAGACCGCCGACAGGATCTGGGCGGTCGCCTCCATGCACGCACGCTAACCCGGCTTGGGCGGTGGCTGCGCAGGTGGACGTCCTCAGGCCCCTACCATGGCCCGGCATGAAGCTGGTGATCCAGATTCCGTGCCTCGACGAGGAGACGACGCTCCCGCAGGTGCTCGCCGAGCTCCCGCGCGAGCTCCCCGGATTCGACGCCGTCGAGTGGCTCATCGTCGACGACGGCTCGACCGACCGCACCGTCGAGGTGGCCCGCGCGAACGGCGTGGACCACATCGTCCGGCTCACGAACAACAAGGGCCTGGCCGCGGCATTCCAGGCGGGCCTCGACGCCTGCCTCAAGCTCGGCGCCGACGTCATCGTCAACACGGACGCCGACAACCAGTACCAGGCCGGCGACATGCCCAAGCTCGTCGAACCGATACTCGAAGGCCGCGCGGACATGGTCGTGGGCGATCGCCAGGTCAAGGACGTCGAGCACTTCTCGGCATCCAAGAAGCTCCTGCAGCGGCTCGGCAGCTGGGTGGTGCGCCGGGCCTCCGGCACCGACATCCCGGACACGACCTCCGGCTTTCGCGCCTACAACCGCGAGGCGGCTCTCCAGCTGGTCGTCGTCTCCAACTACACGTACACGCTCGAGAGCGTGATCCAGGCGGGCAAGATGCTCGTCGCGATCGAGCATGTCCCGATCGCCAGCAACCCGAAGACGCGCGATTCGCGCCTCGTCGACTCCACCGCGCGCTACGTGTCTCGAAACGCGCTCGCCGTCTTCCGCACTTACGTCCTTTACGAGCCCCTACGGGTCTTCACCCTCGTGGCGATCGGCTTCGCGCTCGCCGCGCTCGCCGCCTTCATGCCGTTTCTCCTCGACTGGATCGTCAATGGCGACACCACTGGCCACATCCAGTCGCTGATCCTCGGAGCGATCTTGGCGCTGACCGCCGTGCAGATGTTCGGCCTCGGGGTCGTGGGCGACGCGCTGGCCGGCCAGCGCGTGATCGCGCAGCGGACTTTCGAGCGGGTCCGGCGGCTGGAGCTCGAGGCGGGGATAGAGCCCTCCCACTACGAGCCGGGTGGTGAGGGACGCGAGGTCGAACCGGGCGAGCGGCATGAGCTTCGCGGCCGGACCTCGAAGCGCGAGCGAAGCGAGGTCCGCGTCTGAGCGGGATCGCGGCGGACCCCGAGGTGGCCGGCGGGAACGTCTACGACAAGTACGGAACGTCAAATCCGGTCGAGCGGCGTCTTGTCGGCGGGTTCATCAGCCGGCTGCTCGCGCTGGCTGAGCGGACGGGCGCCAGGGACGTCCACGAGGTCGGTTGTGGGGAGGGCGAGCTCGCGCAGCGCCTCGCTGCGCGAGGTCTGCGGGTGCGCGGAACGGACGCCTCGCCGGAGGTGATCGCCGAGGCACGACGGCGCGCGCAGGATGCCGGGCTCGACGTCGAGTTTCGCGCAGCTGCGGTTGAGGAGCTCGATCCGGCGCGGGACGCGGCCGAGCTCGTCGTCTGCTGCGAGGTCCTGGAGCACCTCCCAGACCCGGATGCCGGAATCGCGATGGTCGCGCGGCTCGCGAATCCGTGGGCAATCGTCAGCGTGCCCCGGGAACCCCTCTGGCGGGGACTGAACATCGCCCGCCTCAAGTACCTCGGCGATCTCGGCAACACGCCCGGACACCTCAACCACTGGTCACGGCGGGGTTTCATCGGGTTTCTGGAGGCGCACCTCGAGGTGACCGAGTTCAGCTCGCCCGTTCCGTGGACCATGGCTCTCTGCCGAGCGCGCGCTCCTAAAATCTCTGCCCCGTGATGCGGCTACGCCGGATGGCCGAGCCGGTTCGGGCCCGGCCCGGCCTCGCAGCGATCGCCTGCCTTGGCATCGCGTGGGGCCTGGTCATGCACACGATGGGCTGGGCGCAGCTGGCCCATTTCGCACAGGTTCGCGCGCTCGCGGACGGTCGCGCGAGCATCGACCCATGGCACTGGCAGACCAAGGACAAGGCGTGGGTCGACGGTCACTTTTACTCGGTCAAGGCCCCGGGGCTCCCGCTCCTGACCCTTCCCGAATACCTGGCCCTGGACGCGGCGGATGCGTGGTCGGTCTCCCGCGACGCCGCGCAGAACGCAAGCCAAGCAGACCATCCGCAGTGGGCGCCGCCCGGACACTCATACCCGTACGTCCTTCAATTCGGCTTCGACCCGCAGCGGGCGATGCAGGTCGAGGGCCAGGTCGAGGACGAAACTCCGATGGTGTGGGCACTGACGCTCCTCGGGGCGGTGATCCCGGCGGTCTTGCTTTTGCTGCTCGTCCGATGGGGGGCGGATCGCGTTGAGCCCGGCTATGGAACCGCAGCGGCGATCACCCTCGGCCTCGGAACGGTCGTTATGACGTTCGCGGCCGAGTACTTCTCCCACGTCGCAGCCGCGGCGCTGGGCTTCGCGGGGTTCGCGATCCTGTTCCGCGAGCGCCAGGGGCCGCCGAGGCTCGCTCCCGTTGCGGTTGCGGGCTTGGCCGCCGGACTGGCCGTGACGTTTGAGTATCCGCTCGGCCTATTGGGGCTGATCCTGCTCATCTATGCGCTTGCGCGGAGCGCTCCGCGGCTACCGAGGACGCTCGCCTACGGACTGGCGGCGGTGATCGGCGCCGCACCCGCCCTCGCCTTCAACTGGTGGGCGCTGGGCTCGCCGTTCGACTTCGCGTACTCCTCGGCAGTGGCCGTCCAGGGCTACTCGGGACACGCGGTGCTCGGGCTGAACGACCCGGGGTTCTTCGGGATCGGGGTCCCGCGGCCTGGCGCGGTGCTTGATCTGCTCGTCGCGAGTCGCGGCGTGCTCACGCTGACTCCAGTGCTCGCCATCGCGGTCGCGGGCGCGTTTCTCATGCGCCAGGGCCGATGGAGAGCCGAGGCGAACGTGATCCTCGCTGTGACCGCGGTCTTCTTCCTCTACAACTCCGGCTACTGGCTGCCGTTCGGCGGCGGAACCCCCGGCCCGAGGTTCTTGATTCCCGCGCTTCCCTTCCTGGCACTCGGGCTCGCTGTGGCATACAGACGGATGCCCGCGCTGACGCTGGCGATGGCGATCCCGTCCGCGATTTTCATGCTCGCCGCGTCGATGACCTACCCCCTGCTCGGGGACAACGGGACGGCGACCTGGGCGCGCGACATCGGCGGCAGCGACCTCGAGCACACGGTCCTGACCACCGCGGGCGTCCGCAACGGCTGGCTTGCCGCCCTGCCCCTATTCGCGGCCGTCGCGGCCGCTGTCGTGTTCGCCGCCAGGGCGACTCCTCGCACCCGCCTGGCCGATCTGCGCCTCGCGGCGATCGCGATCCCGGCATGGGCCGTCGTCTCGGCCGTCGGCCCGACGCTCGCCGGCGACCCCAACACGCCGCTCTCGCACGGCACCCCCGCCCTTGCGCTCATCGCCGGCTCGGCCGCGCTCTCGGCCGCAACGCTCCTGGTTCTGCGCGCTCGCGAGCGAAGCGAGGAACGGGTGGAGCCCCTGTTGGCGCCTTCGCCGACCAGATAGCCCCGGCCGCCTTACCCGGAGCCGTGCAGCACGTAGATGAGGAGGCCGCCCTTGCGCTCCCGGGTGAGGGGCAGTTTGGCAACGGGCTTGGAGGCTGCCTGCTCCCACGGCGTGCGCGCAACCCGGTTCGTGTGTAGGACGACACTCCGGACCCCCAGCCGCTCGAGGCGCCTGACGGTCGCGCGGTCCGGGAAGCCCTCCTCGCGGCGAATGAGCCTGGCGGTGAACGAGGGATTGAGACTCGAGCGCCCGTTGACGATCTTCGGAAAGCCGTCGGTCGACCACAGGACATAGCGGCGGTTGTCGCTCGCCCTATCCGCCGGAAGGTGGAGCTGGGGCGCGGGGACCGAAGCCGCCGAGGGCGGCACGGGCGGCACCGTGGGCTGCGCCTGCGTGTCGAACGGGTCGAACGGGAGTCCGCGGCCCTCGATCAGGATCACGAGCACGAACGCGGCCGCCACAGTCGCGCCGCCTCGCCACGCGACCACGCCGCCGCGGGTCCGGGCCCAGGCGGTCACGCGCGCCAGGCCGGCACCGGCGAGCAGCGCGAGGCCGAGCGCCGTGAACGTGTCCAGGCGGCCCGGGACGCGAATCGCCTGCCATCCGGGTAGGAGCTCGTAGATCCATCGATAGGGCCACAGGTATGCGACGACGCCCGGTCCGCGGAATCCCATCGCCAGGATCACCGTCACCAGGACTCCGGTCCCGAGGCCCACCCGCAGCCAGCGCGGAAAAGCGCTGGACCCGAGGCCCGCGATGGCGAGCACCAAGGCCGCCAGCCCGGGAAAGAGCGTTTCCTCGGGCACGTTGGACAGGGTGTCCCGAAGCGGGGCGGTCGCGTCCCCCCAGACGAGGTTCTCGTCCGGCGCCACCACGTAGGCCCACGGGGGCGCCGCGAACGCCTCGACGTCCTCGGGGGTCCGCTTTGCGTTGGGATGCTGATCGGCGACGTGCAGGTACGGGCGACTCAGCCCGATCCCGGTGCCCACGAAGAGCAGCGCTCCCGCGACGGTCGCGATGGCGAGGCCGCGTGGGATCGGCGGCCGTCCCCGCCGCCACCACACGACCGCTCCGATCGCGAACAGGGTCGCAAGCAGATACGCGAGAGGAAGGCCCAGCGTGAACCCGAGAAGGAGCTGCCAGGTCGCGACCACCCACGCCACCAGGACCCATCCCGGAAGTCCTCGACGGTACCCCCGAATCGCCAGCGCGAGCGATAACGGGATGCCCCCGCTCGAGATGACCTGCATGTGGCCGTCCTGCTCCAGGCGGAACGGGGCGAACGCGTACGCGACGCCGACCACGGTCGCCGCCCCCGGGCCGAGTCCCAGCTCTCGGCCGAGCAGGTAGGCGCCGAAGAACGCAACCGCGTACGCGAACAGGAACATCAGGTCGTAGCGAACGACGGCCGCATGTGGGCCGGATCCGAAGACGGCGACGGGCGCGTAGCCGATCAGGGCGTCGGAGAACGCGAGCGTGTCGCTGAACGGCCAGAACTGGTTGGCGTCGAAGAAGTGGAGCGGCTGGTGAACCAGCGCGTGGCCGTCCCAGGCCATCTGGTAGGCCTGCGCAAGCGGATCTCCGAGGTCCTTCGGGATGTCGCGCCCCAGATTCAGGATCAGGGGCCAGTGCATGACGATCGAGAGCAGGCATGCGCCCACGATCAGGAGACCGATCTCACCCTTGGTGACCTGGCGGGCCGGGCGCATCCGCGGCACTCTAAGAGGGCGGTCCGCGGTTCAGGCGCAGGCGGGGTTCCCGAGAGTTACCCTGCCTGCGACATGAGAGTCCTAGGGAGGCTCGCGCTGCCCGTCTGGCTCGGCGTGCTCGGCATGATCGTCATGTACGTCTTCTTCGTCGTCGTGGCGAGCGTCCCGCCCGCCCAGGTCGCCGCGGTGACGATCGTCGTTGCCGTCCTCACCCTGCTGTTTTTGATCCGCAGTATGCGCGTCGCCAGCGAGCTGGCGGATCGCGGCGGAAATCCCGCGATTCGGCGGGCGCTCAACAGAGCTCGCGAGCGCCGGGGTTTCTAGCTGCTCCAAAAAACGGCGGCACCCAGGAAGGGGCCCGCGGCGGGGCAGCCACGAGCTGATCAAGTGTGGGATTGGGGGTTCCATATGGACCCCAATCGTTCACTCGACCTTCGCTACCTCGGTCGGGCCTTTACTTCGGTGCCCGTTCCCGTTCCCGTTGCCCAGGCCGGGCTCGTGCGGCAGCGGCACCGGATCGCGCAGCGCTCGTTCCACGACGGCGCGTGCGAGGACATCTCCATCACGGGACTCGCGCTCGGTGCCAACTTCGAGCAATGCGTCCACAAGGCGCAGGCCGGTCTCGAAGTCGTAATGCGCGAACACGACCCGGGCAGCGAGGTCGCCCGCACCCTCGCTCAGCCGCAGCGCGGGCCCGATCCCGCATAGGCCCATGATCCGCAGCCGTATCACGGTGCGGCGGACCGCGCGCGAGAGCGCGTTGCCGCTGAGGTCGGCTCCCGCCCAGATCAGGCAGATGTCACGGCGGCGACGCGAGACGGCTCGCGGGGCACGAGACCCAATCACGCGATTCGCGTACGGACGCAGCCGCTGGCGCTCGGCGTGGCTCAAGCGATCGTTCCAGCCGCGTAGGAAGGCGGCGATGACCTTGCACACGCAGCGGGGACGATCCGAGAACTCCTCCTCGGCGAGGAGCGAGGTGAGCTCGAGGAGGCAGACGCCGTCGCGGGGGGAGCGGTGGCTACCAGGGTCCAGGCGCAGCGAATCGAGGTTCACCGCGGTTCCTCCGCTGTTCGACCACCGCGTCATGGTCGTGCCCAATCCTACGCCGGACGGGAGCCGCACGTGCCGGCGGGCGATGGCCCGTCAGGCGGAAGGAACCGCTGCGGGCTTCGGCTCGCTCGCATCGGTCGCCCGGACGGGATTCCGTTCCCGAAGCACCACCGGAGCGCCCAGACGCGGGCTGACGGTAATGCTGCGGCGGCGGGTGAGCTCGGGCCCGCTCGTCCCGGCTTCGATCGTGTAGGCGGAGAGGACCGCCCGCATCACGATCTTCATCTCCAGCGTCGCGAAGCTTGCGCCGATGCAGCGTCTACGACCACCCCCGAACGGGATCCAGGTGTCGGTGCCCGGCGCTTCCTCCAGGAAGCGCTCCGGGCGGAAGGCGTACGGATCGGGGTAGATGTCAGGATCGTGGTGGACCAGATAGGCGTTGGCGATGAGGCAGGGACCCGGCTCGTAGTGCCAGCCGCCGATCTCGACCGGCTTGTTCACCAGCCGGGGCTCCGCGTTCGGGAGGACCGGCCGCCGCCGCAGCGTCTCCTGGATGGTCGCGGTGAGGTAGTCGTCGCCATCGTCGGCGTCCACCTCGGCGACCAGGCGATCGAGAACCCGGGGCTCGCGGACCAGGCGCTCGAACGCCCATGCGAGCTCGGATGCGGTGGTCTCGTGCCCGGCGGTCAGCAGGGTCATGAGCTCGTCGCGGAGCTCGGTGTCGGTCATCGGCGAGCCGTCCTCGTGACGGGCGGCGAGGAACATCGCGAGGACGTCGTCGCGCTCCTCTCCTCCATCGCGACGCTCGTCGATCAGCTCGTACACCAGCCGATCGGCCTCCTCGCGCATCTCGGCGAAGCGCACCCAGGGACCGCGGCCGAAGTACCCGCGCTGGAGGACGGGCATCACTGAGGCCGGCTTGGTGCTGAACTCCAGAATCCCGGTGAGCAGATCGCGGAGCTGATCCAGCCGGCGACCCGGGTCGAGTCCGAAGACGGCGCGCAGGATGATCTCCATCGTCAGGCCCTGCAGGCGTGGGTGAAGCGCCGAGGGCTCGCCCCTTGGCCAGCTGGCGACGGCGCGCTCGGCGACGTCGGCCATCAGGCCGGAGAGGCGCTGCATCTTCTCGCCGTGGAAGGCCGGAAGCATGAGCTTTCGCTGCTCCAGGTGCTCGGATTCGTCCAGCAGGATCAGCGACTTCTTGCCGACCACCGGCTCCAGGATCGCCGCGCCCTCCCCCGGATGCAGGACGTCGGGCGGCGCCGAGAAGATCTCCTTGAGGTGCTCGGGCTCCGAGTGGACCACGAAGGGCGGGCCGGCGAGGAGCCGGATCGTGAAGCGTTTGCCGAACCTCGCACGGGCGCGCTCCATGAACGGGACCGACCGCGTCCACCAGGCGATCGTCTGCAGGACGGCGGGCTGCCTGGGACCGGGCGGTAGCGCGGAGCTTGCGGTCACCTCATCCTCCTCAGCGGGACCGTATCCCTGCGCCGGAGCAAGCCGATGTGACATTGCGCACACACACAACACCAGCAACGGCACCAGCCAGTTTCGGGGCTAAAGCCCTCACCCACATGCCTGGCTAGATGCGCGTCGTTTCGGTGCCGAGCTCGGTCGCGATCGCGACGTCGACCGAATAGTCGATCGGCAGGGCGATGAGCGAAGGCACGTCGAGGTCCAGCGCGGCTCGCAGACGCGCCCCGTAGTCGTCGATGGAGTCACACCGCCACGCGGGCATCCCGAACGACTCCGCGAGCTTCACGAAGTCCGGGTTCTCGAAGTCGGTGCCGAAGTGGCGGCCGAAGCGGTTCTCCTGCTTCCAGACGATCGACCCGTACTGACGGTTCTCCCAGACCACGTTGACGAAGGCCGTCCGCAGCCGCATCGCGGTCTCGAGCTCCTGGTTGTTCATCAGGAAGCCGCCGTCGCCGTTCACGGTGATGACCTTGCGGTTCGGGTGGACGAGCTTGGCTGCGATCGCCGCCGGCAGCGCGAAGCCCATCCCGGCCAGGCCGTTCGCGATCAGCACGGTGTTG
>JBJMKM010000011.1:0-13070 GCA_045805825.1 Solirubrobacterales bacterium
GGAAACGGGGGGTAGGCTGGATGCCGACCCTGCCGCGATGCCACCGCAGCGGCGCAAGCGAATAGGAGCGCGTTGACGGTGGCGACCATTCCCGACTATCTCTCGGTTCCCGAGATTGCGGACCGCTTAGGAGTGACGCAACTGACGGTCAGGAATTGGGTGAGCTGGGATGCGAGCTCGCGCGAGTTCGTCGAGCCGAAGTCGAGGGCGGGCACCCGTACCGTCCCGATCATCGACCGGCTCGCGATGCTGCTCGCTGATCATCGGGTGCTGACGAATCACCCGAGCGGCGGACTTCTGTTCGAGAGCGACCGCGTGCCCGGTCAGCCGGTCCACCCTGTCCCGCTGCGGCGCCGTATGTACGACGCCTGGGGCGATGCCAAGCTGGAACCGCTCGGACTACACGAGGCGCGCCACACCTTCGCCTCGATGATGATCGCGGCCGGCGTCAACGCGAAGGCCCTAAGCGGCTACCTCGGCCACGCCAACATCGCGATCACGTTCGACCGCTATGGACACCTGATGCCGGGCTCAGAGGCCGAGGCTCGTGACCGGCTCAACTCCTACCTTGAGCAGGCCCCGTAGCCATACCCGTAGCCACCGCTCCGACGACCCTCCGATTTGCAGGGGATTCCCTGCGGAGCAGTCGGCCTTCTACGCCGAGTTCGACGGCCGGCGCCCGAAGCGCCTCGTCATCAAGGTGCTGGGCGAGTAATCCCGCGAACTAACGCGGCGGGCCCGACGGCCCGCCGCCGGAACGACTCGAGTGGATGTCAGGCGCCTACTCCCAGACGAAGGGCGGGTAGCGCGTCACCATCCAGTAGGCGTAGGCGTTCCCCCGGGCTTGCCAGCGAAGCGCGATGCGAGTGATGTTGAAGAGCCCCTCGGGGAACTGCTTCGTGAACAGGATCGTGAAGAAGGCGAAGAAGACCATGAGCTCCGCCAGGTAGTACACGAGACCGGCCACCAACAGGTACGGAATGGCGAGCAGCCAGGCGAAGAGCGGTCGCCACCGCTCGACGTGCTCGGGATACTCGATATCGAAATGGACCGGGTAGGCCGGATCATCGTCGAGCGTGAACGGCGGGTACGGATCCACCATCAGGAAAACGTAGGCGGCGACCCGATAACCCCAGCGATGGACGCCGACGATGTAGTCGAACATTCCGCGCGGGTATTGCCCGGTGAAGAGCGTCGCGAAGAACGCGGCGATCGCAACGAAAATCGCGCCGATTCCCAACACGATCAGCGCCAGATAGTGCGGGATCGCGAGCAGCCACTTGACGAGCGGCATGAACCGGGAGTACTCCTCCTGCCGCTCGATCTCCAGGTGAACCGGGTAGTCCGCCGCGGGGCTCACTGCCGTGGGCGGGGCAGCCGGAGGCGGCGCCGCCGGTGGCTGGGCTCCTGCGGGCGGTCCGGTTGGCGCCTCGGGCGCTCCAGGCGACTCAGGCGTTTCCATCATCTCCCCTCCTCGGGTAATCCGCGCTCGGCCACACCGGCCGCTCACGAGTTGCTGAGCATCGGCGGCATCCTCTCACGCCCGTCGGCGGGGAAACCAAAAAATGGACCTATAGGCTCCGGAAATAGCGATGACGAAGAACGTCTGGTATCGATCGACGCCCGGAAGCCGCATCGAGGACCGCGGGACCGTCAACGTCGAGGGCGGGAATTTCCGCTTCGCCGGCAAGAAGGGCACCGTCACTGGGCGTGTGCTCGCCGCGGCCACGAGGTCGGCCGGGTTCAACAACTGGATCAAGGCAACCTACGAGGCGGACGGTCAGACCCGGGAGGCGTTCTTCCTCGTGAAGGACCTGCTCGGCTGGGGAGGCATGCTCGGGGGCAACAAGGAGCTGCGTGAGGCCTTGGAGGCCGCCGCTCAGGCAAATTAAGCGGGTGGCCATCCCGCCGGATAGGGTGGCACCACACATTCACCCCTAAGGAAGGGAAGTTCACATGGCGGAAAGGATCCCCATCGGGCAGGGGCCCGAGCCGAGCGCAAAGACGCGACACCCGGTCGCGGTGCCGGCTTTGATGATCGTCACCCTGGGTATCTACGGGATTTACTGGTGGTACCAGATCAACCGCGAGATGGTCGATCTGGGTCGCGCCAGGAACGTCGACGGCCTCGGCGACAGCCCGACGAAGTCGCTCTTGGCGGTCTTCCCCGGGTTTCTGATCATCGTGCCTCCCTACGTATCGCTGTACAACACCATCAAGCGCATCCAGCGTGCGCAGGAGGTGACGACCGGCCAGGTGACGCTCAACGGCATGATCGTCCTGTGGCTGATCATCGCCGGGTTCATCGTCGGCGTCGCGGGAATCATCGTGCCCGGCTACATCCAGGCGGAGCTCAACAAGGCCTGGGCCGCAGTGGGCGCCGGGGCCTCGCCGGAGCTCGAGGCGACCGCGCCTCCGCCGCCCACCGCACCCGCGGTGACCGCCGAGCCGGCGACCCAGCCGCCGCCCGCCACCTAGGGCAAGCCGTTACGAGGGGACGGCGCCTGGCCGAGGGCTAGGTGCCGTCGCCCTCGATCCACGGCATCATCTTCCGGAGCTCGGAGCCAACCTGCTCTACCTGGTGGCCCTCGGCCTCCTCGCGCATGTGCTGGAAATTCTCTGCGCCGGCGCGATTCTCGGCAATCCACTCGCGCGCGAACTCGCCCGACTGGATGTCGGCCAGGATCTGACGCATCGCCTCGCGCGTCTCGGGGCCGATGACGCGCTTGCCCCGGGTCATGTCCCCGTACTCGGCGGTGTTGGAGATCGAATGGCGCATGCCCTGGATGCCCTTCTCGTACATCAGATCGACGATCAGCTTGAGCTCATGGAGACATTCGAAGTAGGCCAGGCGCGGGTCATATCCGGCCTCGACGAGCGTCTCGAAGCCGGCCCGAACCAGCTCGGTGGCACCACCGCATAGCACCGACTGCTCGCCGAAGAGGTCCGTCTCGCACTCGTCCTTGAACGTGGTCGCGATGACGCCCGCCCGCGTTCCGCCGATTCCCTTCGCGTAGGCCAGCACGAGATCGCGCGCGTTGCCCGTAGCGTCCTGCTCCACCGCCATCAGGCAGGGGACGCCGCGACCCTCCGTGAACTGGCGGCGCACGAGATGGCCGGGTCCCTTCGGCGCCACCATGCCCACGTCGACCTCGTCCGGTGCATCGATCTGGCCGAAGTGGATCGAAAAGCCGTGGGCGAACATCAGCAGGTTGCCCGGAGCGATGCCGTCGCGAATCTCCGACTCCCACACCTCGGCCTGCCTTTCGTCGGGGAGCAGGATCATCACGACGTCGCCGCGGCTCGCCGCCTCCGCCACGTCGAGGACCTCCAGGCCCTCGCCCTCCGCCTCGGCGCGGCTGGCCGAGTCGGGTCGCAGCCCGACCACCACCTCGCAGCCCGAGTCCTTGAGGTTCAGCGCGTGCGCGTGACCCTGCGACCCATAGCCCAGGATCGCGATCGTCTTGCCGTCCAGGTGGGCGAGGCCGGCGTCGCCGTCGTAGAAGATGTCCTTGTCGCTCATGGGCCAGAGCCTATGTGCCCGGCCGCTTCATGTACCACTCGTTGTACTCGCGGCACCGGCCCTCGGCGTCGAACCTCATCACGATGCAGTTGTCGTAGACCCTGTCGATCGGCCCTCCGGGACGCTCGAAGTACGTGCTCGACCCGGTGGCCACGGCGAGGTCGCCGTCCACGGCAACGGGCGCATACGACGCGTCGTAGGTGCCCTCGTCGTCGCGGGCCGAGGCGCCCTCGTGATCGCCCTCGCCAAGCCAGGACTCGACTACCGCATCGAGCCCGGTGACGGGCTCGTCGTACGGGTGGTAGCGGTACTCGACGTCCTCGGCGAACAGGGCGGCGATCCGGTCGCGGTCGTAGGACTTCCAGGCCTCCACGTACTCCTCCAGCCAGCGTGCGACATCGGCTCGGTCCATCATGTCCTCCTCTCAGCGCAGCGTGCGCCGAAGCAGCTTGCCAGACGGTGTGCGCGGCAGCTCGTCGGCGAACTCGATCCGCTTGGGGACCTTGTAGCGCGCCAGCGACTCGGCGCAGTGCTCGCGCAGCTCCGCGGCCTCTGCCTCGGCGCCGTCGCGCAGGACGACCACCGCCTCCACAGCCTCCTGCCACTCGGGGTCCTCGCGGCCGACCGCAGCGGCATCGGCGACGGCGGGGTGCCGCAGCAGAACCTCCTCGACCTCCGCTGGGAGCACGTTCTCGCCGCCCGTGACGATCACGTCGCCCAGCCGGTCCTCGACGTAGAGGAAACCCTCGTCGTCGATCCGCCCGAGATCGCCCGTGTGGAGCCAGCCGTCCTCGTCCGTGCAGCCCGGCGCGACGACCGGTCCCTGCACGCAGATCTCGCCGTCCGAGATCCGCAGGTGGGTTGTCAGGAGGGGACGGCCGGCGGACCCAAGCTTTCGCCGCGCGTCCTGCGGCGCGAGCGTCGTCACCTGCGACGTGGTCTCCGTGAGGCCGTAGGTCTGAACGACGGCGGCGCCGCGGCCCATCGCCTCCTCGAGCACGTCGATCGGGACGGGTCCGCCTCCGACGAGGATCGCGCGGGGGCCGGACAGCTCCACCCCCGCCTCCAGAAGCCGGACGAGCTGCGTGGTGACGAGCGATGCGAGCGTGATCCCGTCGCGCTCCAGCGACTCCGCGACGCGGGCAACGTCGAAGCCGTCCTGCACCACGGCGCCGATGCCGTAGATGACCGACCGCATCACGATCTCGAGGCCGGCGACGTGGTAGAGCGGCACGCAGCACAGCCACCGGTCGGCCGGATCGACCCCGAGATTGAACGCCGATCCGACCGCGCTCCACAGGTGGTTCCCGTACGTGAGCCCGATCGACCTCGGGCGGCCGGAGGTCCCGCTGGTCAGGACCCGGCAGTGCAGAGCATCCAGGTCGTGCTCGCCCAGCAGCGGCAGGTCCGCCTCGCTCATGGTTGCGTGTTCCGACTCCGTCAGCACGAGCGCGGGCCGGATGCGATCGAGCTCAGCCGCGAGCTCCGCCGGCGCCAACCGCGGATTCAGGGGATGAAGGATGGCGTCGAGCTTCATCAGAGCGTGGACCTGAACGACGTAGTCGAGGCCCGCGGGTAGGGTCGCCGCCACGCTCGCCCCTCGCCGCACGCCGCGTGCCGCGAGCCGTCGTGCGGCCCGTGTCGCCTCGGCCTCGAGCTCCTCGTAGGTCAGCTCGATGCCATCCGCGAGGACGGCGCAACGGTCGGGGCACGTCTCCGCCCTCTGTGCCAGCCAGTTATCGAGCTTCATGGGGAGGAGTCCCGGTAGGCCATCGGCAGGGATAATTCCGAACATGCCGATTCGCCACAACCAGGCCCCCCCGGAGGAGGAGCTCTATGCGCCGATCGAGTGGCGTAGCGCCGGGGAGTTCGGGGACATCCTCTACGAGAAGGCCGACGGGATCGCCAAGATCACGATCAACCGGCCCGAGGTGAGAAACGCGTTCCGTCCACAGACCCTGGCGGAGCTACGCGATGCATTCAATCGCGCCCGCGACGATCTCGAGGTCGGTTCGATCATCTTCACAGGAGCCGGGACTGAGGCCTTCTGCTCGGGCGGCGACCAGCGAATCCGCGGCGACGACGGCTACATCGGCGAGGATCAGGTGGCGGAGCACGGCGTCGGCCGGCTCGACGTCGGTGACCTGCACGTCCAGATCCGCCGCCTGCCGAAGCCGGTGGTCGCCATGGTGGCCGGGTACGCCGTGGGTGGCGGGCACATCCTTCATCTGGTCTGTGACCTCACTATCGCCGCCGACAACGCCCGCTTCGGCCAAACGGGTCCCCGTGTCGGGAGCTTCGACGGCGGCTTCGGAGCGAGCCTGCTGGCCCGGAACATCGGCGTGAAGAAGGCCAAGGAGGTTTGGTTCCTCCTTCGCCTCTACTCGGCTGACGAGGCCCTTCGGATGGGGCTCGTGAACACCGTGGTGCCGGTGGCGGAGCTCGAGCGCGAGACGGTGGCGTGGTGCCGGGAGATGAACGCCCTCTCCCCCCTCGCCCTGCGGCTCCTGAAGGCGAGCTTCAACGCCGAGGAGGACGGCCTCACCGGACTACAGCAGCTCTCCCACGACGCGACCCTCCTCTTCTACATGAGCGAGGAGGGCCAGGAGGGCCGCAACGCCTACGTCGAGCGGCGCAGGCCGGACTTCGGCAAGTTCCCAAGGCGCCCCTAGCTCGGCATGCGCCTCTGGTTAATGGCGGCGCGGCCGCGGACGCTTCCGGCCGCGATCTCTCCGGTGCTGGTGGGGACGGCGGCCGCCGTGCAGCACGTCGACGACATCCGGGCTGGCGCGTTCTTCGCAGCACTGATCGGGAGCATCTTCATCCAGATCGGGACCAACCTCGCGAACGACTACTCGGACGCAAAGCGCGGCGCCGACACCGCCGATCGGCTCGGACCCGTTCGGGTCACCTCGTCGGGCCTCGTGGCGCCGCGACGGGTTCTGTTCGCCACCTGGGTCGCATTCGGGGTCGCGGTGGCGGCCGGCATCTACCTGGCGACCGTGGCGGGAATCGTGATCCTGATCGTCGGCGCCGCATCGATCCTCGCCGGCGTGCTCTACACGGGTGGGCCGCGCCCCTACGGCTACGCCGGGCTGGGCGAGTTCTTCGTCTTTCTCTTCTTCGGCCTCGTTGCCGTCAACGGCTCGTACTACGTGCAGCTCGAGCGCCTGGACTGGTTGGCGTTCGGACTATCGCTGTCGATCGGATTCCTGGCCACGGCGATCCTCGTGGTGAACAACCTGCGCGACATCGACACCGACCGCCGCGCGGGCAAGAACACGCTCGCCGTGCGCCTGGGGCGGCAGCGCACGCGAAACCTCTACGCGAGCCTCGTCGCCGCAGCTTTCGCGGCTGTCCCGATCGTCCTGCTGGCAAGCGGCGGACCGGCCTGGTGTCTGCTCGTCCTGCTCGCCACACCCCTGGTCCAGCGACCGTTGTCCGCGGTGATGACGCGCACTGACGGGCCCGCGCTGAACGGCGCCCTGGCCGGAACCGGCGCCCTGCTCGCCGCCTTCAGCGTCCTGCTGACCGCCGGCCTGCTGATCGCCGCCTAAGTGGTCCCGGACGGAACCACTAGCGGGCCGATGAGCATCGCAGCCGTCGAGGCCGTGCCGTACGCGCTCCCGTTCAGCGAGCCCTACGTGACCGCGCGCGGGCGCCTCGAGCGTCGCGAGATGGTGCTGGTACGGCTGCGGACGGCCGAGGGGATCGAGGGTCTCGGCGATGCGGTCGCGATGTCGCTGCGCGGCGGCGCCGATACCTCCGCGCTGGCGAGAGAGATCGGGGAGGTTGCGGGGCCCGGGCTCATCGGGACCGAGATCGGCGACGAGCCAGGACCGCCTGCCGCATCCGTCAGGGACCTTTCGCCGGCGGCCCGGGCCGGCCTCGAGATCGCGTGGCTCGACGCCGCCGCCAGGTTCGCCGAGATACCGCTGTGGCGGCTGCTTGGAGCCGAGTCGTGCCGGCCGGTCATCTGCAACGCCACCCTCGTCGCCGGTCCGCCTGCGGCCGTCGCCGCCGATGCGGAGCGCTGGGCCGCCCGGGGCTTTACGACCTTCAAGCTCAAGGTCGGGGTGCCGGGGGACGTCGGCCAGGTCGAGGCGGTTCGCAGCGCGGTCGGGCCGGACGCGCGTCTGCGGGTGGACGCAAACGGGGTCTGGAGTCCCCCTGAGGCCGTGCTGCGCCTGACGGCGATGGAGCGCCACGGCATCGAGCTCGCGGAGCAGCCAGCGGCCGATCTCGAGGATCTCGCCGCGGTCCGCAACCAGACCGCGATCCCGATCGCGGCGGACGAGAGCGTGAACGCGGCCGGGGACGCTCGGCGGGCAAACGAGCTCGGCGCCTGCCAGCTCGCCACGGTCAAGCTCGCCAAGGTTGGCGGCATCGCCGCCGCTCGCCAGATCTCCGCGGAGCTCCCCGTCTACCTGTCGAGTGCCCTCGACGGCCCCGTGGGCATCGCCGCCGCCGCCCACGTCGCACAGGTCCTACGTCGGCAGTCCCCGTGGGACGGCCTGGCCCAGGGCCTCGCCACGCAGCTCCTCTTCGCGGAGACGATCGCCACAACCGAGTGCGAGCTGCAAGAAGGCCTCCTGCACCTGCCGGAGGGCCCGGGCCTGGGAATCGAGATCGACGAGGCAGCGCTGGAACGCCAACGCATCTAGTCGATGGACGAGCCGCGCCAAAACAGGCACGTCGTCCAGCTCGCGGACGGCACCCGGCTGATCCTCGCAAAGAATCTCGCGATTCAGCGGCTGATGCGCAAGGTCCTCGGCCCGTACCGCGTCAAGTCAGCGGGCCAGGGCGTGCTCGAGGTGGAAGTGGATCTGTAGCAACGTGGCGGCCGATTTCGTTCTCGTACGCCGAGTACGGTTCGCGACCGTGGATCCCACCAACCGCAACACGGCCCTCGCGTCCGCGATGGTCGAGGAGCTCGCCCGTTGCGGGGTGCGCAACGCGGTTATCGCGCCGGGATCCAGGTCCACCCCGCTCGCCCTCGCTCTCTGGCGCCAGCCGGCCATCGACGTCGCGGTTGTCGTCGACGAGCGCTCGGCCGCGTTCTTCGCGCTCGGGGGCGCCCAGGCGAGCGGGCGCCCGACCGCGGTGCTGTGCACATCCGGGACGGCGGCGGCGAACCTCCATCCGGCGATCTGCGAGGCAGACGAGACCGGTGTACCGCTGATCGTGCTGACCGCGGACCGACCGCCGGAGCTCCGCGGGATCGGTGCCGGACAGACGATCGACCAGCTGAAGCTGTACGGCTCGGCGGTCCGGTGGTTCTGCGAGGTGGGCACGCATGAGGCTGACGACACCGGGCTCCGGCACTACCGGTCTGTGGCGTGCCGCGCTTACGCTGTGGCGCGGGGCGACCCGAGGCCGGGTCCCGTACATCTCAACCTCGCATGGCGCGATCCGCTGGGCCCGGAGCCTCGCCCCGAGGACGTGACCGCAACCTCGGAGCTCGCGCTTTCCGGCCGCGGCGAGCGACCGCTGACGGCCGTTCCCCACGGGGGGGCGCCGCCGCCGAGCGAGGCGATGATCGAGGTCTTCGCGGATCACATTGCCGAATCGAGGCGTGGACTGATCGTCTGCGGCCGCCAACCCGACCCAAACCTCGCCGAACCGGTGGCCGAGCTCGCCCGCGCGAGCGGGTATCCGATCGTCGCGGAGCCGACGTCCCAGCTTCGTATCGGACCACACGACCGCAGCCATGTCGTCTGGACGTACGACGCGATCGCGCGGGCTCGGCCGGAGACGCTTTCGCCTGAATTCGTCGTGCGCTTCGGCGAGATGCCCACCTCGAAGGCACTTCGCGGCTGGATCGGAGCCTTAGATCGCTCGGAGCACGTGGTCGACGGCGAGTTCGGCTGGAACGAGCCCACGAACGCAGCATCGGTGGTCATGCGCGTGGATCCTCGTGCGTTCGCGTCGCGGTTGGCGGCGACAATCCCGGGCCCGCAGGACACCGCATACGCGGACAGCTGGAGGGCAGCGGATGCTGCCGCCGCCGAGGCGATCGCAGAGGAGTTGGCGCAAGCGGACGCTGTGAGCGAGCCCGCCGTTCACGCGGCGCTCGGTGAGCTGTACGCCGATGGCGACCTCGTCTACACGGCCTCGAGCATGCCGATCCGTGACCAGGAGGCCTTCCTGCGCCCGAGTCCCGCGTCGGTCCGCTTCCTCGCCAATCGTGGCGCGAACGGAATCGACGGGCTGATCTCGTCCGGAATTGGAGCCGCGGCGGCCAGCGGACGGCCGACCTGGATCGTCACCGGTGACCTGGGCCTCTATCACGACATGAACGGGCTCGCGGCCGTTCGCGAGGCGAGCAGGCCGGTGCGGATCGTGGTGCTCAACAACAACGGTGGGGGCATCTTCGAGTTCCTCCCGCAGGCCGACCAGGTCGATCGCGAGGAATTTGAGGCCATTCTCGGTACTCCACTCGGACTCGAGCCGGCCAAGATCGCCGACCTGTACGGCCTTTCGCACGTGGTGGTCAACGACCTCGGCGAGCTGTCGGCCGCCGGCGATGCCGGGACGGCGATCATCGAGGTGCCGGTCGACCGACGTCGCAACGTCGAGGTTCACCGCCGGATAGCCGACCGCGTCGCGGAAGCGCTCGCCGCGATCAGCCGCTGACGAGCGGCAGCAGGGCCCCGAGCTTCAGCTCGGTCTCAGCGAGCTCTGCGTCCGGCCGCGAGTCGGCCACGATGCCCGCTCCGGCGAAAAGGTGGGCCGTGCGGTCCCGCAGGAGGGCGCTGCGAAGGGCGACGCAGAACTCGCCGTCCTCGGCGGCGTCCATCCATCCGACTGGGCCGGCGTACCAGCCGCGGTCGAGCTCCTCGAGCTCGGCGATCGCGCGCAGTGCCGCCTCCCTGGGCTCGCCTCCCACGGCCGGCGTTGGATGCAGCCGGCCCGCCAGGTCGATGGCCGAGCGCGAATCGGCGAGCTGCGCGTGAATCGGCGTGCCGAGGTGCTGGATGTTGGCGACCTTGACCAGACCGGGCTCCGGACCAGTCTCGACCCAGACGGAGAGCGGCCGCAGCGATCGCTCGATCCGCCGGACCACGATCTCGTGCTCGCGGCGCTCCTTCGGGGAGCGCCGAAGCTGCTCACCCAGGTGGTCGTCCACCGCGGGATCGGCGCTCCGCCGTGTGGATCCGGCGAGGCCGACGGTGGCCGCGCTGGCCCCCGCGCGCCGGATCAAGAGCTCAGGGCTCGCCCCCAGGAACGCTCCCTCAGGCGATCCGCAGCAAAAGCAAAAGCAGCTCGGAAAGACCTCTCGCAGAGCGCCGAATACGGCACCCGGGTCGTGCGCCTGGGGGGCCTCCGCGACCACCTCCCGGGCGAGCACGACCTTCTCTAGCCTGCCCCCACGGATGCGCTCGACGGCAGCGGCCACCGAGCGCTCGTAGCGCTCCGGAGGCGACGAGCTCGCGATCCGCACGGCCGCGGTCGGGTGCGGGTCGGGCAGCGGCAGCGGCAGGTACTGGAGCCCCGCGATCCGGGCCTGGAGGCGAGCCACCGTCTGGTCCGGACCGGTCGCGGCGTCGCAGATCGCGCACAGCGTGAGGTACGTGCGACTGCCCTCGCGATGCAGGAGCAGCTCCGGCAGGAACATCAGCGCGGGCGGAAAGGAGGCCCACGGACCCTCGCCGCCGCCATCGGTATCGAATGCGAAGCCGCCGACCCAGACCGGCCCCGCCGCAGCGGGCAGGTCGGGTGGCTCGTCGTATATGCGGCCCCGCGCGCCGGCCGCGCAGGCGGCGGCGGCGTCCTGAAAGCGGCCCGGGCCACGCGAGACGGCCTCGTGGGCGCTTCCCAGTCCGGCGAGCGCGAAGCCGTCGCGGTCGGGCTGCTCCCAGCAGAACCAGCGATCGTGGGCGCGTCGCGAGGCGAACACGACCGCGGTCGGGTCCTCTATGTCCACCTCGGTCGTGACGCTTACGAGGCGCCGGCGGCCGTCGGCGCGAACGAGCAGCGACTCGATCGAGCCGAGCGCTTCGGCGGCGCCGATCAATGTGGACTAGGAATCGGGGCGGGACCGGCTGATGGCGACCTCACCGGTCCGCGCCATCTCGATCAGACCGTGCGGTCGGATCATGCGCTCGAACGCGTCGATCTTCTCGTTCGAGCCCGTGACCTCGATCGTCAGCGTCTTCCGCGAGACATCGACGATCTTCGCCTTGAAGATCTCCGCGAACTGCATGATGTCCGCGCGGTTCTCGACCCCGGCCTGGACCCGGAAGAGCGCCATCTCCCTGGCAACCCGCTGGTCCGGGTCCATGTCGCGGATCTTGATCACGTTGACGAGCTTGTGGAGCTGCTTCGTGACCTGGTCGATCGGGTGAACCGCCCCGTCGAGGGTGAGCGTGATGCGCGAGACGTCCGGGTCCTCGGTCGGGCCGACGGCCAGCGTGTCGATGTTGAAGCCCCGGCGGGAGAAGAGGCCCGCGATGCGGGCCAGCACTCCCGGCTTGTTCTCGACCAGCAGCGAGAGAACGTGCTTGCGGCCCGTCAGGGTCCTGCTGGCCTGAAGATCCTCGAGCTTGATGAGCTCTGGCGTCCCGGCTTCCATCAGCCGACCATGTCCCTCGCTGCGGCGCCCGCGGGGATCATCGGGAAGCAGTTCTCCTCGCGCTCCACGTGGACATCGAGCAGTACCGGGCCATCGGTCTCAAGCGCGTTGCGCATCTGATCGGTCAGCTCGCGCTTGTCGTCGCAGCGCATCGCGCTCCAGCCGAACGCCTCGGCGAGCTTGACCCAATCGGGGCTGTCGCCGAGCTCCACGGCGCTGTACCGCTTGTCCCAGAAGAGCTCTTGCCACTGGCGAACCATCCCCATGTAGCCGTTGTTCATCAAGAAGACCTTGACCGGGATGTCGTGATGCGCAGCAGTGGCGAACTCTTGGCAGACCATCACGAGGCTGCCATCGCCGGCCAGGCAGACGACGTTCTCGTCCGGACAAGCGACCTTGGCGCCGATCGCCGCCGGCAGGCCGAAGCCCATGGTGCCGAGACCGCCGGAGTTGATCCACTGGCGCGGTCGCTTGAAGTGGTAGTACTGCGCGGCCCACATCTGGTGCTGGCCGACGTCCGAGGTGATGATTGCGTCGCCATTGGTCGCCTCGTACATCGCCTCGATCATGAACTGAGGCTTGATGACCGAGTCGGTGGAGTCCTCGTAGCCGAGCGGGTAATCGGCCTGCCAGCCACGGATCTGGTCCCACCAGGCCTCGAGCCGGCCGGAATCGGCCTTGAGCGCCCGATATTCCCGCGTGAGCTTGGGCAGCACGTCCTTGGCATCGCCGACGATCGGGATGTGCGCGGGGACGTTCTTGGAGATCTCAGCCGGATCGACATCGATGTGGACGAACTTGGCACGTGGCGCGAACTCCGAGAGCTTGCCGGTGATGCGGTCGTCGAACCTCGAGCCGATCGCGATGATGAGGTCCGCGTTGTCCATCGCGTAGTTCGCAGTGCGGGTGCCATGCATGCCGAGCATTCCGAGCCACTGCTCGTGGGGCGCGGGGAAGGCGCCCAGCCCCATC
>JBJMKM010000012.1:0-18778 GCA_045805825.1 Solirubrobacterales bacterium
CCCCGGCGACATCGTCCACCGGCGGGTCGCCTGGGAGCTCGACCCCGCCGCCGAGGCCGCCGAGGCCGAGGCTCTACGCGTTCCGCATCTCGATCGCGATCGGTGAGCCCGGAGATCTCAAGCGCCGCGAGAACGTGGGACAGGGGGTCGTTCTACCCAACGAAAACAAGCCGATGGTCGCGTTTATCGGCGCCACCGAGGACATGAGCGTGGCGACCTTCGTGGTCGCCGACACGATCGACGACGTCCAAGGGGGACACTGCGTGCCGGACGACAGTTCTTGCACCCTGCTTCAGTTGAAGCCGGGCCAGGAGGCGCACCTTCACTACGCGCCGCAGAACCGGCGATACAACCTGAAGCTGATCGGAATCGACCTCGCGCCGGTGAAGGCTTCTCGTGATACATCGGGCCCGCCCCAAAAGCGTGCGGACACGACCGCCGTGAATGGTGGCATCGGCGGCTTTCCGTCACGGGTCGGCTACGGCGCCGTCAAATAGGCCCCTGAGCGAGAGGACTCGCCAGTAGGGTTGCCCGTCGTGGCGACGCTTCGCTTCACAACCGCGGGTGAGTCGCACGGGCCTGGACTCGTGGCGATCGTCGAGGGGCTGCCCGCGGGGCTCGAACTCGACCAACAGCGCGTCGATGCCGACATGGCGCGGCGCCAGCTTGGGCACGGCCGAGGCGGGCGGATGAAGATCGAGAGCGACTCGGTCGAGATTCGCTCGGGAGTTCGGCACGGCAGGACGCTCGGGAGCCCGGTCGCGGTGTTGGTCGCGAACCGCGACTACGCGAACTGGGAGGAGCGGATGAATCCGTGGCCCGTCGAGGCCGAGGTGGAGGAGGTCCACACCCCGCGGCCCGGGCACGCCGACCTCGCGGGGCTGCTGAAGTTCGGCCACGACGACGTCCGTAACGTGCTCGAGCGGGCAAGCGCCCGCGAGACCGCCGCGCGAGTCGCGGCCGGAGCCCTTGCCAAGGAGCTGCTGCGGGCGTTCGGCGTGCAGGTGCTCAGCCACGTCGTGCAGATCGGGTCCGTCAAGGCGCCCGAGCGCGACGAACTGACGCCGCATGACTTCGCGGGCGTGGACGAGTCGCCCGTCCGCTGCCTCGACCCCGACGCCAGCGAGGCGATGGTCGCCGAGATCGACCGCCTCCGAAAGGCGAACGAGAGCCTCGGCGGGATTTTCGAGGTCCGGGCGTTCGGGCTCGTCCCTGGGATCGGCTCCCACACCAGCTGGGAGGAGCGCCTGGATGGTCGGCTCGCTCAGGCCTTCGTCTCGATCCAGGCGGTCAAGGGAGTGTCCGTGGGCGAGGCGTGGGAGGTTGCCGGCCGGCCCGGCTCGGAGTCCCACGACGAGATCTTCTTCTCGGAGGAGAAGGGCTGGTACCGCGATACGAACCGCGCGGGCGGCATCGAGGGTGGGATGACGAACGGGGAGGCGCTCGTGGTGCGAGGCGCGCTCAAGCCCATCTCGACGCTGACCAAGCCGCTTCGCTCCGTCGACACCGAGACCAAGGAGCCCACCCAGGCGCTTCGCGAGCGGACGGACTCGACCGTCGTGCCGGCCGCGGGCGTGGTGGCTGAGGCGATGGCCGCGCTGGTGCTCGCCAGCGGCTATCGGGAGAAGTTCGGGGGCGACCACATCGATGACGCGCTGGGGGCATTTGCCGCGTACCGGGAGCGCATCGGATGGCGTCGGTAGAGAAGCGCGGGCGGCGCCACGGCGCAAGCCCCGAGGCGGCACGCGAACCGGCGATCGTCTTCATCGGATTCATGGGGGCAGGCAAGACGACGGCCGCCGACGCCGCCCGTACGGCCGGGCTGGACGTCACTGCAGCCGACGAGCTCCTCGAGATCGAGCTCGGCATGCCCATCATCAAGTTCTTCGGGCGCCGCGGCGAGGAGGAGTTCCGGGCGCTGGAGGCGGCCGAGGTCGGAAAGCTCCTTGAGGACGCCGACGGCGGCGTGGTCGACCTCGGCGGCGGCGCCGTCTACTCGGAGCGGGTCCGCCGGGCCCTCGAGCGTCACATCGTGGTGTGGCTCCAGGTCTCGTCCGAGGAGGCATGGCGCCGCGTCCGGGGAACCGATCGACCGCTGGCGCAGGACCGCGGACGGTTCGAGCTGCTCTATGCGGAGCGTGAACCGATCTACGCGCGCCTCGCCGACGCGGTCCTGCCCGCAGGAGACGATCAGCTCGCGAGTCGGGCCCTGCCCTCGCTGCTTGCGCTGCGCGAGCTGCCCCACGCGACGAAGATGGCCTGGGGAATGAGCGCTTCCGGCGAGTACCCGGCCTACGTCGGCCCGGGCCTGCTCGACGCGGATTGGTGGCCTCTCAAGACGCGGCGCTTCGGGGTCTCGGATTCGACGGTCGCCAAGCTCTACGGCGACGCGGTGCAGCCGCTCGCCGGCATGGTGACTGTGGAGCCGGGCGAACGCGCGAAGTCTCTCGCCGAGGCCGAGGGCGTCCTGCGGGAGCTGACCCAGGCGGGCATGACCCGCGAGGACCACTTGGTGGCCCTGGGCGGCGGCGTGGTCGGCGATCTCGCAGGGTTCTGCGCGGCCACCTATCAGCGTGGGGTGGAGGTGGTTCAGGTGCCGACGACGCTCGTCGGGCAGGTCGACTCCGCCTATGGCGGAAAGACCGGCGTCGACCTGCCGGAGGCGAAGAACTACGTCGGCGCCTACCACCTGCCGAGCGCGGTGATCGCCGACACCTCGACTCTCGCCACGCTCTCCAGCGAGGAGATGGCGGCCGGCTTCGCGGAGGTCGTGAAGACCGCGCTCATCGCCGGCGGCGAGTTATGGGAGCGGGTGCGATCCCTCGAGGACCTCGATCCGGAGAACCTCGTCGACGTGGTCTTCGATTGCGCACGGACAAAGCTCGAGATCGTCGCCGCGGACGAGCGCGACGGCGGCCGGCGGGCGGTGCTCAACCTCGGGCACACCGTCGGACACGCCATCGAGGCCGCGACCGCATATGAGCGCTACCGGCACGGCGAGGCGATCGCGCTCGGCCTGCTCGCCGCATTGCGGCTGTCGGATGCGGGCGAGCTGCGCGAGGAGGTGTCGGCCCTGTTCGCCCGCCATCGCCTACCCACGAGCCTCGATCCGGCGGTCGATGTTGACCCGGTCATCGATGCCGTGGAGCGCGACAAGAAGCGGACCGCCGAGGGAGTGAAGTTCGTGTTGCTCGCGCGGCCCGGAGAGCCCCGGCCAGGTCAAGGGGTCGATCCGGCGGCGCTTCGCGCCGCCGTCGAGGAGCTTCGATGAAGAACCGGGTGGAGGTCCTTCACGGCGTCAACTTCGACGTACTCGGCCGGCGGGATCCCGAGCTCTACGGCGGCATGCCGCTCCCGGAGCTCGAGGTCCAGATCAAGCGGTACGCGTACGAGCTGGATCTGGGCGTGACCTTCTTCCAGTCGAACTTCGAGGGCGAGTTCGTCGAGTACCTGCATCGTCTGCCCGAGCTGGCGGACGCCGCGATCATCAACGCCGGCGCGTGGACGCACTACAGCTACGCGATCCGCGATGCGCTCGAGATCGCCGCGGTGCCGGTCGTGGAGGTGCATCTCTCGGACATCTCGTCGCGAGAGGAGTGGCGCCGACATTCGGTCTTCGAGGGGCTCGTCCTGGGCGTCGTGGCCGGCAAGGGCCCCGAGGGGTACCGTGAAGCACTGGAGATGCTGAAGGGGGAGCTGGACACGTGAGCGGCGAGGCCCGGACCGATCGCCTAGCCGGGCTGGTCATGGAGGAGGAGCTCGATCAGCTGCTGGTCGGGGACCTCGTGAACCCGAGCGAGACGGACCGCGAGGCGGGGGCGAATCTCCGCTGGCTGACCGGGTTCACCGGGACCAGCGGCCTCGTGGTGATCGGCTCCGAGGAGCGCATCTTCTTCACCGACTTCCGGTACGCGGAGCGCGCCGCGCGCGAGGTCGCACAGGACATCGAGCGCGTTGTGATCGAGCGCGGCCTGATCTCCGATGCCGCCAAGCGACTGCACGGCCGCGTCGGCTACGACGACGCACACACCAGCGTCAAGAACCTGGGCAGGCTCACCGAGCTCGCGCCGGAGGGCGTCGAGCTCGTTCCGGCCGGCGGGCTGGTGGAGCGCCTCCGGCGCCACAAGGACGAGGCCGAGCTCGCCGCGATCGCGGAGGCCGCCCGCCTCACCGACCAGGTCTACGAGTGGGTCTTCAGCCAGGATCTCGTCGGGCGAACGGAGCGCGACGTCATGCTCGCGATCCATCAGCGGATGCGCGAGCTGGGCGCCGAGGACCCCTCGTTCCCGGCGATCGTGGGCGCCGGCGAGAACAGCGCGCTGCCACATCACGAGTCATCCGATCGCGAGATTGGGGCGAGGGAGATCCTCCTCATCGACATGGGTGCGATCGTCGACGGCTACTGCTCGGACGGAACGCGCACCGTGGCGACCGGCGAGCTCGACAACGAGACGCGCGAGGTCTACGAGGTCGTGCGATTGGCGCAAGTGGAGTCCCTCGAGGCCATTCGAAAGGGGGTCTCGGGGCCGGAGGCGGACGCCGTCGCGCGCGAGAAGATCATCGCCGCCGGCTACGGCGAGGAGTTCGGCCACGGCCTGGGCCACGGCGTCGGCATCCAGGTCCACGAGGCGCCGCGCCTCTCCAAGCGCTCTGAGGACATCTTGGCGCCGGGCGACGTCGTGACCGTCGAGCCCGGCATCTACCTGCAGGGCCGCTTCGGCGTGCGCATCGAGGACTTGGTGACAGTGACGGACAACGGCGCCCGCAACCTGAGCACGGTGCCGAAGGAGCTCCGCGTTATCGGCTGACGCTAGCGCGTCAGGTCCAGATCCGGCTCGAGCGACATCGCGAAGGCCGCCAGCAGCTCGATCGTCGCCTCAACGTCCGTCAGGTCGACCATCTCGACCGGCGAGTGCATGTAGCGCAGCGGGATCGAGACGAGGCCCGCGGGGATGCCGGCGCGGGCGATGTGAATCGCGTCCGCATCCGTGTGGGTATCGCGACCCGAGGCCTCGATCGTGTACGGGATGTCGTTTCTCTCGGCGGCCTCGACGAGCAGCTCGAAGATGCGCGGCGCCAGGATCGCGCCTCTGCCGATCACCGGGCCGGAGCCCAGGTGGTGGCTGCCCTGCTCCTTTTCCTCGACGCCGGGTGCGTCGGTGGCATGGGTGACGTCGACCGCGATCGCCAGGTCGGGCTGAAGCGAGAACGCGGTCGTGAGGGCTCCCTTCGAGCCGATCTCCTCCTGGGCTGCGGCGACCGCCGCCATCTGTCCCTTCAGGCCGCCGCTCTGCTCGACCTGGCGGAGCGCCTCGAGCGCCACGTAGACACCGAGGCGGTTGTCCAGGGAGCGTGAGATGAGCCGGCGGCCGTTCAGCGGCAACGGATCGGCGGCGATCACCGCCGAATCGCCGATCCGCACGCGCTCGAGGGCAGCGTCACCGTTCTCGGCGCCGATGTCGATGTGCATGTCGCGCAGCTCGACCACCTTCTTCCGTGCCTCGCCGCGAAGGAGGTGGATCGGCTTGCGCCCGATCACCCCGATTACCGGGCCGTCCTTGGTCTCGATCCGCACCCGCTGGCCCAGCAGGATCTGTGAGTCCCAGCCGCCGATCGGCGCGAAGTACAGGAAGCCCTTCTCGTCGACGTGGGTGACGACGAGGCCGATCTCGTCGATGTGCCCGACGATGGCGAGAAGCGGCCGCGCTCCCTCGTCGCCGATTCGCGCCACCGAGGATCCGAGCGAGTCGCTGGTCACGGTCGCGAAGGACGCGGCCTGGCGCCAGACCTCGTTCGCCGGTCCCTCATAGCCGGACGGCCCGGGCGCACCGAGAAGATCGCGCAGGAGCTGTGGCGCGTCGCTCACGGTGCCAGTATGCCCACAGCCGTCAGCGTGTGACCGGCTCGCCACTCTCGGCGAGGCGCTCGATCAGGTCGGCGGCCTTGAGGTTCCCCGGGTTCGCCTGAAGTCGTTCGGCCACCTTCGCGAGACGCGCGTGCAGCTGTTGGTCGGCGAGCAGACGGTCGAGCGCCCCAGAGATCTCCTCGTCGGCGAAGGAGTAGGTGGCAAGGCGCTCGCCGAACCCGGTTTCGTGCACGCGCTGGGCATTGTCGTGCTGGTCCCAGAAGATCGGGAGCAGGACCGTCGGCTTGCCGTGGTGCATTGCCTCGGTGACGGTGTTGTTGCCGCCGTGCGTGATCACCAGGTCGACGTGGGGCAGCACCGAGACCTGCGGCAGGAACTCGGCGCCGGTCATGTTGGGTGCGAGGTCGTAGGCCTCGTGCTGTGGGCCCTTCGAGACGACGTAGCGGTGAGGGGTCTTGGAGAGCGACTCGACGAGCCGCTCCATCAGCGGCACGTCCGCCGAGCCGAGGGAACCAAGGCTCAGGTAGATGAGCGCGCCGTCGCCATCGGCCATCCCATCCGGGATGCTCCACGGGGCGTCGCTGCTGCGGACGCTCGACTCGAGGTTGTGCCACGTGTCCTCCACCGGGATCGAGCGCGGATAGTCCAGCTCGCGCGGATAGAGATAGAGGTTGAGCCAGGGCGAGGTGTGCATCAGCTCCCCCGCCGCCAGCGGCGGCGCACCGCGCTCCTGGCAGAACTCGTCGAATTCCGCCTGCATCGCTCCGATCGCGCGCGCGTACTCGGCGCGAAAGGCCTCCCACTCGCCGCGCTCGTCGATCGGCAGGCCGGAGTAGGGCGGAGGCAGCTCCGGATCCTTCAGCTCGAGCGGGTTGCACGAGACGATCCGCACCCACGGACGCCCGCTCGCGGGGATCGCCGGGAAGGCGCACACGTTGTCCTCGACGATCGCGTCGGGCTCGAGCTCGCCGAAGATCTCGACGAGTCGCTCGTCGACGTGGCGCGCGCCGTCGAGGAGCGCCTCCCAGGTCGGCGCGATGAACTCGGTGAGCTGCTCGAACGTGGTCTTACGGAAGACCGGCGCGGTGTCCCGGATGAAGTCCTTCCAGAACTGGCCAGGTTCCTCGGGCTCCTCCGGTGGCGGCCCCAGACGCATGAGGCGCTCCTCGAAGCCCTTCTCGGTGAGAGTCCCCGCGAAGGACTCCTCGACGACGAAGACGACGCGGTGGCCGCGCTCGCGCAGGACCTCTCCGATGCCGACACAGTTGTTGGTCGGCCCGAAGGCACCCTCGGGGAAGAAGACGATCGTCTTCTCGCTCACGGCCGGGAGCCTATTTACGGTCGGGGGCCACGCGACTTAGGGCCTGCAGTTAGTTCGTACCGGATGAGCTCGTGAGCCCGCTCCGCCCAATCGCAGAGCAGCCGGCGAGTGTCGCGCGGGTCGATGATCTCCTCGACGGAGAAGCGCTCGGCCGTGCGGAAGGGCGAGCGCACGGCGTTCAGGCGCGTCTCGATCTCCTCGCGAAGAGCCACGGGGTCGTCGGCCGCTTCCAGCTCGCGGCGGTAGGCGGCCTCCAGGCCGCCAGCGATCGGCAGCGAGCCCCAGTCGCCCGACGGCCACGCGTAGCGCAGGTTGAGCCGCGAGCCGTCGCCGTGGCCGGCGCCGGCGACGCCGTAGACCTTGCGGACCAGCACGGAGACCCACGGAACCGTGGCCTGGTGGACGGCATAGAGAGCCCGGCCGCCGCGCCGGATGGTCCCGGCCCGCTCGGCCTCGGATCCGATCAGGAACCCGGGCTGGTCGACGAAGTTGGCGACCGGCAGGTGGAACTGATCGCAAATGTCGACGAACCGCGCCAGTTTCTCCGATGCATCGGCCGTGAGGCTGCCCGCGTAGTGCCTCGGGTCGGAGGCGAGGATCCCGATGGGGCGGCCGTCCAGGCGGGCGAGCGCGGTGATCAAGGAGGGGCCGAAGCGGGCGCCGATCTCGAAGACCGAGCCGCGGTCCAGCACCAGCTCGAGGATGCGGCGCATCTTGTAGGGCTTTCGGAGGTCGCGGGGGACGATGCCGATCAGCTCCTCCTCGCGCCTGTCGGGCGGGTCGGTGGGGGAGAGCACGGGAGGCGCGTCCCAGACGTTGTCCGGAACGTAGGAGAGGAAGCGCCGTAGCTGCGCGAACGCGTCCTCCTCGTCCTCGGCCTCGTTGTCCACGGCGCCGGACTTGGTCTGCGTGCGCGCGCCGCCGAGCTCCTCCTTGTCCGGCGACTCGCCCATCGACGCGGCTACGACGGGCGGGCCGGCGACGAAGAGCTGAGCGGTTCCCTTGACGATCACCGAGAAGTGCGAGGCGATGACGCGCGCGGCCCCGAGCCCCGCAACCGGCCCGAGTGCCGCGGCGACCACCGGGACGATCGCGTGATTCTTCACGACCAGGTCGAAGCCGGGCAAAGGCGGGACGTAGGTGAACCCCATCTGCTCGAGCGTCTTGACGCTGCCCCCACCGCCCGTCCCGTCGACCAGCCGCACGAGCGGCAGGCGCAGGTCGTGTGCCATCCGCTCGGCGTAGATCGCCTTCTGCCAGATCGCGGCGTCGGCCGCGCCGCCGCGGACCGTGAAGTCGTCACCCTGCAGGACCGCGCGGCGGCCTTCGATCCGGCCCTGGCCGATCACAACGTTCGCGGGCAGGAAGTCGGTCAGCTCGCCTTCCTCGTCGTAGGTGCCCTGGCCGGCGAGCATTCCGGTCTCGTGGAAGCTGCCGGGGTCGAAGAGGCGCTCGATCCGTTCGCGGATGGTCAGGCGGCCGGTGGAGCGCTGGCGCTCGACACGCTCGGTGCCGCCCATTCGCCGCGCGAGCTCCTCGCGGCGGCGAAGCTCGGCGAGCTCGGGCTCCCAGCCCGATTCGCTGTTTCGCTCCTCCATGGCGGCGGAACGCTACCGGGAGTGGGTCTGCAGCTCGGGCGCGAAGTCCTCGTGGCGGGCGCGATCCCGTCCCTCGCCATAGCTCAGCGTCTCGTATCCGATCAGCACCGCCAGCACGCTGGTCAGGATCGTCAGTGTGAGAAGCGCCGGCATGTGCGTGGCCGCCGGGAGCAGCGCGAAGAGGAGGATTGCGGTCGCCAGGCGCCGACGGTTGAACGTGCGCACGTGGCGGTAGCGGAAGCCGACAAGGCCGAGCATGTACAGGGACACTCCGCCGATGAGCGCAAATGCGGGCACCGTCTCGAGTGAGTCGCCGACGTGGCCGAGGGTCGTCTTCAGGCCAAGCGCTACGAGCACGATCCCGGCGACCATCGGGAAATGCAGGTAGGAGTAGGAGTCGCGCGCCAGCTCGTTGCGGATCCGTCCCTCCTCGGCGGTGATGAGGCGGCGCCTGGACACGAGCGCGACCACGTCGAAGTACATCCACCACAGAGCGGCCGACAGCGCGATGCCCAGGACGGCCGCTGCGGCGATGCCCCAGGTGAGGTGGGCGTGAGCGCCGACACCAATCGCGACGATCGACTCACCGAGGGCGATGATGATGATCAGGCCATGACGCTCGGCGAAGTGGCCGGGGATAAGGCGCCAGCCCGAGGAGTCGATGAACAAGGGCCCGCCCATGTCGAGGGCGAGCGCCACGAACCACAGCGTGCCCTGGGCCAGGCCGTCGAGAAACGAGGCGCCGATCAGCAGGCTCACCCCGATCGTGGTGCTGACCGCCAACCCTGCGGAAGAGTGGTGGAGGCCAGGATCATCGCGCCCGGCCACCAGCAAGAGGGCGACCTGCGCCCACCGCACCGCGCCGTAGGCGAGTGCGAACTCGAGTCCGAGGCCGCCGAAAGCCTGCGGGATCGCGATCGCGGCAATGAGGTAGGCCGCCATCGCGGCGAAGATCGCGAATCGCACAGCCCCTTCCTCGGGATCCACGACGCTCGTCAGCCACGCGTAGCCAACCCACGACCACCAGAGGACGCCGAGCACGAGGACCCCCTGGGCGAGCCCGGACCACGTGGGGTGCGCGGACATGAGCGCCGTGCACTGCGTGATCGCGAGCACGAACACGAGGTCGAAGAAGAGCTCCAGCGGCATGACGCGCTCGCCCTCCCTGAGCACGGCGCTGAGCCGCGGTGGGCGTCTTCCCGTGGCGGTGGCCATCAGCTCATCCTAAGAGGGCCCCGCAGGCCGGCGGGACGTCCACCCAGCGCAGCCGGAGACTGGTCAGTCCCGGGGCTCGGGAGCGGCAGACTCGAGGATTCCGAGGAGCTCGACGACCCGGCAGACGAGCAGTCGCTCCTCGTCGACCTCCACCCAGACGCCGGCGGAGGCCGGGAACACGACGTGATCGCCCGGCTGAACGGGCATCTCGACGCCGGCCTGCTCCCACCAGTCGAGTCCGGGCCCGACCGCCAGGACGATTCCCTGCTGGGGCGGTGGGTCGTGCGTGCCCGCAGGGACGACGAGGCCCGAACGGCGCATCCGATCCTGGTCGAGTTCCTTGACTACAACCTGGTCGAAAAGCGGTCGAAGCTGATGCCGAACCGCCTCAACAGGCTCCCGTCGCGATCGCGTATCCACGGCGCTCAGGATAACCACGCGGTTGTCACAAATCCGCCACGAATCTGGCACACGAATGCGTTGTTTGGGGAGGGCAATAAGGGCAGGCTCTGGGGGTGACAGCGACCTCTTCGACCCCAACTCCCGCCGAAAGGCACATTAGTCAGGCTATGCCTGACAAACGCACCACTCGCCGCGATGAGCGGGTGGCCAAACGGGCGGCGGAGGAATGGGGCGTTCTGTCTCTTGAGGAGCTCCGGCAATGTGGACTGAATCGTGAGGCAGTAAGGGGCAGGGTGCGAGCCGGACGGTTGCACCGGCTACACCGGGGCGTGTATGCGGTCGGGCACCCAGCGGTCTCGCTGGAGGGCCAGCTCTTGGCTGCCGTGAAGTCGTTTGGTCCCGACGCGGTGCTGAGCCACTTTTCCGCCGCGACGCTCTGGGAATTCGTTGACTGGGATGGGCGTCACCCTGAGGTCACCGTTCGCCGAGTAGGCGCTCGCCGGCGTGAAGGCATTCGCATCCACCGAACCAACGAACTCGAGCGGCGTGACGTGATGCGCCACAAGGGGATCCCCGTCACCTCGCCCACGCGCACGCTTATCGACCTCGCCAGCGTCGTCAACTACAAGCTTCTGCGGACGGCGGTCCGCCGATCCCTGGCGCGGCACCGGACCAGTGTTCGGCAGCTCGCCACTGCGAGCCGGCGGCTTGGACCGCGCCGTGGCTCAGGCAACCTCCGCCGCCTGCTTGCGACGGCCGCGCCGACGCGTAGCGAGCTCGAGGATGTCGTATTCGACCTCATCATGGATGCGGGGTTCGTTCGTCCCGACGTGAACAGGCCTCTCCTACTTGCGGAAAGACGCGTCATCCCTGACTTCCGCTGGCCCGAGCCGAGAGTGGTGGTGGAAGCCGATCGCCGCGCCTGGCACGACAACCCGATCGCCCGCGCCGATGACGCCGAACGCCAGGCGCTGCTCGAGGCCCACGGGGATCGCGTCCTGCGGGTCACGTGGACGCAAGCAGTGCGGAAGCCAGCGGAGACGGTTGCGCGCATCCAGGCGGCCGGGGTGCCGCGCCTCGGATCTGCCCTCGGCGCCTCGCCGGTGCAGTTGAGCGGCCCCAGCCGCTCGCTACCCTGAGCCGCCGTGATTTCGACGAACCAGTTCAAGAACGGGACGCATATCGAGGTCGACGGGACGATCTATCGGATCATCGAGTTCCAGCACGTAAAGCCCGGGAAGGGCGGGGCGTTCGTGCGGACCAAGTTGCGCAAGCTCGAGGATGGGAGCGTCATCGACAAGACGTTCAGGGCGGGGGAGAAGTTCCGGCCCGTGCGGACCGAGACGAAGCGCATGCAGTACCTCTACGACTCGGGAGACTTGGCGGTCCTCATGGATAACTCCGACTACTCGCAGCTCGAGATGGGGCGTGACGTCGTGGGGGATGCGATGCGCTGGGTGGTACCCAACTCCGAGGTCGAGGTCCTCTTCGTGGACGAGCGGCCGGCCGGCGTACAGGTGCCGAGCGCGGTCGAGATGGCCGTGACCGAGACCTCGCCCGGCGTCAAGGGCGACACGGCATCCGGCGGTGGCACGAAGCCGGCGACTCTCGAGTCAGGTGTCCGCGTGGAGGTTCCCCTGTTCGTCAACGAGGGCGATCGCGTGCGGGTCGACACCCGGTCCGGCGAGTACGTCTCCCGGGCCTGAGGGTCGGGGGCGGCTGAAGATATGCGCCGCTCCGATCAGCGCCGCTCCGCCGTCTTCGCCCTTTACCAGCACCAGGTGACCGGGCGCCCGATCGCCGAGCTGCTCGAAGACTGCGCTCCGTTCGCGCAGGAGCTTGTCGAGGGCGTGGAGGCACACCGCGAGGAGCTCGACTCCGAGATCGCGCGCCTCTCCAAGGGCTGGGAGCTCGATCGAATCGCCGCCCTGGAGAAGAGCATTCTTCGCGTCGCTCTCTACGAGGTCCGCCACCGCGACGACATCCCGGACGAGGTCGCGATCGACGAGGCGGTCACCCTCGCCAAGCGCTACTGCGGCGCGGACGCGCCCGGCTTCGTGAACGGGATCCTCGGCACCGCCGCGCGCGCCGAGGCGTGATGGCGCGGGTCGGTACCGTTTTCGCCCGATGACTCAGCCAGACGAGCTCGCCCAGCGCCTGCGTGAGATTGCGGATCGTCTGCGCTCGCCGGACGTCAGCGAGGAGGAAGCCGAAGGGCTCGCACGCGAGGCGGCGGATCTCGTCGGCAAGGCGAGCGCCGAGATCGAGTCCGATCTGCGCGCCGCCAGGGCGGAAGACACCCAGTGACGACACCGTCCGAGGCTCCGCAGCCCGTGGCCGCGAGCACCTATCCCGACGACCTTCGCGACCTCGTCGAGTCCTACCTCGACACGCTGCGGTTCTCCGCCATCCCCGATACAAGCGGCATCGAGGAGGCCATGCGCTACTCGCTTCTCGCCGGCGGGAAGCGAATCCGTCCCGTGCTGGCGCTCGCGACGGCGCGGTCGCTGCGGATGGAGCCCGAATCCGTGCTCCCCGCCGCGGGCGCGCTGGAGCTCATCCATACCTACTCGCTGATCCACGACGACCTTCCCGCTATGGACGACGACGAGCTGCGCAGAGGCCGCCCGACGTCGCACGTGGTCTACGGCGAGAACGTCGCCATCCTCGCCGGGGACGGCCTCTTCGCCGAAGCGGTTCGCCTGTTCTGCGAGCAGCAGGAGGGCGAGCCGCAGGCCGTGCTCACGGCGCTGGCCGAACTGCTGGGGGCAATCGGCGTCGACGGCATGGTCGGCGGCCAGTACATCGATGTCACCGAGAGCAACCGGGACGCCGACGGGCTCCGCCGCCTGCATTCGCTGAAGACGGGCCGCCTGATCGCAGCCAGCGTGGGCGTGGTGCTGGCGCTGAGAGGCCTGAGCGAACCTGAGACAATTCCGTACCGCCGATTCGCGGAGGAGCTCGGCGTTCTGTTCCAGATCGTGGACGACATCCTCGATGTGACGGGCAGCGACGAGGAGCTCGGAAAGCCGCACGGCAGCGACGAACGACACGGGAAGCTCACGTATGTCAGCCTTTTTGGACTCGAGGAGGCTCGTAAGCTCGCTGCGGACTCGCATCGCAAGGCACACGAGGCGCTCGCCGCGGTCGACGGCGACCCGCGTGACCTGAGCCAGATCACAGACTTCATCTACACGAGACAGTCATGAGCGACCAAAACAGCGACGGAGGCAAGCCCGAAGCGGTCGAGCGCCTGCTCGACCAGGTCGACGGGCCGCGGGATCTCAGGGATCTCGACGACGAGCAGCTCCAGCAGCTCGCTCAGGAGGTCCGCGAGCTGATCATCGACACGATTGGCGAGATCGGCGGCCACTTCGGAGCCAATCTCGGTACCTGCGAGCTGGCCGTGGCGCTCCACAGCCTCATGGACTCCCCCCGCGACAAGATCCTGTGGGACGTCGGCCACCAGGCCTACCCGCACAAGGTGCTCACCGGGCGCCGCGACCGCCTCGACACGATCCGCCAATACGGAGGCCTCGCGCCGTTCTGCTCGATCTTCGAGTCCGAGCACGACATCATGGGCGCAGGCCACGCGTCCACCTCGATCGGCTACGCAGTCGGGCTGAAGGAGGCGATGCGCAAGGGGATCGGCGAGGATGGGCGGGTCGTGGCGGTGATCGGAGACGGCGCGCTCACCGGCGGCGTCGCCTACGAGGCGCTCCACAACGCCGGGGGTCTCCAGACGCCGATCGTGATCATCGTGAACGACAACGGGATGTCGATCTCCCCGAACGTCGGCGCGCTCGCGCGCTACTTCCAGCGCGTCCGCCTGAACCCCAAGCTCTACCACGCCCGCGAGGACGTCGAGGAGGCTCTTACCAAGCTTCCGCTCGGCCTCGGTTCGCGCCTGGAGCGCGTCGGCCCGGAGTTGAAATCCGCGATCAAGGCCTATGCGGCTCCGGGGCTGATGTTCGAGGAGCTCGACCTGGCCTATGTCGGCATCGTCGACGGCCACGACGTGAGCGCCCTTCGGCGCGCCATCGGCAACGCGCTGAAGGCGCAGCGCCCCGTCGTCGTCCACATCACCACCGTGAAGGGCAAGGGATTCGCTCCCGCCGAGGAGGGCGGCCTGGAGGGCATGGAGAAGTGGCACGCGGCGAAGCCAAAGTCGATCGTCAATCGCCAGCCCGCGGACGCGAAGCCCGTTGTGCCGGTGAAGGAATCGGACTCGCCGGAGCAGATCGAGAAGCTCGAGAAGCCGCCGCCACCATCGCCGCCCCAGTACACCGCCGTGTTCGCGGACGCGATGGTCGCCGAGGCGAAGCGCGATCGCCGGGCCATCGGCATCACGGCGGCGATGGCGGGGGGGACCGGCCTCAACAAGCTCTGCAAGGAGGTCCCGGAGCAGTACTACGACGTCGGGATCGCCGAGCAGGACGCCGTTCTGTTCGCCGCCGGGCTCGCCCTCCAAGGCGCCAAGCCGGTCTGCGCGATCTACTCCACTTTCCTTCAGCGGGGCTTCGAGCAGATCGTCCATGACGTCTGCCTTCAAAGCCTGAACGTGGTCTTCGCGATGGACCGCGCCGGGCTCGTCGGCGACGACGGTCCGACGCACCACGGCGCCTTCGATATCTCATACTTCCGCCCGCTTCCGAACGTGGTCCTGATGGCCCCGCGCGATGAGGCGGCCCTCGTCCACATGCTGCGGACGGCGCTCTCCTACGACGACGGCCCCATCGCATTCCGCTATCCGCGCGGCGCGGCCGAGGGCGTCCCGCTGCCGGGCAAGCCGAAGGAGATCCCGATCGGCAAGGGCGAGCTCCTCACGGCGGGCGACCGCGTGGCGCTGCTCGGCTACGGCTACGGCGTCCAGGTGGCGATGCAGGCCGCTGGCCTGCTCGGTGAGCAGGGGCTCCAGGTGAGCGTCGCTGACGCCCGATTCGCGAAGCCGCTCGACGAGGAGCTCGTCAACCAGCTCGCTCGCGATCACGAGCTCCTGGTGACCGTCGAGGAGAACGTCCTTCCCGGAGGATTCGGATCCGCGGTGCTCGAGCACCTAGAGGACTCGTTCGCCGACCCTCAGGCGCGTGCCCGCGTCATGCGCGTCGGCCTGCCGGACCGCTACGTCACCCACGGCAAGCCGGCGCTCCTGCGCGAGGAGGTGGGCTTCACGGGCGAGGCGGTGGCCGATCGTGTCCTCAGCGCCTTACGCATCGAATCCTCACTGACCCCGGGTTGACTTTCCGGCGCATGGGTATAGCGTCGGCTCGACAGCGGGCTACGGAAGGGGCCGCATCAACTCAACTTGGCCCGTGGGGGGGCATCTAGGGCGCGCAGCAGCCACTATGGCGGCAGCCTTCGTCGTTGCGCTTTTTACGGCGACGGCTGCGCGGGCGGCTCCACCGGTGAACGACAACTTCGCCGATGCTACCCCCATCCAGCGGCTTGACGATGCCGCCTTCAGTAACTTCGTCACGAACGTCAACTTCGAGGCGACGTCCGAGGTCGGGGAGCCGCAGCATCGTGACGGGACCAACACTTCGGTCGCCAACAACCACTCGGTCTGGTACTCGTGGACGCCCGGCTACACGGCGGATGCCACGGTCTTCCTCTGTTCCTTTCAACCGGACCAATTCCATCCCCTCTTTGGCGCCTACACGGGATCGTCCTTGGCGGGCCTCACGACGAGCGGGACCAACGAGCCTTTGGACTGCGACGGGAATACCGTCGCGACCGACATCCTTCATACATTCCAGGCCGAGGGCGGGACCACGTATCACTTCGCCGTGGCCGATACCGGCGGAACCGACACGTTCAGACTGGGTGTTGGGCAGCCGCCGCAGAACGACCAATTCGCGAACGCTGAGTTACTCACCGGCGCATCGGGCCAGGCCAACGGCGACAACGTCTCGGCGACGACCGAGACCGGCGAGCCGTCCCACGCCGGCGCCACCAACGCGCAGTCCATCTGGTATCGCTGGACCGCCCCGATGGGCGGGAGGGCGACATTCAACACCTGTGAGAGTGAGCAAGAGGTGGACACGGTCCTCGCGGTTTACAGGGGGCCCTTCGATTCACTGACGCCCGTTGCCAGCAACGACAACGCGGCGGCTTGCTTTCCCCAGGACTCCCACAGCAAGGTGTCGTTCGTCGCCACGAACGGCGCGACCTACCGCATTGCCGTCGCCGCCGGGACTGCGCCCGGGGCGATCACGCTCGACTACGTCGATTCGAAGATCCCGGAGACCACGATCACCGGCGGACCGATTGGCCCCACCAACGACGCCACGCCGACGTTCAAGTTCAAGTCGTCGGTGACCGGATCGACCTTCCGGTGCCGCTTCGACGGTCACGCGTTCGCACCGTGCTCCGGTCCCGGCGCGACCCACACACCGGCTTCGGCCCTCACCGACGGACCTCATACGTTCGCGGTCCGGGCGGTGAACGGCGAAGCCATCGATCCGAGTCCGGCGAGCCGCAGTTTCACCGTCGATACCCATCCGCCTCAGACGACGATCACCGCCGGACCGTCCGGCGTGACCCCCGACAACACGCCGACTTTCAAGTTCGCCTCGAGTGAGACCGGCGGGACCTTCCAGTGCAGGATCCGGGTCGTGGGCGGCAGCGGCTCGTTCGGGCCGTGTTCGGGCCCCGGTGCGAGCCACACTCCCGGCCTTCCTCTCGCGAACGGCGGCTACGTGTTTAGCGTGCGCGCCAAAGACAAGGCCGGCAACTTGGACCCCTCACCCGCCAACCGGTCGTTCACCGTTTCGAAATAGCCGGGACGAGAATCGACGTGGCGGTCGGGGGCCGCGGTCCGCTAATCACCGGGCCGCTCACGGCCTCCCCACGCGAGGGCGAGAGCGGTCCCGGCGAGAAGCGCTGCGGTGACGGCCAGCCCGAGTCGGTGTCTTTCCCCGAACAGCGCACCACTTGCCTCCGACGAAAATGTGGAGTTCAGCGAGCGCCACGAAAAGGCGGATCCCACGGACGCCGCCGAGGCGATCGAGAACGCCGAGGCTGCGGAGCCGACCGAGCCCACCGACAGCGCCGAGCCGACTGACCCGATCGACACGAAGGATCCGCTCGAGGCGATCGAGAGAAACGAGTCGTCGGACCACAGCGAGAGCGCTGAATCGGCCATGGCGCCAGCCTAATCGTCAGCCCTCGAGGCGCTGTTTCAACCAGAGCGCGTTCTTGGGCGCGAAAGCCTCCCAGTCGTTGTTGAAATAGGCATAGACCTCCACCTCGGATCGCCATGAGGAGATCCGCCGTCGCCACTCCTCCAGCTCCTTGTTCGAGTAGTTGCCGCGGCGGCCGCGGTTGCCGCGGTGGAAGCGGATGTAGGTCCAGCTCGCGGTGAACTCGTGGGTCTGGAACGGCCGCTGCGGATCGTCGCCGATGACCAGCGCCGCTCGATGGCGTCGAAGGAGCTTGTAGACCTCCGGGACGAACCAGCTCTCGTGGCGGAACTCGAAGCAGTGGCGTGCCTTGGGGATCTGCTCGAGTGCGGAGGCAAGACGATCGTCGTCGCGCTTGAAATTCGCCGGGAGCTGCCAGAGAACCGGCCCCATCTTCGGGGTTTCCACCAGCGGCTTGATCGCGTCGAAGTAGCGCTCTGAGTAAATCCGCATCTCGCGCAGCCGCTTGATGTGCGTCATGTAGCGACTCGCCTTGACGGCGAACCGGAAGCCGCGCGGCGATCCGTCCACCCAGCCCTTCACCGCCGACTCCGTGGGCAGCCGGTAGAAGGTGTTGTTGATCTCGACGGTGTCGAAGAGCTCCGCGTAGCGCTCGAGCCAGCGCTTGGTCGGAAGCTTCTCGGGATAGACCGGACCGCGCCAGTCGCGGTAGTTCCATCCCGAGCAGCCGATGTGAACCGGCTTGGCCATCCCGGGCGGAAGGTACCCGGCTCGAACGTCCGAACGCGGGTTAGACCGGGACTCGCACCGGCGGCACGCGACGACGCGCGGGATCGTGGCGCCGAGCGGTGGGCGAGGGCGCCGGTCCCTCCATCAGCGGGGCGCTGCACAGGACCTGGCACACCGCGTTCTGCGCGGTCTCGAAGGCGTTTCGCGCCGCGCGCAGGTACAGGCGCCAGACCCGTGTGCGCTCGGTCCCCGCGAGCGCCTCGGCCTCGTCGAGATGCTCGTCGAGACGCTGCGTCCAGTGCCGCAGCGTCTCCGCATAGTCGGTGTGAAGGTTCTCGACGTTCAGGACCTCGAAGCCGGCGCGCTCGAACGCCTGCCCCATCCGCCACAGGTTCAGGATCTCCCCGTCTGGAAAGACGTATCGATTCGAGAAGTCTCCGCTGATGTGAGCGCCGCCCGGCTCGAACGGAATGTGCGTGATGCCGTGGTTCAGGACCTTCCCGCC
>JBJMKM010000013.1:0-27969 GCA_045805825.1 Solirubrobacterales bacterium
GAACTCGGAGTTCGTGCCGTAGGTGATGTCGGCGGCGTAGGCGGCGTGCTTGGCCTCGTCCTGCTCGCCGGCCTGGATCACGCCGACGGTCAGGCCGAGCGCCTCGTAGACGGGGCGCATCCACTCGGCGTCGCGGCGGGCGAGGTAGTCGTTGACGGTCACCACGTGCACCCCGTTGCCGGCAAGCGCGTTGAGGACGGCCGGGAGCGTGGCCGTGAGCGTCTTGCCCTCGCCGGTCCTCATCTCGGCGATCGAGCCGTCGTGCAGGACCATGCCGCCGATCAGCTGGACGTCGAAGTGGCGTTGGCCGAGCGTGCGCCTCGCCGCCTCACGGCAGAGGGCGAACGCCTCGGGCAGGAGGTCGTCGAGCGACTCGCCGCCCCGGGCGCGCTCGCGCAGCTCGTCGGCCTGCGAGCGGATCTCGGAGTCCTCCAGGAGCTCCATCTCCGGCTCGAACCGGTTGATGGAGGAGACCCTGCGCTCGTACTCCTTGAACTGGCGCCCTTCCCCGAGCCGCAGGGCGCGATCTATGAGTCCCTTGGCCACTGCCTTTGAGGGTACCGAGCGCGGCTCGGCCCGACGCCTACGCGGTGCTGCGGCGCAGCCCCTCCATCAGCTGGCGCGTCTGGTGGCGCTTGCGACGCTTCTCGCGATGGCGCTTGACCTGGCGGCGCAGGTCCTCGGCCACCTCGTGGATCGAGTGCAGGATCTCGGGCGAGGCCTCCCGGGCCCGCAAGGTCGTGCGCTTGAGGTGGAGCGTGGCCTCCACGACCTGGGAATCCGAGATGCGCGGGTTTTTTTCCTCGCTCAGCTCGACCTCGAGCACGGCGTGCTCGGAGATCTGCCGCCCGATGCGGTCAAAGCGCTTCTCCACGTGGCGGCGAAGCTCGTCGGTGACCTCCCTGTTTCGTCCCCTGACCTCAATCCGCACGCTCCCTCCTCTCGTTGGGTGGCAGGCCGAACATCCATCCTACGCCGCTGCCGCCGTCCCGCCAAGCCCTTTCCCGGGCCGCGGTGACGCGGCGAAGGTGACCGCTGTGATGTGCGCAGCTCCGGCGCGGCGGAGAGCCTCGGCACAGGCAGCGAGGGTGGCGCCGGTGGTCGTTACGTCGTCGATCAGAAGCGCCTCGGTCGGCACCGGGCCAGCGGCACGGACGCGTGGGGGATCGGCTAGCCGCTCAGCTCGACGGCGTCCCACCTGCCTTGGACTCTGCGAGCGCGCCAGGCAGGGCACGAGCGGCAGGCCAGCCAGCTTCGCGAGCGCCGCGGCGAGCGCCTCGGCCGGGTCGAAACCTCGCCGGCGGCGCCGCATCGGCGCCGGGGGAACCGGGACGATCGCGCCGGTCAACAACTCGAGCGGTACCCGCCCCGCAACGAGAGCAGCGGCATCGGCGGCCAGGCCGATCCGGGAACCGAACTTGAGCGCCCCGATCAGCTGGCGAGCAACGCCCTCGTACGGCGCCGCCGACCAGGCAGCCTCGAGCCCGGGAACCGCGGACCACACCGGCGGGAGTCCGCGGAGCCGGACGTCACAACGCTCGCAGACCCGGCGGCGCAGCTCACAACCACGACCGCAAACCGCACACGCCGGCGGCGCAACAAGGGCCAGGACCTCCTCCAGCATGACGCGATCGTCCCGGCCCTTGGGTCACGCGTGGTGCGCAGATCGCAACCAAAGCGGCAACGAACCGAGCCGATTCCGAAACCACGCGCGCTACATGGCGAGTAGGGGGCGGCACCCGGCGAGGATTGGGGGACTTGACGACGCTATAGGGGCGTCAAGTCCCCCAAAGGTGCGTTAGTCAGGGCTGGCCTGACAAACGCACCGCTCGAGGCACGCCCTGGGTGCCCCGTCCTGCTGACGCCGCTGGAGCCCACCCCCTCGGCGCCCGTGCCGGTGAGCCGTCGGCGCTAGTCGAACACCAGCCGCTCGACTGCAGAAGAGTCCGCGTCGCAGCCGATTACGGCCGGCGCCTTGCCGAGCGCCGTGTCCGGGTCCTTGAGGCCGTGCCCGGTCAGCACGCACACCAGCGTCCGCGGCGCCTCACGGTCCTCCGGAACCGGCAGGCCGTGGACGAGCAGGCCGGCGACCGAGGCCGCCGAGGCGGGCTCGCAAAAGACGCCCTCCCGGGTGGCGAGGAGGTGGTAGGCCTCGAGGATCGCGTCGTCGGAGACGGCAGCGATCCGGCCCCGGGAACTCGTCACCGCGTCCATCGCCTCCTCCCAGCGCGCCGGATTGCCGATGCGGATCGCCGAGGCGATCGTCTCGGGCTCGGGGATCGGGTGGCCCGCTACGAGGGGTGCCGCCCCCTCGGCCTGAAATCCGTAGAGCATCGGAGACGCGTCGTACTCCCGAAAGCCCCGCCACCACGAGGTCACGTTTCCGGCATTTCCGACCGGGATCGCGAGGGCCTCAGGGGCCTCCCCCAACTCATCGCACACCTCGAAGGCGGCGGTCTTCTGGCCTTCGATCCGGTACTCGTTGACCGAGTTCACGAGCTCGATGGGATGGTTTCGCGCGAGCTCGCGGACGATCTCGAGCGCCTGGTCGAAGTTGCCCCGCAGTGCGATCACTCGAGCGCCGTGCATAAGCGCCTGGGCCAACTTGCCGATCGCGATCTTGCCCTCGGGCACGATCACGGCGCCCCGCAGGCCCGCCCGCGCGGCGTAGGCGGCGGCGCTCGCCGCGGTGTTTCCGGTCGAAGCGCAGATCACGGCCTCCGCGCCGGAGCCCTGCGCCCGCGAGACCGCGACGGTCATCCCCCGGTCCTTGAAGCTCCCGGTTGGGTTGGCGCCCTCGAGCTTCAGATACACGTGAGCGCCGATGCGCTCGGAGATCACTGGCGCCTCGATCAGGGGCGTCGAGCCCTCGTCGAGGGTGACGACGGGATCGTCGGGCTCCAGCGGCAGGCGGTCGCGGTACCGCTCGATGAGCGGCCTGGGGCTCACGACGACCTCACACGAACTCTTCCTCGATGACCCGGATCGCCCGCGGCGTGGCGCGCAGGAACTCGAGCGTCGCGATCTCCTCGAGCGCCGCGAAGAACCGCGACTCGGGCCCCTCGTGCATCACCATCACCAGCCGGGCGTCGTTGCCGAGCCCCCGCTGGACAACGCTTCGCACGGACACCTCGTTGCGGCCGAGCACGTCGGCGATCGTCGCCAGCACGCCGGGACGGTCCGCGACCTCCAGGTGCAGGTAGAACGCGGACGGGATGTCCCGCACGATCTCCAGGCGCTGGTGTGCAGCGTGAACCGGTGCCTTGCCGGAGATGATCGACACCACGTCCCCCAGCACCGCGGAGGCGGTCTCGATGCCACCCGCACCCGGCCCGGACATCGTGATCTCGGTGATCGCCGGCGCCTCGACCATGACCGCGTTGAACGGCCCCTCGACCGGCGCGAGCGGGTGCCCCGAGTACAGGAAGCAGGGAAAGACCCGCACGCTGATCCCGCCGTCGCGCCGCTCGGCGACGCCCAGCAGCTTCAGCGAGAGGCCGAGCTCCTTCGCGTAGGAGATGTCCTCGGGCTGGATCTCGGTGATGCCTTGGTAAGAGACGTCCGCGAGCCCGACCGGCGTGCCGAACGCCAGTCTCGCCAGGATCGCCATCTTGGCGGCCGCATCTGCTCCCTCGACGTCGTCCGTGGGGTCCGCCTCCGCATAGCCGAGCTCCTGCGCGCGCCGCAGCGCATCCGCGTACTCGGCGCCGGTGCTGGCCATCTCGGTGAGGATGAAGTTCGTCGTCCCGTTGACGATCCCGAAGACCTTTGTGATCTCAGTTGCCGCGAGGCTCTCCTGGATGACCCTGATCACCGGCACGACGCCCGCCACCGCGGCCTCGAAGCGAAGCTGCACACCCTCCTCGCGAGCGACATCGAAGAGCTCGTCACCGAATTGCGCGATCAGCTGCTTGTTGGCAGTCACGACGTGGCGGCCAGCCCGCAGCGCCCGCAGCACGTAGTCGCGCGCCGGGTTCGTGCCTCCGATCAGCTCGACCACGATGTCCGAGGAGTCCACGATCTGGTCGAAGTCCCCGTCGGAGCGCCGCAGGACTCCGGAGATTTCGGGCCTGCGTCCGGCGGCCGCCTCGACGGCCGCGGCGCGCTCCTGGACGAGGTCGTAGAAGGCCCCGCCCACGGTCCCGCGCCCAAGCATCCCGATGCGCACTCGCTCGCTCATTCGACGTCGCGCGCGACCAGGTCGTCCCACGTCTCTCCCCGTACCACCACTCGTGCGTCGCCGTCCTTGCAGAAGACCACGGCGGGCCGGGGCGCCCCGTTGTAGTTGTTGGCCATCGAGTGGCCATAGGCGCCCGTCGCCGGCGTAACGAGGATGTCGCCGACCGCGGGCGAGGCGAGCATCGCGTCCGTGATCAGGATGTCGCCGGACTCGCAGTGCTTTCCCGCCACCGTGGCAAGAGTGTCCGGCACCTCGTCGGCCCGGTTGGCGACGATTGCCTCGTAACGGGATCCGTAGAGCATCGGGCGCAGGTTGTCGGACATCCCGCCGTTGACGGCGAGATACGTGCGGACCTTCGGAATCTCCTTCACCGTCCCGATCTCATACGCGGTCACGCCCGCGTTGCCGACGAGCGAGCGCCCGGGCTCGATCAGGATCCGGGGCACCGGGTCGAATACATGCTTGACGCCCTGGACCTTGACGTCGACGTAGTCCTCGATCGCGGGTGGCTCGTCCGAGGACACGTACGCGATCCCCAGGCCGCCGCCGACGTTCAGGATCCTGCACTCCCAGTCGGGACCGGTGAGACCGGCGAGCGCCTCGATCGCGGACACGTACGGCTCGAGCTCGAAGATCTGCGAGCCGATGTGGGCGTGCAGCCCGACCAGGTGGAGGTTCCGCGAGGCCCGCACCCCGGCGATCGCCCGCTCCGCGAGCCCGTCCTCGAGCCCGAAGCCGAACTTGGAGTCGAGCCCGCCGGTCTGGACGTAGGAGTGGGTCGTCGGCAGGACACCAGGCGTGACGCGGATCAGCACCTCCTGCGGCCCGTCGAGCATCGCGTCCAGGCGCTCGATCTCGCCGAAGGAGTCCACGATCACGTGACCGACGCCGGATTCGATGGCGTAGCGCAGCTCGGCTTCGGTCTTGTTGTTGCCGTGCAGATAGACCCGAGTGGGATCGAAGCCCGCGAGCAGTGCCATGTGGAGCTCGCCGCCGGAGGCGACGTCGACGGACAGCCCCTCCTCCATGCACAGCCGGTAGATCGCCGTGATCGGGGCCGCCTTGCTCGCGTACAGGACCTCGAAGTCGTCGGTTCGCGAGCCGAACGCCTCCAGGTAGGAGCGCGCCCGGGCCCTGATGTCGTCCTCGGCGTAGATGTAGCTGGGCGTGCCGAACTCCGCCGCCACGTCCACGACGTCGCAGCCGCCGATCTCAAGATGGCCGTGTTCGTTCACGCGGCTGCCGGCCGGGTAGACCGGCGACGCCTCAACGGCCTGTCTCTCACTCGTCGCGCTCATAGGGGCGCTCATTGTGACGGTGGAAGCGCGAACGCCGCGGGCGATGAATAACTTGAGCAACGCGATGAGCAGGGAGGTAGCCGCCCCGAGTGAGGTGGGAGTCCGCGACGGACGCCCGTACATGCTCTGGCTCCCGGCTCAACCGCCGCCCTGGCGCGGGATGCTGATCCTGCACGGCGCCGGCTCGAGAAAGGAGAACCACGGCGACTTCGGCCGCGCGTGTGCCGCGAGCGGCTGGGCGGCGCTCGCCTACGACCAGCGTGGCCACGGCGAGTCGCCCGACGCGATGAGCCCGGAGGCGCTCGCCGACGTAGGCCGGATGGCCCGGTTCCTGGCCGGCATCGACGGAGTGGACGAATCGCGGCTCTGCGTGCGCGGGTCGAGCATGGGCGGCTTCATGGCGATCCAGGCGGCCGCGACCTCGGACGCGATCGCGGGTGCGATCGCGATCTGCCCGGCGGGTGCGCATCATCTGACCCGCGGACTCGAGCGCGATGACCTCGAGATGCGAATCGACGAGGCCGGCGCCAGCGCGCTGGCCGCGTGGCTCGCCGAGCACGACCTGCGACAGGCGGTGGAGCTGATGGGCTCCAAGCCGCTGCTTCTGATCCACGCCCGCGGTGACGACCAGATCCCCGCCGACTGGTCCGAGGAGCTTCACGCCCGCGCAGCGGAGCCGCGCAAGCTGATCCTGCTTCCGGGTGGCCATCACCGCTCCGCCCAGCATGACGCCGAGCTTCACGGGCTCGCCCTGCGCTGGATGGAGCGGAAGCTCGCCTAGCGCTACTTGGGAAGACCGTCGACGACGTCGTCGACGGTGCCGTTCACCGTGTCGTTGACCGTGTCGCCGAGTCCGGGCTTGCCCACCTTGCCGCCGACGTGGTTCACGGTGCCCGTGACCGTGTTGTCCACAGTGCCCGCGGCCCCGCCCACGGGCCCGCCCGAGAGGTTCGTGCCGGCGGTGTTATCGATCTGATCGATGGTGTTGCCGACGATGCCGGTAGACGACGAGGTCGTTGGTGGCTCGCACGCCGCACCGCAATCGGTCGGAGGCTCGCCGCCCGGGCCGCCGTCGGGCGGAGTGGAGCCGTCACCCGGACCGGTAGCTAATAGGAATCCGCCGCCGGGACCGAACCCACCTGCGCCACTGCCGCCCGCTCCGGCCACCCCGGCCCCGCCGGCGCCTATGGGCGCTCCGGGCACGGGGGCGGCCGCGACCGCGCCCGGTGCCGCGGCGAGCGCGACGGCCGCGCCGGCCGGGGTACCGCTCGTCTGTACGCCGACGAAGCTGGTCCCGGAGCTCCCGCCGTTACCGCCGAACGGGATGCCGTTGAATGCGACGTAGGTCGCGAGCGAGAGGAAGACGATGACCGCACCGGCGACCAGCGCCCCGGTCGCGCCGGTGCCCGCGAGGTAGGCCCGCAGGTGCGAGGGCGGGCGGTCTCTTTGCCTTGGTTCCGGCGCCGTCATCTAGTCCGAAGAATGGCACGCCACGCCCAGCCTGTGGGCGTTTCACAAATGCAATCGGCAGCCTGCGCGAGACCTTTAGCCGGAACCGAACCCGCTACGGCAGGTACCCCATCGGATCCACGGGATTCCCGTTCAGACGGACCTCGAAGTGCAGGTGGGGCCCGAAGCACAGGCCGGTGCAGTCGCTGATGCCGATCACCTGGCCCTGGCTCACGCTTTGGCCCACCGACACCGAGATCGACTCCTGGTGCGCGTAGCACGTGGAGATTCCGCCACCGTGGTCGATGCAGGTGTAGTTGCCGTACCCGGACTCCGGCCCGGCGATGGAAACGGTCCCCGAAGCCGCCGCCTGGATCGGCGTCCCGCTCGGCACCCCGATGTCGATGCCCGGGTGGCAGCTCTCCCACGCGCGCTGTTCGCAGAACGGAGAGGTGATCGGGCCGTTGACCGGCCAGATCATCCCGGAGGAGCTTTCGCCCTGCACGGGACCAGCCGGCGCGGTGGTGGTCCCCGAGGGCGCCGCTGCGGCTGCGGCCGCGGCCGCCGCCTCGGCCTCGGCCTGCTGCTTTGCCTGGAGCTGCGCCGCGATCTGCGCCGAGATGTCGCCGACGTCGCCCTCGAGCTGATCCTGCGTCTGCTGAACCTGGGACAGGATCTGCTGATCCTGCGTGCGTGCGTCCGCAAGATCCGCCTGGCGCGCCTCGAGCTCCGCCTGGGTCTGCTCGAGCTCCGCCTTCTTGTCGGCGATCGCGTTGCGCGCGGCGCGGACTCGGTCGACGGTCTCCTTCTCCTCGTTTCGCAGCCGCTTCACGCGGATGGCGATCGAGTTGTCCTGCGACTGGATCCGCTGGAGGTAGTCGTAGCGGCTCAGCAGGTCGTTGAAGCCGTGGGCGCTCAGGATCACCGTCATGGCATCGGGGTTGTTGGACTCGTAGATGTCAACGAGCCGCTGGCTCAGGATCCGAAGGGAGCGCTTCAGGTGGGCGCGGAGTCGCTCGAGCTTGGCCTTGGCCTCCTTGAGCTCGGCCTCCTTCTTTCGCAGCTGGATCTGGACGATCGCGATTCGGTTCTGGAGCGTCGCGACCTCGTTCCGGAGCTGATCGAGCCGGTCCCCGTACTTCTGGATCGTGCTCGAGAGGACACCGGCGCGGTCCTTCGCTTGTTGAAGCCGCGCCTGCTTCTCGCTGAGCTGCTCCCGGGAGGAGTCGATCTTGTCCTGGATCGCACCGACGTCCTGGGCGGGCGCGCCGCCGGCCACGGCGAGGCCCGCGGTAGTCGCCCCGATCGCACACAGTGCGAGCAGGGTGGATCGGCGATTGGGTCCCGTTCGGTTGTTCAGCTTTCTCATGTCTCGCTCTAGTGCCTACGGGGTTAGCTGACGGGCTAGCGCGGAGGAGACGCGCTTGGCCAGCTGAGCTCCGTGCTCGTCGACCATTCGCCCCAGGGGTTTGGTTCCCCCGTTCCATCCAGCAAGAGCGGGATGGACTCGGCACAAATGTGAGGCGGGACCCTAGCATCCGTCGAACGCTTTGCAAGCAGTTCTTAACACCATTTATCCCTGCTGCAACGCATATTTCAGGTAAAGGGACGAGGATCGACCAGATGGCTGAGCGAACGATTCAGACGAGCGGCGTCGAGCTCTGCACGGAGCATTTCGGCGACCCCGCCGACCCGGCGATCCTCCTCGTGATGGGCATGGGCGGGTCGATGCTCTGGTGGGAGGAGGGGTTCTGCCGCATGCTCGCCCGCGGCGGGCGTTTCGTCATCCGATACGACCATCGCGATACCGGACGCTCGGTCACCTACGAGCCGGGCCGGCCGGGATACACGAGCGGAGATCTGGTCGCCGACGCCGCGGGCGTGCTGGACGCCTACGCAATCCAGGCGGCGCACGTCGTCGGGGTTTCGATGGGCGGCGCGCTCGCGCAGCTGCTCGCGCTCGACTTCCCCGATCGCGTCCTCTCGCTGGCCCTGATCAGCACTTCACCTGCGCTCCCAGGTGAGCGCGATCTCCCCTCCAGCGCCGATGAGTTTGCGCGCTTCGTGACGACGGCACAGGTCGACCGCTCCGACGCCGACTCCGTAATCGATTACCTGGTTGAGTACTCGCGGGTCCTCGCAGGAGGGCGACGCCCCTTCGACGAGGCTGCCCTCCGCGACCTCGCGAGGCGCGACATCGAGCGCGCGCTCGACTTCAGGGCGGTCCAGAACCACGAGGTTCTTGCAGATGACGAGCGACCCCGGCCACCCCTTTCGGCGATCGCGGCGCCGACCCTGGTCATCCACGGAACCGCGGATCCCATGTTCCCGCCCGCACACGCGGAGGCTCTGGCCGAGGAGATCCCCGAATCCCAGCTCCTCCTGATCGAGGATGCCGGGCATGGCGTCGATCGCGCGGACTGGGAGACTCTTGAGGACGCGATTCTGGGGCACACCGCAGCGAGCTGAGCGATGAGCCTGGTGCCTAGCCGGGCGGTCCGTCGAGTCCGAGAACGCCCGCCACCACGCGAGTCGCCAGGACCTCGTCGTGGGGTACCCGGCCTGCCAACTCGATCACGGCTCCCTCCAGCGCCCCGAGGAATGCCCGCGCGACCGCCGGGGCAGGAGGCCCCGGAGGGATCGAACCGTCCTTTCGCCCCGCGTTGACCAGGCGGCTGATGCGCTTTACCGCGCCTTCCGAGGTCCGGTCGAGCCTGCGCGAGACGGGATGATCGTGGCCGCTGAACTCGAGTCGAAGCGCCATGACGACGCGGGCCACGTCGCGCCGGCAGAAGACGGCGTGCCCGCGAGCCAGCGCCATCAGCTCACCCACGGGCTCTGGCTCCAGCTTCGCCGGGTCGCCGACCTCGCGCCTCCAGTTCTCATCGACCCAGTCGATCACCGCGACTGCCAGGTCCTCCTTGTCCTTGAACTGGTGGTACAGCGCCCCTCTCGTGTAGCCCGCCTCGCGCGCAACCTCCTCAAGCCGCAGGTTGCCGTACCCGTAGCGCGATAATCCCCTCGCCGCCGACTCCAGCAGCGCGCCGCGCGAGCGCGCGCTCCGCTCGGCTTGGGTCGGGCGCTTGCGCTCCCGGGCAGGCCGGGTCGCTGAGCTACTCATTATCGGCACGTACATACATGTGTGTATGTATGCTAGCTCGTGGTCTACACGGAAAGGACGTGCACGTGTCCGCCTGCGCAACCCCACTGATCGCGACTGTCCACCCCACATGACGGCGAGCCTTCCGAACAGTGCTCACGCTTCACGCCCATGGCGAATCCATCAGATCGCCCCGGACTTCCGGGTCGAGGACGTCTGGGGAATATCGGCGCCAGGCAAGCCCGACGACTTCGCCCGGCTAGTTCAGGTGGCGCTTTCGGCCAATCCGTCGCGAAGCTCCTCGAGCGCGGTCCGCGCGCTCTTCGCGCTGCGGTGGAGGATCGGAGAGCTGCTCGGCTGGGACGAGGCATCCGAGGGCATCGGCTCCGGAGTCGCAACGCTGCGCGACCGGTTGCCTGCGGATCTGCGCGAGGCTTCCCGCCCGGCGTTCGAGGCGCTGCCCTTCACATCCCTGTACCTGCTCGAGAACGAGTTTGCCGCCGAGACCGCGAACCGGACCGTCCATGGGGTCATGCACCTCGGGCTGGTGCCGGATGGCATGGGGGGCCACCGCGGGCAGATGGCCGTCCTCGTCAAGCCGAACGGACGGTTGGGGTCCGCGTACATGGCCGCGATCAAGCCATTCCGGCACCTGATCGTCTACCCGCCGCTGCTGCGGGAGATCGAGCGGGAGTGGCGTGGCCTCGGCGGCGAACCGCCGCCGGTCCGCGATGGTGTCGGAATGATCGGGGAGGGCGCCGCATGAATGTCCCGCTGATCGTCGCCGGATCCATTGGGCTACTGGCCGGCATCATCCACGGAGGGGCCGGCGAGGTCCTGATCGTGAGAAGACTGTCCCCGGGAGCGCTCGCGTCCAGCCCGTTCGGCGGGCCCGTGATGACGAAGACGATGATCCAGGCGACGTGGCACATCACGACAGTCGCCTTTTTCACGCTGGGCTTCGCGCTCTTGGTCTCGGGCTCGGTACTCGACGGCGATGCGGTTCGGGCGGTGGGAGTGGTCGGCGCGGTGGGCTTCACCGGCTTTGCGGCGGTCGCGCTGGGATTGGGCGCTGCGCACACGCGATCGCTTCGCTCCCTGTGGCGTCATCCGGGTCCCGCGGTGCTGGGCCTCGCGGCCGTGCTTGCGTGGCTTGGAGCCCTTTGACCGCGCAAACCAGAGAGGTGGTCGACGAGTTCCTCGCCCGCCAGCGCAAGTTGTACACGGGCGGGGACCTCGGCCCGGTCGAGGAGTTGCTCGCCGAGGACGTCGTCTGGCATGTTCCCGGGACGAGCCCCATCGCGGGCGAGTACCGCGGTCGCGACGCGGTCACGGCCTACTTCCTGCGACGGCGCGAACTGGCCGGCGGAGTGATCCGCGTCACCAAGGAGGGCGAGACGCACCACTCCGAAGCGGTCGTCCAGCTTGCCGACGGTCGCGCCCGGATCGGCGGCACCGAGGTCGTGTGGCGCACGGCGGGCGTCTACCGAGTCGCCAACGGCCGGATCGCCGAGGCGTGGCTGGTGCCGCTCGATTCCGAGCACTTCGATCGGGCCTGGAGTGCGGCGCGGCCGGCGCCGTTCGAGTACGTGCAGCGGGTGCGCCCCCAGGAATGCGCGGCGAGCACGATGCTGGGCCACCCTCGCTTCCTCGAGTTCTTCGAAGCCGCATTCATCGAGTGCTGGCGCGAGCGCTTCGGCGCGCTCGACGCGAGCCTGGGACCCGACCGCAGGCTGACGGTTGCCGAGGTGAAGGTCCGGTACCTGGCGCCGGTTCGCTCCGACGACGAGCTGCGGATCGAGGTCACCTTGGACCGGATCACGCGGCGCTCAGCTCAGGTTCACTACGACGCGTTCGTCCAAAGGGCTCACGTCGCCGCGGCGAGCGCGCGCTACGTATGCCTCGACGCATCGTTCGGAGCGCCCGCCTCGTTTCCCGCCGCGATCCTGGAGCGAACCGACGCGCAACCAACTGGCTAGGGGTATTCGGGACGCCTTGAGCCGCGCCGCGCGCGATCCGCGACCCGGCGCAGCGCCAGGATCGCGATGTCGTCCGACCGCGACCGCTCCGATGCCCCGGCCCGCAGGACCTCCGCACACACGTCCTCAGCGCCACCCGACACATCGGCCAGCACGCCCTCCACCTGACTGATTCCAGCGTCCAAACCATCGCCGCCCTCGACGAGCCCGTCCGTGTACAGAAAGAGCGTCGAGCCGGGAGCGAATGGAACCTCGACCGCCTCGTAATGAGTCTCCTCGTCGATTCCAACCGGCAACCCACCACCTTCCAGGAGCCTGATCACCTCGCCGGGGGGCGTGCGCAGGAGCGGCGGTGGGTGCCCCGCCCGCACGATGGTCAGGAGGTCGCGCGCCGGGTCGAGCTCGGCGTAGGCGAGCGTCGCCATCTGCTCCTTGGAGAAGGAGACGACGAGCGCGTTCAGCCGCTCGAGCGCCGAAACCGGACCGCGGCCGTCCAGGGCGTACGCACGAAGCCCCTGGCGGAACTCGCCCATCGCGGCGGCGGCGTCGACCCCGTGTCCGGCGACGTCCCCGATGGCGACCCCCACTCGTCCGTCGCCGAGCTCGAAGCAGTCGTACCAGTCGCCGCCCACGGCCAGCTCAGACGCGGCCGGCACGTAGCGCACACCGAACTCGACCCCCGGGACCTCCGGAAGGCGCTGCGGAAGAAGAGTCTGCTGGAGCGCGACGACCGCCTCGTGCTCGCGCGCGTAGCGGCTCGCGTTCGCGACCGCGACGGCCGCACGCCCGGCGAACTCCTGGGCCAGCCGCAGATCCTCTTCGTCGTAGCGGCGCTCGGACTCGGCGTGGATCAGAGTCAGCGCGCCGAGGGTACGGCCCCGAGCGCTCAACGGAACGATGATCGCCGAGCTCAGCCCCAGCTCCCGCATCACGCGCAGGTGTTCCTCGTCGCGGGCACCCCCCGCCAGAAGCCGGTCGGGGATCTCGCGGAAGAGCTCGGGACGGCCGGTCTTCACCACATTGGCGACGCCGGTCGGGTCGTCCGGGTCGATGGGGTAGCGAGTGCGAAGGTGCGCGGCGAGCTCGACCTTCTCTGGATCGACGTGTGCCGTCGCCGCGTTTCGGATCTCGCCGGTCTCGTCCACGAGCTCGATGCTGCACCAGTCGCCCAGGCGGGGCACGGCGAGCCGTGCCAGCTCGTCCAGCGTGCGGTCGAGGTCCAGCGAGCGCGCCAAGACCTCGCTGGCGTGCGACAGGAAGGCCAGCCGGTCTCGCGCAGCGGACGCCTCCTCGTACAGCCGCGCGTTGTCCACGGCCAGGGCCAGCCGATGGGCGAGGTCCTGGGCAAACCGAAGGTCGCCGTCGCCGTAGTGACGCCCCTCGCGCGTCGACAGGAAGGTGACCGCGCCGATCGTCCGCCCCCTCGCGATCAGCGGGACGATCATGTAGGAGCGGGGCGCGAGCCGGCTGTAGAGATCCCTGGCCTCGGCGGGGATCTCGAGCCGCGGCTGATCGGTCACGTCGCGCATGAGCTCGGGCTCGCCGGTGGCGATCACACGCGCCACCCCCTCGGACCCTCGCTTCTCGCTGCGGTAGAGCCGCCTGAGGTCAAGCAGCAGCTCCTCGAGCTCCGGATCCGGATGGGTGCTCGTGACCTGTCGCAGCGAGCCGTCAGGCGCCAGAACGTCCACGGCACACCAGTCCGCGAGCTCGGGGACCGCGAGCCGCGCAACCTCGCCCAGGGTTCGGTCGTAGTCGAGCGAGCGTGCGATCAGGGCGCTCGCCTTGGCGACGAACGCCAGCGCCGCCTGAGCGTCCAGATCGATTCCGTTTTGCTCCGTCGTAGTACCGCTCCTCCGCAACGGTGAGGGTGATCCTATCCGTGGCCATGCCCGCGCCATTCCCGGGGAAACGGCGGGTTCGGCGCACGCAACTAGACGACGGTTAGCTGAAGCAGCGCGCCGATCGCGCCACAGCCCGCGACCACGTAGAGAACCGTGAGCTTGCCGTGGAAGCGAAGCAGTAGGCAGAACGCGGCCACAGCGAGGGCCGCCGTGTAGACGTCCACCACGCTCGTATCGACGATCTGCACTGTCACCGCGGCGATCAGCCCCACGACCCCGGCGGCCACCCCGAGTAGGAAGGGACGTAGGCGCTCGTTCTCGGCGACCGCGACGAGGTGGCGATGCAGGAAGATCGGGAAGACGAACGCGGGCAGGAAGATTCCCAGCGTCATCGCGAGCGCGCCGCCAAGACCGCCCGCGACATAGCCCACGAAGGTCGAGAAGATGATCAGGGGCGCCGGCAGGACGCCCGAAAGGGCCAGGCCGTCGACGAACTGCGCGCTCGTCAGCCAATGATGAGTTTCGACCGCGCTCTCCCGCAGGAACGGTATCGCCGTGTAGGCGCCGCCGAACGTCAGCAGCCCCGCCTTCAGACCCTCCAGGAATATCTGCGTGGTCAGTGAGAGGGTGACCGTCGCGCCCACGACCAGTAGCGCCACGGGAATCGCCGAGTGCGCCCGGCCCACCCACCTCCGTCCGTTGGTCCACAGCTCGTAGGCGAGCCCCGCGCCAAGGAGCACGAGGACGAAGCTGAACGAAGCGAACAGCGTCAGGGAGAACGCCGCGACGGCGATGACCGCGAGCGTCGCATCGGTCAGAAACGACCCGCCGAGCCGGATCAGCGCCCTCGCGATCAGCCCGGCGACGGCCGCGGACAGCCCGTAGAAAAGCGCCTCGAGATGACCGGCCAGATTCGCCTCGACGTACAGCACCGACAGGCCGAGCATCAGCAGGAATCCAGGCAGCATGAATCCCAGTCCCGCCAGGAAGCCGCCCAGCTTGCCACCCCGCACGCGACCGAAATAGACGCACAACTCGTGCGCCTCTGGCCCTGGCAGCACCTGGTAGACGGCGAGCAGCTTGCGGAAGGACTCCTCCGAAATCCAGCGCTCCTCGTCGACGCACTCGTGCTTGATCATCGCGATCTGCGCAGCGGGGCCACCCCAGGCGAGGGCTCCGAACTTCAGGAACCGGATGAAGATCGATCGAGGTGAGTCGCGGCCCGCCGGCGCGGGATTCACGGGGCCGTATCAGCCGGCGATTCGGTCTCGACCTGCAGGAGCGCGTCGTCGTCGCCCGGGCCCTCCATCTGGAGCGTGGTGTGCTCGATGGCGTAACGGTCGCGCAGGAGGAACTCGAGCTCCCGCCGCACGCGGTCGCGATCGTGGTCGCGCTCGACGACCACATGTGCGGCGAGGGCGTCGAAGCCGGGGGTCACCGACCACACGTGCAGCTCGTGGACCCCGCAGACTCCCGCCACAGTGCCCATCGCCCGCGCGACGGCATCCGCATCGACGCCCTCGGGCGCCGCCTCCATCAGCACGTCGAACGGCTCCCGGATCAGGCGCACGGACGAGGCAAGGATGAGGACGGCGATCAGAATCGCGATCACGGGGTCGATCGGCTTCCAATCGGTGGTCAGGACGACGATGCCCGAGACGACGACGCCCAGCGAGCCGAGCGCGTCCGCGGCCGAGTGCCGCAACACGGCCTCCAGGTTCAGGTCCTGGCGCTCTCCCCGCGCGAGGACCCAGGTCGCCGCCCCGTTTCCAGCCAATGACAGGAGGCCCAGCACCAGGACGCCTACACCCGCCACGCTGGGCGGATCGCTCAGGCGGTCGATCGCGCCCACGACGATCAGGATGGCGATGGCGATCAGCGTGAGGCCGTTCACCAGGGCGGCGATGACCTCGGTGCGCTGATACCCGAAGGTTCTCCGGGGGCCCGCCGCGCGCGCAGCGATCCGCGCCGCGATCAGAGCGAGCGCGATCGCCGCCAGGTCCGACAGCACATGTCCGGCGTCGGCGAGCAGGGCGAGTGAGCCGGTGATGATGCCGCCCGCCACTCCGAGGGCGAACATGCCCGCGTTGATCGCGGCCGCGACGAGCATTCGCCGCCTGTTCGCGGCGCGACGCGCGGCGACCGCCTCGGGCAGCCCCCGGGCCGAGTCCCGTCGCCCTACGCCCCGACCGTGGGCATGCGCATGTGCCATCCGCGCGAGCTTAGACCCCCGCAGGGCGCGTCCGGCGCCCCGAGCTACACAGTTGCGCCGCTAGCCCTTCTTCGCCTGTCCCGGCGGGCCGCCCTTCGATGCCGATGCAGGAGGGGTTCCGGTCTTCTTGGCCTGTCCTGGCGGCAAGCCGCCGGGCTTGGACGCCAATCCTGGAGGCGTTCCTGTCTTCTTGGCCTGTCCTGGGGGCAGGCCGCCGGGCTTGCTGGCGAGTCCTGGGGGCGTGGAGCTGGGCGGCGGCGTGGTCGTCGGCGAGGCCGGGGTGGGATCGCCACCGCCTCCGCCCCCGCCAGGCGGGGGCGGTCCGCCGGAAGGCGGCGGGGTTCCGGGGGTCGAGCCGGGAGGGGGTGACGGAGTGCCGTTACCGCCGCCGCCCGATCCAGGCGGCCCGCTACCGCCACCACCCGGAGACGAGCTGCCTCCGCCCTGATGACTGGAAGATGATCCGCCTCTACCCGTATGCACGGCGCCGGAGCCGCCGGATCGCACCGTGGCGCCGCCGAGCGTGCGGCCGACCGATGCGAGGCGACGGACCGCCGCTGGCGTCGCGCCCGCCGTCGGTCCAACCGGCCCCGCCACGGCAGAGGCGGATCCCTGGCTCTCGGCGGCGATCCTCACCGCGTGAGGTCCGGCGGGAGGCTGGACCGAGTTACCGTCCGGAAAGCTGGTGGTCGCGACGAGCGACGTGATCGTGATAAACGCCGCGACCGCACCTGCGATCAGGGCACTCAACGCAACTCCGCCAAAGAGGTACTGCAGAGAGCGATCCATCGCCCCCTTTATCGGGCGATTGGCTCGCGGACTTGACTCTGGGATCCGCTCCCGTTGCTGGAGGCGTCGACGGCGACTGCCTCGGCGGCGATCTCAGCGCCGTCCTTGAGCCGCTCCCGGTACTCGGCCGCCTGCATCCGCGAGATGACCAGGCGCTGGATCTCGGCCGTTCCCTCGAACAGCTGGTAGATCTTCGCGTCGCGGAACCACTTCTCGAGCGGGGAGTCCGTCGTCTGAGCGACGGGCCCGGCGAGGTCCATGCAGGCCCGGGTGGCCCACATCGCGACGTCGCCGCCCTTGAGTTTCGACATCGAGCCCTGGCCGCCGGTCATGGGGATCCCGTTGCGGCCCATCCACGACGCTCGCTGGACCAACAGGCGCGCCCCCTCGATTTCGGTGGCCACGTCTGCCAGCCGCTGCTGAATTCCCTGACGCTGGAGGGGCGGCCTGCCCGCGGTGGAGCTCTCGTCGAGGAGCTCCTCGAGCGGATCCTGAACCGCGCCGTTGCCGAGGTAGCCCAGTGTCCATTCGTACGCGGCTTGGGCGATCCCGATCGCGGACGCTCCGACAACGGGCCGGGTCAGCTCGAACGTCGCGAGGGCGTTGGATGCCCGGCCGCTCGACTCGCCGGAGCGGGCGCGCTCGAGCTTGCGCTCGAGCTTGTCCACCCCGCCCAGCAGGTTCTCGAGCGGGATGCGGCAGTCCTCGAGGATGACCTCCGCTGTGTGCGACGCGCGGATCCCGAGCTTGGACTCCTTCTTGCCCTGCTTCAGCCCCGGCGTCCCCTTCTCGACGACGAACGAGGCCTGGCCGCGATGGCCGAGCTCCGGATCGACGGTCGCGACGATCACGTGGACGTCGGCGATTCCGCCGTTGGTGATGAAGACCTTGGTCCCGTTCAGGACCCACTCGTCGCCGTCACGCTTCGCGGTGGTCCGCAGGCTCTTGACGTCGGATCCCGCCTGCGGCTCGGTGACCGCGTAGGCGCCCAGCTTGATCTCGTCATCTGAGCCGAAGCATTCGGGCACCCAGCGGGCGATCTGCTCCGGCGTCCCCGACGCCGCGACGCCCGCTGCGGCAAGCGACGACCCGGACAGGGCGAGGGCGATCCCCGCGCAGCCCCAGTGGAGCTCCTCGGCGTAGATCACGGAGAACTGCCCGTCGGGGTCGCTCCCGAGGCGCTGCAGGTTTTCGATGCCATGGAGCCCCCACTCACGCGCGGACTTGAGGACCTCCCATGGAGTTGACTCCTCCGCGTCGTGCTTCGCGGCCACGGGCCGGATCACCTCTGTGGCGAACTTGCGGCAGAGCGCCCTGAACTCGCGTTGCTCGTCGGTCAGTCCGAAGTCCATCTAAACCTCCGTGATGCGGCAGCGCCGGCAACGGCACCTGCCAGTTTCGGGTGAAGCCCGTCATTCAACTTACCCGATTGACTGGTCAGTCAACCAGTACCAAGTCTATCCTTCCCGCAACACGGAGCCGGGCGTTGAATACGGTTCGCGGCCGTGTGGGCCTACTGGCAGCGGCGGGTGGCGATCGCGGTCGGAGCCCTGGTCGCAGTGGCGGCCATCGGCGTCGGCGTGTACTTCCTCGTCGACGCGCTGGAGGGCGAGCCCAACGAGGCGGCCCCCGCGCCCGCCCCGCGGGTCGTCATCCACGAGAAGCGCCCACAGCCCGAGGCCGCCAAGGAGCTCGGGTTTCCCGAATTCGCGACGAAGAACACGACTCGCGTAGCGGGCGCCGATCCAGTTGCCAACGCCGCCGCGGTGGCGTTGGCCGTCTACCCGTCCACGGGTGGAGTCGCGGGTCCCGACGCCGTCTCGCTGGTGGACACCAAGGACTGGCAGTCGGGCGTCGCCGCCGCGAGCCTCGCGGGTCCGCCGGTCGGCGCCCCGATCCTCATCTCATCCGGCGACGGCGTTCCCAGCCTGACCGAGGACGCGCTCAAGGCACTCGGCCCCGAGGGATCGGCGGCCACCCGGGGCTCGCAGCTGTTTGAGATCGGCAACACGGAGGCGCCGGCGGGGCTTGACAGCCGGCGCGTGAGCGGGAAGACTCCGGCGGCGATCGCGGCCGAGGTCGACGCCCTCCGGCAGAAGCTCACCGGTACCAAGCCCAAGGACGTGCTCCTGGTGAGCTCGGCGCAGCCAAGGTACGGGATGCCGGCGGCGGCGTGGGCGGCCCGCTCGGGTGAGCCCGTTCTCTTCACGGGCAAGGACTCGGTCCCCAAGGAGACCCTGGATGCGCTGAAGCGCGACGAGGACGCCGACGTCTTCGCGCTCGGGCCCTCCTCCGCCATCTCCGAGAAGGCCCTCAAGCAGGTTGAGGACGTAGCGTCGGCGCCCACGCGAATCGGAGATTCCGATCCGGTCCAGAACGCGATCGACTTCGCGCGCTTCTCCGCCGGCACCTTTGGCTGGAACATCACCGACCCGGGCCACGGGCTCGTGATCGCCGCCGACAGCGATCCGCTCGACGCCGCCGCCGCCGCACCTCTCTCCGCGAGCGGCGACTGGGGACCGCTGCTCGTCACCGACAACCCGAATCAGGTGCCGGACGCGCTGCGCGGGTATCTCCTCGACATCAAGCCGGGCTACATCTCGGATCCGACGCGCGCCGTCTACAACCACGTGTGGATCATCGGCGACGAGTCGCGGATCGCCGTCTCCTTCCAGGCTCAGGTGGACGATCTGGCCGAGGTCGCACCGGTAAGGTCCGGCACCGGAACCAACGTGAAGCCCCCGCCGTCGGGGCCCAGCAAGAGCAAGAACAAGGGGAAGGGCAAGAAGTGACCGGAGCCCGAGGACACAGTTGAGCGAGGCGGAGCGTCCAGACCGCCTCGAGCCCGGCCGCAGTGTCACCATCGAGGACATCCGGGCCCTGGCCGGCCCGGCAACACCACACTTCGCGCTTCAGATCCGCAATCGGATCCGCCGTCTCATCGCCGACCTGCAACCTGACGATCCCGCCCATATAGAGGGGGAGCGCCACATTGCGCGGCTCGAGGAGCTGGCGCAGCACTCGGGCGAGCCGCGGGGCGTCGGACCGGACGCGCCGGCCGCGCACTGATGAGCGTTCAGCCGCCGCAGCCCCTGGGGCTGCGGCGCGCGCGGGAGCTGCTCACCCCGGATGCGCAGGCGATGGCCGAGCGGCCCGAGGCCCCACCGCATGGCTACCTGGACCTGTTGCCGGAGGACCTGACCTCGACAGGCGCCACGCAGGACCTCATGACGACGAGCCTGGTGCCGGCGATCTACGAGCGCTACTGGCGGCCGGCCCTCGCCCGTGTCGCCAAGGGCCTCACCGGGCCGGGAATGGCCGAGGAGGTTCGAATCGCGCGGCTCCTGCTGGGGCTCCGCCCGGGCGACATGGTGCTCGACGTCGCCTGCGGCCCGGGGAACTTCTCGCGCGAGTTTGCGAAGGCGGTCGGCGACGAGGGCCTCGTCGTCGGCATCGACGCCTCCCGGACAATGCTCGAGCGCGGCGCCGCAGAGCTCGTTGCCGCCGGCCTGCCTAACTTGGCGTTGATCCGAGGCGACGCTACCGCCCTTCCGTTTCCGGACGCGACGTTCGGCGCCGTCTGCTGCTTCGCCGCCCTCCATCTGTTCGCCGACCCGTTCGCGGGCTTGGACGAGATGCGCCGGGTGTTGCGTCCGGGAGGCCGGATCGCACTCATGACTTCCGTCCGGCGGCAGATCACGCTGCCGCCGCTGAAGCCGGTCGTCGAGCGGGTCAGCGGGATGCGGATGTTCGAGGGCGACGAGATCGTCAGCGCGCTCCAGGAGCGAGGCTTCGCGAACGTCCGCCAGAGGCTCGCCGGCGTCGTGCAGTTCGTCGGTGGCAGGATCGCGGACTAGGCGCGCGCCGGCGCGAATCCGTCGACGATCCGCTGCTGGTAGCCGGCCAGCTCCTCAGATGGGATGAAGTAGGTCGGCGGTGAGAGGAACACGCCGTCGCCGCGCTGGGCGACCGCCTCGACCCGCGCCCGGACCTTGTCCAGCGACCCGGCAGCGCAGTAGGCGTCGACCATCTCGTCGGTGACCAGGGAGGGCATCCGAGTCAGATCGCCCGCGCGAAACGCATTGCCCACCTCCAGTGCATCGTCGCCGAAGCCGTGCATTTCCCACAGAGGCGCGTAGGTGCGGACCGTCGCATAGAAGGCGATCGTCCGCCGGCAGGCCTCGTACGCCGCCTCTTCGTCGTCCGAGATCGCGCAGCACACGGTTGGGATGAAATCGAAGTCCGAACGCTCGCGGCTCGAGCGCGCGAGTCCGGTCTCGAAGTTCGCGACCAGGACCTCGTCCAGCCACCGCAGCGAGCACATCGGATGGCCGATCAGCCCATCGGCGACATCACCGGCCATCCGCGCCATGCCTTCGCGCACCGCCGCCGTGTAGATCGGCACGGCGTCGCGGGCCGGCGGGTGCGGCCGGATCCATCCCTTGATGTCGATGTCGTGGTAGTCGCCGGCAAAGCGGATGGGCTCGCCGGTGGGCGCCGTCTGCATGATCAGCCGAACGGCCTCGATCGTCTCGCGCAGGTGCGGCGCCGGCCGGCCGTACTCGACACCGTGCCATGTCTCGTTGAGCCGCTTGACCCCGGCGCCCAGGCCGAGGCGGAACCGGCCCCCCGACATCTCGTCGACGTCGAGTGCCGTCACGGCGAGGATGAAGGGGCTACGGGTGAACGCCCAGGCGATGCCCGTGCCGACGCCGATTCGCTCGGTCGCCGCGGCGATCCAGGTCGCCTGGGTCACCGAGCTCCGGAAGAGCTCCGGAGTCCAGATGCAGTCCATTCCCGCGGCCTCTGCGGCCCTGGCCTGCTCGGCGAGATCGGAAGCCGTGTCGGCGATCGCCGCGATCGAGATGCGGTCGAGGGCGGACCCGGGCATCGGCCGGGCACCCTATCCGCCCGGAACGAGCGAGGGGTGCCGGCGGCACCCCTCGCTCCACGACTGAGGCGATCGGCTATCAGCCGCCGCTGTCGCTACCGCACTTGGTCAGTCCGTAGTCGTCGGCGAGCTTGTTCGCCTGCGCGAACGGGTCGCCACCCTGAGCCTGGTCGGTGAGCAGGCTCGGGTCCTGCTTGGCCTTGTCGAGCGCGGACTGCGCCGCGTCGACGATCGCCTGGACTTGGTCCTCGTCGCCGGAGGGCGCCGGAAGGGCGTCGAGTCCGTCGATCTGCTGCTGGATGCTCGGGATCACGGTGTCGGTGACGAACTTCTCCTGTGTGGCCTGACTGGGCGCCTGGTTGCTCGTGAAGATCTTCTTGGCCTCGGCGTTGATCTCCTGGCTGCCCTTGGCGCAGATCGCGTTGCCCTTCGCGACGAACTCGCTCTTGGAAAGCGCAGCGCCCTGAGCCCCGCTGGTCCCGCTGGCCCCGCTGGCGCCCGTCGTCGAGGACGAGGATCCGCCTCCACACCCTGCCAGGACCAGCCCTGCGACCAGCCCCACCAGGGGCACAACGACTCGTACTCGCATCTTGTGTTTCTCCTTTGAAGTGGACATCCCGCCGCTGTCTACCCTGCCGCGGGCCGCGGAAAAGTACTGGTCAGGCGGGCGCGTTGTCTAAAGATCGCCATAGGTAGAGGCAGGCGAGCGTTCGATGCGGGCGCCACGGCTCGGCGATCCGTTCCAGATCCGTCGGGCCGGGCAGGTCGTCGAGGCCGTACTCGATCTGCGTCGCCCGCCTGATCCCGAGGTCGCCGGTGGAGAGCACGTCGGGACGGCCCAAGTGGAACATCAGGAACATCTCCGCCGTCCAGGGACCGACGCCCTTGATCTCGGTGAGCTCCGCAACGATGTCCTCGTCGGAGAGGTCGGCCAGGCCTGCCAGGTCAAGTCGACCGTCGTCGATGCGCTCGGCCAGGTCGACCAGGAAGGCCACCTTCGAGCGCGACAACCCCGCGCTTCGGATCGTCTCGCTATCCGTCGTGAGGAACTCGGAGGCCTGCGGAAAGCTCCCGCCCAGGATCTCCACCAGCCGCTCCCAGATCGAGCGCGCCGCCTTCGTCGAGAGCTGCTGCCCCACGATCGCTCGGGCCAGGGCCTCGTAGGGGTCCGGGCGGCTGGCGCGCCGGTCGGTGTCGGGATCGATCGACCCGCCGTTGTCGATCAACCGGCGCATGACGTGATCGACTGACCGCAGGTGCTCGTCAGCCTGGGTGAGGTTTGCACTCATCCGAGACCGAAAACGAACCGGCCGCCGATTTCGTGAGCTCGGCTCGGCTAGACCCGCTGAATCAGCGTGCCGGTCCCAAGACCGCCGCCGCAGCACATCGTCACGAGGCCAGTCTCCTTGTCGGAGCGCTCCATCTCGTGAAGCAGGGTCGTGATGAGCCGCGCGCCCGTCGATCCGAGCGGATGGCCGAGGGCGATCGCGCCGCCGTTCACGTTGACGCGATCCATGTCGGGCTCGAGCTCGCGCCGCCACGCCGCGACGACCGAGGCGAACGCCTCGTTGATCTCGATCAGGTCGATGTCGTCCATCTTCATCCCGTTGCGCTCCAGGAGCTTCCTGGTCGCCGGAATGGGACCGGTGAGCATGATCACAGGGTCGACGCCGACGGTGGTCTGGTCCGCGATCTTCGCGCGCGGCTTAAGGCCCAGCTCGTCGGCCTTCTCGCGGGTCATGAGCAGCACCGCGGCAGCGCCGTCGGAGATCTGCGACGAGTTTCCGGCGGTGATCTTGCCGTCCTCCTTGAAGGCCGGCTTGAGCTGGGAGAGCTTCTCCAGGGAGGTGTCGGGACGGATGCCCTGGTCCGTGACGTAGGTGTCGCCGTTCACCGAGAACGAGATCGTCTCGCGCTCGAAGCGTCCCTCCTCGGTCGCCTTCGCGGCAAGCTGGTGGGAGCGCAGGCCGATCTCGTCGAGCTCTGAGCGGGGGATCTCCCACTTGTCGGCGATCATCTCGGCCGAGATCCCCTGGGGGACGAGCTGGTAGCGCTCCATGAGCTGTGGCGAGAAGGCGAAGCCGTGCTCCTGCTGGACCGACATGCTGTCGGCGAAGGAGATGTGGCCCATGTGCTCGACGCCGCTTCCGATCACGGTGTCGTGCACGCCGGAGGCGACGAGTGCGGCGGCGAAGTTCACGGCCTGCTGAGCGGATCCGCACTGCCGGTCGATCGTGGTGGCGGGCGTCTCGATCGGGAGCCCGGCCTCGAGCCATGCGTTACGCCCGATGTTCAGGCCCTGCTCACCGAACTGCTGGACGCACCCGGTGATGACGTCCTCGACCTCGGAGGCGTCGATCCCGGTGCGGTCGATCAGCTCCTTGTAGGTCCTGGCGAGCAGCGTCGACGGATGGACGTCCTTGTAGTAGCCCTTCTCCTCGTGGCCGCGGCCGATCGGAGTGCGGGCCGCCTCGACGATCACTACCTCGCGCCCCTGGAAGTTGCCGTTGCTCGCCATCTGGGTTCAGCCTCCCGTTGTTCGATTCAGCACGTACAAACGAGCCTACCGGATGGGTTGACTGGCGAGTCAACCAAGGAGGATCCGGACTCGGTCCGGTCCGCCGCTGAGTTGTCCCGACATCATCCGGATGTCAGGACAACTGGGCGATGCGGTCCGGCCCGAGCCCCGGACCCCTGGCTAGCTAGCTCAGGCGAGCGCCGCCTATTCGTTACTGAGTTGGGATTGGGGAGCCGGCCGCGATGAAGAACCAGATCGCCATCGCGGCGGCCGCGAGCAGCACGGACGTCAGGATCACGGTCTCGAGGACGGACGGACCCTGAAGGCTGCTTCGTTCGTCGCTGAGGCTCTTCCGCCAGGCGGGGAGGTAGCGGCGCGGTAGACGTGTCGACCCCGTGATCCTTATGTAGAGGTGGTTCAGCCGGGACAGGATCCAGGCCATCGCGCAGATCGAGACGACGATGCCCACGAAGACCACCGTGTACGGGCCCCCCGAGGGTTGCTGTGTCTCTGAGACCTTGGATCCGATCCAGATCCAGCCGAACGGGATCAGCGTCCACATCGAGAACGCGCCCACGATCATGAACGCGACGACTATCCCTGCCGCGGCTCCAAACACAGGGCGGCGCAGCCTCTGGGCGCGCTGTTCCATGCCGTCAGGGTACGGAGCCGGGCGCGCCCGTTGACGGCACGGCTACCGCGGCCCGCGTGATACCAACCCGGGGCGGGTGAATGAGTCAGAGGGATACGGACGTCCGGGGATCGCAGGCAGCGGAGCGATCGCCTGCGGGGTTGCCGCGACCGCGAGCGCGCTCGGCGAGGTGCGCCTATGGGCCCGGAGCGACCAGTCGGCGTGGCGGGCGGAGGAGCGTGCGGAGACCGAGTGCAAGAAGGTCGAAGGTGGAGCGGCGGGGAGAATCCGCGTCACCACGAACGTGTCGGATCTCGCCGATTGCGACCTGATCGTCGAGTCGGTCAAGGAGGACCTGGACGTCAAGGTCGAGCTGATGCGAACCCTGGGCGACGTCGGGGAGGCCGACCTGGCGACAACGACCTCATCGCTCCCCGTCCGCGAGCTGGGTGAGCGATGTGGCCATGCCAACCGCCTGTTCGGGCTCCACGTGTTCAACCCCGTCCAGCGGATGGAGCTGGTCGAGCTCTGCCTGCCCGATGGCCTCCGGCCCGGGGTCGCCGACCGGGCGCGAGCGTGGTGCGCAGCGCTCGAGAAGACACCGGTCGAGGTTCCCGATCAGCCGGGCTTCGTGGTCAACCGGCTGCTGTTTCCGTACCTCTTCGATGCGGTCCGCCTGCTCGAGCGAACCGGAATGCCCGAGGCCGACGTGGACGCGTGCATGCACCTCGGGGCGGGCCACCCGATGGGCCCGCTTCGGCTGCTCGACTTCATCGGGCTCGACGTGGCCGCCGCGATCAGCCAGAGCCTGTTCGACGACACCGGCGAGGATCGCTACCGAGCGCCCGGCTTGATCGAGAGCATGATCGGAGAGGGAAAGCTGGGCCGCAAGAGCGGCGCGGGGTTCTACGAGTACGGGGATTGACGGGCGACGCGGCGAAGCCGCCGTAGCTGATTCCTACGCGGCGGTGCGCTTGCGCTTGCCCGCGAGGTCCCAGATCACGTCAGCCTCGGAGATCCCCTGGCGGCGAGCCGTCTCGATCACGTCCTCCCAGGGAAGGTGGGCGTCGGGGAGCTCGTCCCAGCGCGCAAGGTCGAGCGCTTCCAGCGCGCCGCGGAGGGCCGGCCCCAGATGTTCCTCGGCCCGAAGTACCGCCCTGAGGACCTCCAGTTGCTTATCCGTGAGCTTTACGACCCACATGGCTGCCCCTTCATTAGGTGAGCCGGACGATGCTCAAGCTAGAGCCGGTTGCGGACGGAAGGGGACGGCTCGATTCCCGCTAATAGCGCACTCGCAGGCCCCTCCGGGGGGCCGTTACGCGGGCGTCGGGCTCTCGTCCGTGCGGGCGCCGTCCAACGGGGCGGCCTCGCCGTGGATGCGCACAGCGACGATGCGGTTCTCGCGCACCGACTCGACCCTGATCTCGTAGCCGTTCGCGGTGATCCGGTCGCCTCGCTTGGGCAGCCGCCCGAGCTCCGAGAAGACATAGCCGCCGATCGAGTTGAACGCGTCGGATGAGACCGGCAGCCGGATGCCGACGTCCTCCAGGTCGCCGAGCGACACATGGCCGCGGACATACCAGTCGCCGTCGGTGAGCTTGCGGACGGAGGCGGCGCGAGGGTCGGTCTCGTCCTCGATCTCCCCCACGACCTCCTCGAGGATGTCCTCGATCGTGACGACCCCGACCGTCCGCCCGTACTCGTCGGAGACCACCGCGATCGAGCTCCGCTGACGCTGGAGCTCGGCGAGCAGATCATCCAGCGGCTTCGTCTCCGGGAAGATCGGCACCTCGCGAATCGCCGGCTCGATTGAGGTGTCCGCGCCTGCGTTCATGTAGAGCCGAACGAGGCTGTTGTTGTGGACGACGCCGCGGACCCTGTCCGGATTGTCGTCCTCGATCACCACCAGGCGGGTGTGCCCGGAGGTCACGCAGCGCTGGAGCGCGTCCTCGACGTTCTCGTCCGCGTTGACGGTCACCACGGCGGGAATCGGGGTCATGACCTCGCGGGCCTGCTGCTCGTGCAGGTGGAACACGCCCACTAGGTGGCCGGCCTCCTCCGGGTCGAGACCGCCGCCGGTCGCCGACTGGCGGATGATCGCCTTGACGTCCTCCTCGGTGTGCTGCTCTTCGAGGCGCTCCGGGCTGACTCCGAAGAGCCGGACGATCGAGTTGGAGAGCTTGGTCAGGGCGATCGTGAACGGGGCGCTCATCGCGTGGAAGATGGCCAGTGGGCGTGAGAGAAAACGGAGAGTTCTCTCGGCCCGAGTAATCGCGAGCATCTTCGGGACCTGCTCGCCGATCGAGATGTGGATCGACGTGACGAGGGCGTAGGCGATCGCCACGGAGATAGCGACGGCCGCTCCGTGCGAGAGGCCGCCGAATATCGGCTCCAGGAGATGCGCGAGGGAGGGTTCGCCGAGGAAGCCGATCCCGATGGAGGCCATCGTGATCCCGACCTGGCACGCGGACAGGTACTGGTCGAGCTGCCCGAGCTCGACGAGCGCCGGCTCGGCCCCACCAACGCCCTCCCTCACCATCACCTCGATCCGGGACCGGCGAGCGCGCACCAGCGCGAACTCCGCGGCCACGAACAGGCCGTTCAGCAGAACGAGGAGGACGAGCAGGACTAGGAGGAGCGCGCTCATGGCCCGGTCAGCGCCCTCCGCGGCAAGCGGTTTGCCTTATGCGGGCGCGTACTCGGAGGTTGGTCGTCGTCGCTCATCGGGCCCGGCGCCGCCAAGGCTAGCAAGGGGTTCGGTGCGGTCCTCCTGCTCGCGGAACGGTGCGACCGGGACTCGCCCCCGGGTGGGGTCAGCGGCGGAGGGCGCTCCAGGTGAGCGTGCTCGTCGAGCAGCCGGTCTCGCCGAGGGTTGAGCGCCAACCGTTTACCCCGGCACCGGATACGGCCCGAGCGCGGTGGCTAGTGTCTTCCCGACATGTCCGGTGAGACAGTCGAGTCATCCATGGAGACCGCGGAGGAGGCGACGCTGGACCAGCGTGAGGCGCCGTACCTGGATGCCATCGTCGCCTATGCGAATCGCGATCCGGGGCGCTTTCACGTGCCGGGACACAAGGG
>JBJMKM010000014.1:0-6895 GCA_045805825.1 Solirubrobacterales bacterium
GGAACCGTGCGCGGAAACCCGTCGAGGATGAAGCCGTCCGCGGCCTCCTCCTGCTGAAGGCGCTCGGCGATCACCCCGATGATCACCTCGTCCGGGACCAGGTCGCCGCGCTCCATGTACTCCCTGGCCTTCTTGCCGACCTCGGTGCCCTCCTTGACGGCGGCACGCAGGATGTCGCCGGTGGCGTAGTAGGGCAGCCGGAGATCCTCCTGAAGCCGCTCGCCCTGAGTGCCCTTTCCGGACCCGGGCGGTCCGACCAACACGAGATTGAGCTCTGACATAGGCCGGAGAGCCTAGAGAGTCGCGCCTGCGGCGGCACCGTCGCCCGCCGGCGCAGCGAGGAGCCCAGCGATGGAGCGAATCACCCACGCCGGCTGGTCGCACAGCTGCCGATACGTCAAGGGCAGCATCGAGTACCCCGCCACCTGCAACCGGGGGAGCCGCTCGTTGTCGCGCTCGAACGCCTGACGGTGACCATGGTGCTCCCAGCTCTGCAGCTCGACCACCAGCCTGGCCTTCGGCCAGTAGACGTCGACCAGGAAGTCCTCGACGAGGACGTTCAGCTGTGGGAGCAGCAGGCCCGCCTCGCGCACAAGGTCAAGGAACTAGGGTGAGGGACGAATGCGCACACGTGGCGCGCGTGGTGGAACGAACGGCGCGCGTTACTGCAGACGCTGCCCTACGTGCCCACCCAGTGGGCGTTACCAGCCGGGTGAGGCGGCACGAACGTTGGCGCGGCCGAGCACGGAACGGGCGGTGGCGTCGCCACCCCGCCCGGGCGCTACTTCAAGAACCCCTCGTAGTTGCGCATCATCAGCTGTGCCTCGAGTTGCTTCACCGTGTCGAGGGCTACGCCGATGACGATCAGGATCGAGGTGCCGCCGAAGTAGAAGTTCGCGGAGGTCTGGTTGATGAGGATCGTCGGCAACGCCGCGACCGCGCCCAGATACAGGGCCCCCGGGAAGGTGAGCCTGGACAGGATCCTGTCCAGGTATTCGGCGGTAGGCCGTCCCGGTCTCACCCCGGGGATGAAGCCTCCGTACTTCTTCAGGTTCTCCGCCTGGTCGACGGGGTTGAACGTAACGGCCGTGTAGAAGTAGGTGAAGATCACGATGAAGAACACCTCGCCCACCACGTAGGGCCAGCTGTTCGGGCTGAAGAAGTCGGCGAACGAGACCGCCGCCGGGGTGTTCAGGAGCTGGCCGATGGTCGGCGGGAACGCCATGATCGAAGCGGCGAAGATCACCGGGATGACGCCGGCCATGTTCACGCGCAGCGGCAGATAGGTCTGGCCGCCGGTTGTCATTCGCCGTCCAACGACGCGCTTGGCGTACTGGACCGGAATCCTCCGCTGGCCCTCCTGCACGTAGACGATCCCGACGATGACGGCGAGGGCGATGAAGGGCATCATCACCACGAAGACCTGGTCCGGGTTGGTCCACCAGGCCTGGATCCCGGTCGGGATGCTCGAGGCGATCGAGGCGAAGATCATCAGCGAGATCCCGTTGCCGATGCCGCGCTGGGTGATGAGCTCGCCCAGCCACATCAAGAGTGTGCAGCCCGCCGTGAGTGCGATGACGATCATCATCAGCTTCGGGAACGTCAGATGGCCCACGACGCTGGTGCCGCCCGCCGAGAACGACTTGAAGAGGTACACGTAGCCCAGCGACTGGGCGAACGCCAGGGCCACGGTGAGATAGCGCGTGTACTGCGTGATCTTCTGCTGGCCGACCTCGCCCTCCTTCTGAAGCCGCTCCAGCGACGGCACCACGACCGTCATCAGCTGCAGGATGATCGACGCGGTGATGTAGGGCATGATCCCCAATGCGAACAGCGACAGGCGCGACAGGCTCCCGCCCGAGAACAGGTTCAGGAAGGGCAGGATCCCGTTCCCCGCGAAGTTGGACTCGAGCTCCTTGACGGCCTGCGTGTCGATCCCGGGCGCCGGGATGTAGGCGCCCAGCCGGTACAGGAGGAGCATCGCGGCCGTGAAGGCCAGCTTCATCCGGATCTCGGGGACGCGGAATGAGTTGGCGAGCGTCTGGAGCATTTGCGGGGCTAGTCGGCGAGGACCTCTACGGTACCGCCGGCCTTCTCGATCTTCTCTCTCGCCGCGCCGCTGAAGGCGTGAGCGCGGACGGTCAGCTTCTTGTTCAGGTCACCGCGTGCGAGCACCTTCACCGGATGGCGCCGCTTCGCGAGGCCGGCCTCGCGCAGTGACTCCGGCGTCACCTCGGCACCGGCGTCGAAGCGCGCGTCCAGGTCTCCCACGTTGACCGGCTGCGTGTGCGTGCGGAACTTCTCGAACGGCATCGACATCTTGCGATGTGGGCCGCGCAGCTTGCGGGTCCGCATGTGGATGGGGTTCTGCCCACCCTCGTAGCCCGGCTTTCGCTTGTTGCCCGACCGAGCGCCGGCGCCCTTCTCGCCCCGTCCCGACGTCTTGCCGAGTCCGGAACCGGCGCCGCGCCCCACCCGTTTGCGCGAATGCCGCGCACCGGCCTTGGGGCGCACCGAGTGAAGCCCGACCTCCTCAGGCGAAAGGCGAGCCATCACGAGCCGCCCTTCGCCTTGGCCTCGCCGCCATCCACCTCCACGAGGTGGTCGACGACGTTGAGCATGCCGCGAAGCTCTGGCGAGTCCGGCCGCTCGACGGTGCGGCCGATACGGCCCAGGCGCAGCGAGCGAAGCGTCGCGCGCTGCTTGGGATTGGTGCCGTTGGTCGAGCGAACCTGCTTGATCACGAGATCAGCCACCGTCGGAGCCCTCCTGCGGCGCCTCCTCATCGGCGTGCGCATCCGGCTCGGCGGCGACCGCCACCGGTTCCGGGGCGGCACCACTCTCTGCCTCCACGGCCGGCTTCGGCTGCTTTTGGATCCCCAGCACCTCGTTGACGCTGAGACCGCGAAGCTTGGCGACCTGCTCGGGGCGGCGCAGATGCGTGAGGCCGTCCATCGTCGCCTTGACGAGGTTGATCGGATTCTGCGTGCCGATGCTCTTGGTGAGGACGTCGCGGATGCCGGCGAGCTCGAGCACGGCCCGCACGCCGCCGCCGGCGATCACGCCGGTACCGGGGCTGGCCGGCCGCAGGACCACGTGGCCCGCGCCGAAGCGCCCGATGATGCGATGCGGAATGGTCTGCCCGTACATCGGCACGCGGATAAGGCTCTTGCGCGCGTTCTCGACCGCCTTCTGGATCGCCAGCGGGACCTCGCGCGCCTTGCCATAGCCGACGCCGACCACGGAGTTCTCGTCGCCCACGGCGACGAGCGCGGTGAACGAGAAGCGCCGGCCGCCCTTGACCACCTTGGCGACGCGGTTGATCTCGATGACCCGCTCCTGCAGATCCAGCCCCTGCGGGCTGACCGTCTCGATGTCGGGATTGGTCTTCAAAGCTTCAGAGCACCGTAGCGACTTAGAACTTCAACCCGCCCTCGCGGGCGCCCTCGGCCAGCGCACGCACGCGGCCGTGGTACTGGTAGCCGCCGCGGTCGAACACGCAGGTCTCCGCGCCCGCCTCCTTCGCCCGCCCGGCCAGGATCTCGCCCGCGTGCTTGGCCTGCTCCATCGGTTCGAGCTCACGAAGCTCCGGCTCGGTCCACGAGACCGCCGCGACGGTCCGCGACCCCTCGTCGTCGATTAGCTGCGCGAACACCCCGCGATTGGAGCGGAACACGGAGAGTCGCGGCCGCTCTGCGCTCCCGCGGATCTTCGATCGCACGCGACGTCGTCGCCGAAACCTGCGCTGTGGCTTGGTCTGGACGGTCACGCGCGCTTACCGACCTTCCGTCGGACGTGCTCGCCCGCGTACCTGACGCCCTTGCCCTTGTAGGGCTCGGGCGGCCGGGTCCGGCGAATGCGCGCCGCGATCTCGCCGACGAGCTGCTTGTCGATGCCGCGTACGACCACCTGCGTCGGCGCTGGCACCTCGAACTCGATGCCCTCGGGGGCTGAGACCGAGACCGGATGCGAGTAGCCGACGGACAGCTCCAGCGCCTTTCCCTGAAGGCGCGCGCGGTAGCCGACACCCTGAATCTCCAGGCGCTTCTCGTAGCCGTTGGTGACGCCCTCGACCATGTTCGCGACCAAGCTCCGGGTCAGTCCATGAAGCGCGCGGTGCTCGCCCCGGTCGGTGGGACGCTCCACCGTCAGGGTTCCGTCGTCCTGGACGACCTTCATGTCCGGGCTCACGACCTGGCTTAGCTCGCCCTTGGGTCCCTTCACGGAGACCACGCCTGGCTTGACGTCGATCGTCACTCCGTCGGGGACGGCGATGGGCTTTCTTCCAATCCGGCTCACGTCAGACCATCCTCACCACACGTAGGCGACGACCTCGCCGCCCACGCCCCGGTGCTTTGCCTCGTGGCCGGTCATCACGCCGACGGAGGTGGACAGGATCGCCGTGCCCATTCCTCCCATCACTCGCGGGATCTCGTCGTGAGAGACGTAGCGGCGGCGTCCTGGGCGCGAGACGCGCTGCAGACCGGTGACGACCGGGCGCCGGCCGTCCGTGTACTTCAGCTGGATCCGGATGACGTCGCCGAGGGGCGTCGGCTCCACCGAGAAGCCCTCGATGTAGCCCTGCTCGGCGAGGATGCGGCTCATCTCGCGCTTCAGCCGCGACGCCGGCACCTCGACCTCCGCATGCTGTGCGGTGATCGCGTTGCGCACGCGTGTCAGGTAATCGGAAACTGGGTCTGTGAGCATCAGGGTCATCGGCAGGCTGGATCCCTCACCAGCTGGACTTGGTCATTCCGGGGATGTAGCCCTTGTGGGCGAGCTCGCGCAGGCACAGCCGGCAGAGGCCGAACTTGCGGAAGTACGCGCGCGGGCGACCGCACCGCCGGCATCGATTGTAGGCGCGGCTCTTGTACTTGGGTGTGCGCTGCTGTCGGACTCTTTGGGAAGTCTTGGCCATGGGTTACTCGGTTCCTTCGCTCTCGGTTTCCGCTCTGCCACCGGATTCCGGCGTCTCGGCGCTCGCCTCTTCGCCCTCTTCGCCTTCCTCGCCCTCCTCGGGGCGCTCGGGCTTCGCGTATGCGTCCGGGTTCTCCTCCTTGAGCTGCTCGAGGGCGGCCTGCTCGGCCTCGGCGCGCTGCCTGGCCTCCTCGCGGCGGCGCTCCTCCTCCTCGTCCTCGCGCTCTACCTGGCCCGGCCGCCCCTCCTGCCCGAACGGGAAGCCCAGCCCGAGCAGCAGCTCGAACGCCTCCTCGTCGGTGGGCGCGGTGGTTGTGATCGTCACGTCCAGGCCTCGCACCTCGTCGATCGAGTCGTAGTCGATCTCCGGGAAGATGAGCTGCTCGCGGATCCCCAGGGAGTAGTTGCCGCGCCCGTCGAACGAGCGGGCGTTCAGTCCTCGGAAGTCGCGGATCCGGGGGATCGCGATCGTCACGAGGCGGTCGATGAACTCCCACATGCGGGCGCCGCGCAGGGTCACCGAGACACCCACGGGCATGCCCTCGCGCACCTTGAACGACGCGATCGACTTGCGAGCGCGCCGCACGTTCGGCCGCTGGCCGGCAATGACGGCGAGTTGCTCGGTCGCGTTGTCCAGGATCGACGTCGACGTCTTTGCCTCGCCGATGCCCATGTTGAGAGTCACCTTGACCAGCCGCGGCACCTGCATCGGATTCGAATAGCCGAACCGCTGCGTGAGCTTCGGCGTCACGTCGCTCTGGTAGATCTCCCGCAGGCGCGGCGGCGGCGCGGTGCGCTGGACCTCTGTGACCGTGGCTTCCATCAGACATCCACTCCTTCATTGGTCCGCTTGGAGTAGCGCTCGCGCTTGCCGTCCTTCACCCGGACGCCGACGCGGGTGGGCTTGTTGTCGGTGGGGTCGAGCAGCATCACGTTGGAGACGTGGATCGGCCCCTCCTTCTCGATGATGCCGCCGGCCTCCGCGCCCTTCTGCGTGTCCTTGACCGACCGCGGGCGCTGGTGGCGCTTGACCATGTTCATGCCCTCGACGTAGACGCGCTGCCTGCCGGGCTCGGTGCGCAGCACGCGACCCCGCTTGCCACGGTCCTTGCCGCCCGTTATGAGCACGTTGTCGTCCTTGCGGATCTTCATTGCCTTTGACATCACAGAACCTCTGGTGCCAGTGAAACGATCTTCATGAAGTTGCGGTCGCGCAGCTCGCGGGCGACGGGACCGAAGATGCGCGTCCCGCGGGGGTTGCGCTGGGGATCGATCAGGACCGCGGCGTTCTCGTCGAACGAGATGTAGGTCCCGTCCGGCCGCCCGAGCTGCTTCTTCGTCCGGACCACCACTGCCTGGACGACCTCGCCCTTGCGCACGCCCCCGCGCGGAGTCGCCTGCTTCACGGTAGCGGTGATCACATCGCCGACACTCGCGTAGCGGCGGTGGTGTCCGCCCTTCACGCGAATGACGAGGATCTCCCGCGCCCCCGAGTTGTCGGCGACCCTGAGCCTTGTCTCCTGCTGGACCATCGCTTACCGAGACTTCTCCACGACGTCGAGCAGCCGCCAGCGCTTCCTACGCGACAACGGGCGCGTCTCGATCACGCGAACGACGTCCCCCGCCTGGGCCGTATTCGCCTCGTCGTGCGCGTGGAGCTTGCTGCTTCGGCGCACAACCTTCTCGTAGGTCGGATGCCGGCGGACGATGGGGATCTCGACGGTGATGGTCTTGTCGGCGCCTGCGGAGACCACGGTGCCCTGGCGCACCTTCTTCGAGCCCGGCTCGCGGTCGGCGGGCGGGGTGCCCTCCCCCGGCTCAGAGCGCTTCCCGCGGCGCCCCGTGCGGTAGCGCCGCCGTCGCTCGGCGGCGGTCCGGCGCTCATCTGCGCGCTCGCCGGCACGCTCCTCCGGTGTCCGCTCCGGACGCGCCTCGGCGGACGCGCGGGAGCGCTCGCGCTTTCGGCGGGCGTTAGGCG
>JBJMKM010000015.1:0-20251 GCA_045805825.1 Solirubrobacterales bacterium
CCGCCGGTTATCGTGCGGCCTCGTGGCCCTGACGAACGGGGAGCAAGCCGTGTGCGCCGAGATCGAGCGGCGCCGTAGTGCCGTCGTCGAGCTCACTTGCGATCTCATCCGCTTCGACACGACCGCCCGCAACGTCGGCGACCCGCCGCGAGATGAGGCCGCGCTGCAGCGACGGCTCGCGGAGCGACTCGCCGCCGCGGGCGCCGACTGCGACCTATGGGAGCCGTCGGCCGACGAGATGGCGCGCCGCCCGCTCGTCCCGCCTGGGCTTGACTACCACGGCCGTCCCCAGCTCATCGCGCGGTTCGGCGGCGAGGGCAACGGCCGCGCGCTTCTCTTCAATGGCCACATCGACGTCGTGTCTGCAGAGCCCCAGGAGCGCTGGACGAGCGATCCGTTCGACCCGGAGCTGCGTGACGGCGCGCTGTACGGGCGCGGCTCCTGCGACATGAAGGGCGGCATCGCCGCGATGGTCGTTGCCGCGGAAGTCCTCTCGTCGCTCGGCGTCCACCTCGCCGGCGACCTCCTCGTCGCCACCAACACGGACGAGGAGTCATCGGGCGCGGGGAGCTCCGCCATCGTCCAGCGCGGCATCCTCGCCGACGCGGGCATCGTGACCGAGCCGACCGGCTTCGACGTCTGGGTCGCCTGCCGCGGCAGCGAGTACGGGGTCGTCCGGGTACCCGGCCGCCCTGGCCATGCCGAGATGCGCCAGCCGCCCTGGCGGCACGGAGGTGCGGTCAACGCAATCGAAAAGGCCACCGTGGTCATCGACGCAATGCGCCGGCTGCGCGCCGCGTGGGCGACGCGCGAGGGACTCGACCATCCGTACCTCTCCCGCCCCGATCTCCTTCCGACGCTGGCGAGCGCTGGCGAGTGGGCCGTCACGTATCCCGCGCGCTGCGACCTGACGATCTCGGTCCTCTATCTCCCCGAGCAGAGCGACGGCGACGGCTGGGGATCCGCAATCCGCCGAGAGGTGGAGGAGTGGCTCGTTCGCGAGACCCGGCACGACGATTGGCTGGCCGAGCACCCGCCGGCGATCGAATGGTGGCCGAACGCCGTAATGCCGCTCGAGATCCCCGAGAGCGAGCCGATCGTTGACCTTACGCTGGAGGCGACCCTCGATGTCGGGGCTCCGGGCGCCCCGTCCGGGCTCGATTCGTGGTACGACGGCGCCGCGTTCACGCTGCTGGCGGGCATCCCCTCCGTCGCCTACGGGCCGAGCGGCTTCCAGGCCGGCGGCGTCAGCGTCGCGCACACCATCGACGAGCACGTCCCGGTCGATGATCTAGTTACCTGCGCGCAAGGACTCGCGGTGACCGCGATGAGGTTCTGCGGCGCGACGTGAGTACGTCGGTGATGCCGGAGATCGCACCGCCGGTAGCACTCGAAGCGCGACGAGGGCCCCCACCGAGCGCGAGGTTGCCGCGGAGTATCTGCCGCCTTTACTCGATGATGACGTGGAATGACGACCGGGGCTGGTTGGGCGTGGACGGATGGGGGATCGTGGCCATCGTTCCCGACTAGCCGACATACCATCCGCCCATGCCCGAGCCGCACCATGTTGCCGTTGAGCTCGACCAGGTCGTCGAGGCGGCACGTGCCGGAGGCGATCGGTGGCGCGAGTTTCTGCGCGCGGGGATGTTCAGCGCAGGTGTCTACCGCCTCTCCGCGGGAGAAATCGATCGTCAGACGCCGCACGCCGAGGACGAGGTCTATTACGTGCTTGCGGGGCGTGCCGAGCTCGAAGTCGAGGGAAAGCGACAGGCGGTCGAGCCCGGGTCGGTCGCCTTCGTGGCCAAGCTTGCCGAGCACCGTTTCGTCGACATCGTCGAGGACCTCGAGCTGCTGGTGATCTTTGCGCCGCCCGAGACAAGTCTCTAGGAAGGGCCGCCAGCCGAGGAGGTCGCCCAGCGAATGGCGCCGAAGCCGCCGAGGCTCGCTTCCGAAGCGGGCTCTCGGCGTCCCCAGCGTCCCCGCGGGGCCCGATTCGTCTCTCGCTACGACGCACGAATAGTCGCGCGAGTACCGCTCGCGGCCTGACTGCTGCTTTTCGCGCAAGGCAGAAACGCGGGTTATTTCCGCAGCGAGCGGCTTCGATGAGTCTGGTCCGGCGACCGTACTATGGACACCCATGCGCGCCGGACGGGCCGCAGCGGAAGGTGATGCCGTCGAGCGAGATCGGATCGTCGAAGTCGCCGGGAGACACGGCACCTGCGTCCCAATTGAAGACGCCGTTGTCGAAAGCCTTGTCGAAAATCGTGATGCCGCCACCATTGGAACCGTTGCCGACGACCAGCGTCCGGTGGGCGGGTCGAAAACCCGGTGGGAGGCTGAAGATCGAGATGTTGTGCGGCACACAGGGCTGTGTGTACCCCTGAAGATGAACGAGACCATCCGGGCCGCGGTAATAGCCGACCCTGTTGTAGACGCTCGGCTTTATGTTCACCCACCCGTTGAGCGATCCGCATTGCCCGTCGGTGGAGTCGGGAAGACCCGCGCTCGTGAACGTGGCCGGGACGTTGAGCTTCGCCGAGCCGACCGCCGCAGGGGCGAGGTCGGTCCCGCTGACCGACCCGGCGATGATGTTTGCGTGCTTTCCGCTCGGCGGCTTGTGGCCCGAGACCGTGCCGGGGCCGATCTGGCCGTTCGAGGAGATGACGTAGGAGGCGAGGGCGGTGCCGCCGCCGAGGACGAGAAACACGGCCAGCGTGGCCATGACGTTGGCGTAGGTCAGGTGCTTGCGGATGCGGCTCATGGCTCCTCCTTCGGGGCGTAGCCCATGCTGCTCGGTCAGGCGCTGGGATCAGTGACGCAGACTGTGTAGTCCGTCAAGTTCTTGGTGGCGATGGCGTAACTGCCGTTCTCATCGACGACGTAGGCGTACTCGTTGAGGGTTTGCGGATCCAGCGAGGAGTCGTTGGTCCAGAACGCGCCGGTCGCTCCGATTCCGGGAACGTCGAACTTCTTCGCCAGCGTGATCGCCTCAGAAAGCGACGGCAGGCGCAGCCCGGACGAAGCGCAGTAGTCCATCGCGGCGGCCCACGTTCGCTGGTTCCCATCGGAACCCGCGCAGATCGGGCCGAACTTCGCCACCTTCGGCGTCTGGCAGGTATCGACGCCGCTTCTATTCGCGATATCGGTGCCGTTGATCGACCCGGCGATGATGTTGGCGTGGTCGACGCTCGGCGGCTTGTGCCCCGAGATCGTCCCCGGCGCGACTTGGCTGTTGGAGGAGACGACGTAGGTGACCGCCGTTGCGGTGCCCCCGACGGCGACGAACAGCGCGATGCAGGCGACGATCATCGCGGGGCTGGGACGGAATCGGGAACGCATGGGACCTCCCTGTCATTGGGGCGAAGGCCCGGTGCATCGGCGAGTCCGTGGGGGCTTGTCGGCAGTGGGCGATCGGCCGCTGTGTGGCCCACCCTCTCACTCGAATTGGGGCGAGTCAAGGTGGGCGCGACCTCTACTTTCCTGCGCCATCGCCCACTCCCGCAGCCCGGCGGCTATGACGTTTTCGCCGCTGAGGCCAAGTCCGCGGAGAGCGCCCTTGATGATCAAGTGGTCCTCCCAGGGGAAGATGCGCCCGTGCCAGACGCAGTGATTCAGGTCGCCGTCCACTCCCACGCCGCTCTCCGGCGTGTCCTTGGGAGTGACCCCACCGTATTGCTCGGCGTATTCGCGGACGAGATCGAGTTCCAGCGCATCGGTGTCGATGTGTCCGTGAGCATCCCCAGCGCCATCGTCCCCGCCGGTGGACATTCTGGACGCATCGGACGTAGTAGCCGGTACCAAAGTGGTTACCACGGGGACTCCAGCTGTCGGCCGGAGCCACAGGCCCAGGAATACAGTCCCATTCCTTCAGGGCTGGTGCTCGCGGCCTTAATCGTCGCCGGTTGACCATTAATCTGCGGTCGGAACCCAGCCGCGCCTCGCGTCGCTCTAATGGACGCCGCGAACCGCCCATGACCCGAGGGGTTTGCGGGGGCTGTTGAAAGGAGATCCCGGTGCTGTTCGAAGATGCCGAGTTCGAGTTGTGGGGCAACCGTGCCCTCGTACATGCCCCGTTCGGGGGAGCGGAGTTTGGCGAGTGCCTAGCCACTGCGGCCGCGATCGAGGAAGGCGACCGTGACAGCTGGAAACGCGAGTGGACGCGGACCGGCGAGCGTGTCCTCGCGTGGGCAAAGACGAGTAGCGATGCCGGGCATTCGGTCAGCGCTTCCGACGCCTACCTGCGCGCTTCTAACTACTTTCGCACTGCGACGCCGTTTCTCTATGGAGCGCCGGTGTCCGATGAGTTGCGCGACCTCTCGGCTCGCTCCAACGCCGCCTTCGCGCGGGGGTTGGAACTCGGCGCCCACCCGGCCGAACAACTCGAGATCCCTTTCGAGGACAACGCGCTGCCCGGCTGGCTGGTTCGAGCCGAGGCCGGGGAGACCCGTCCCCTGCTGATCTGCACGAACGGCTACGACTCCCTGGTTGGGGAAATGTGGTTCGCTCACGGGCTTGCCGCGGTCCGCCGCGGCTATCACGTGCTTCTCTTCGACGGACCCGGACAGGGGGCGGCTCTGATGGAGCGAGGGCTGTTCCTCCGACCCGATTGGGAGGCCGTCGCCACGGCGGTAGTCGACCATGCCCTCACCCTCTCCGGGATCGACGAGGAGCGAATCGCGATCGTCGGCTGGAGCCTCGGCGGATACCTGGCTCCGCGCGCGGCCAGCGGCGAGCCGCGAATCAAGGCCGCTATCGCCGACCCGGGTCTACGCGGCATGATCGACGCGATGCAGAGCGGCTTCGGGATGCTCGGGCTGACGACCGAGCAGATGACTCACCTCGATCGCCTCCCCGATGGCGAGGTCGAGGGGATCGCCGCCAAGGCGCTCGAAATCCCGGCGATGCAGTGGTCCCTGGGGCAGCGTGGCCCGATGGTTCACGGCGCGGACTCGGCGGCCGGCTATTTGCGAACGCTACCGAGCTACACGCTCGACGGTCGCATCGATTGCATCCGCTGCCCTGTCCTGCTCACCGCCGCCGAGGGGGACGCGCTCTCGAGCACCGCCGAGCCGCTCTTCGACGAGCTCCACTGCCCCAAGCGCTTCGTCCAGTTCACCGACGCCGAAGCCGCCGGGGGCCATTGCGAGACCCAGGTTCGCACTCGCTTCCAGCAGATCTCCCTCGATTGGCTGGACGAGGCGTTTGCCGGGCATCACTGATGCCGAAAGTCCGCTTGGAAGCGGGCTTCCGTGTAGTCGGGGGGCGAGATTTGAACTCACTCCAACAGCGCGCCGACGACCGCGACGATGAACGAGCCGTCGAATCCCATCGTCGCCTCCCCGAACTAGACGGCTAGCTGTCCGCACGTCTGCGTCGCCCGGCGCGAAGCCGACCGGGTTGTCGCCGGCGCCTTACGTGGGACCGAGTCAGCCGGGCTGGGCGCTCGGACGCAGTCGCGACCACCATCGCCGTGCCAAGCTCGGTTTCGGCGCGGCGACCTCACGGCGAGCGGCGAGGTCCCAGTACAGGAGCGTTCGGCCGATCGCGACGTAGGGAACCAGCAGCGCGTAGACGACGGATCCCGCGAGGTTCGCCCAGGTGAGCGATATCGGGGTAAAAATCAGCGCGAAGCCGAGGATCGGCCCCGCGACGATGGTTATCAGCCATAGGAAGCCCGCGACGCGAACGGTCCTCCACCAGTTGCCGCGGACGAGTCTCGTGCTGCCTCGGAACGCGTCCCGCAGGCGTTTGTCATTGAAAATGATCTCCTGCTGAACGAACTGCCACTCGACGTACTTCCAGATCGCGAAGGGAATTCCGATGATCGTCAACGCGATCAGCAGCACCAGCACAGACGCGAGGATCTGCCCCCCGACGACGCGCCAGAAGCGCGCGACCATCTCGCGAAAGCCCGTCAAATACCCGGTCGGTTTCCCGCGCTCGAGGTCTCGCAGGAAGGCGATCCCGATGGCCGCGACGATCGCGTAGCCGATCGTGGTGCCACTGTCCCGGATCCAGAGCCCGACGCCGCTGTTTCCGGTCAGCGCCTCGAACAGGTTCTCGAGCCCGTAGACCGCCGCAATGATTGGAACCGACGTCAGCCCCACGAGGACGAACACCCGCCAATGGCGTCCGTACAGCTGTCGCGCCGCCCGGACGATCTGGCCAAACGCGCGCTGCTGGCGCAGGTGCGTCAAGTCCACCGGACCCCAGCGCGTGAGCCTCGTGAGGATGACCAGGAGGAGGATGATTCCGACGATTACTCCGATGGCGGCCGGGCGCGACTCAGCATCGAGGTTCACGAGGCCTGACGCGGCTTTGACGGTGCTGCAGAAGGCACCGGTCACCTGCGGGCCGAGGAAGAAGCCACTCGGCAGTTCGGGGCTTCTGGTGCGCACGGCTGACATCCAGGTGAACGGCTCGAGCCACTGCAGTTTTTCGATTGGCCCCTGAGGGCCGTTGTTGTAGCTCTTCTCCTTCTGCCCCCAATGGCCGCGGAACGTCAGCCACTTGGAGGGACCATCCTTACGCGGGGTTGTCGGCACCAGCACGGGCTGTGGCTTCACCCGCCGAAGCGGCTCCGTCGTGTTGTCGCAACCGAGCCCTGACCCGCCTTGGCCGTTCTCGACGTAGACGGCCGGGCCGTAGAACGTCGCATGCGACCCCGCGGCCGGATATACGACCGGGTGGTTTCCCTCCTTCTCGACCTTCCCGTCGGTCCAGTCCGCCCGCTCGCCGCCCTCGTGCTGGAAAAGTGCGATCTGCGAGGGTCCGCTGGCCAGCGCAGCGCCCGCGCTGTTCGCATCGAAGGCGACCTGCATACCCTCCCAGTCGCCCTCGTGAAGATCGTTGAAGTGGTTGAAGTAGTAGAAGAACCAATACTGCACGACGATCCCCGGGTATCCCTTTTCGGTGGCGATCCTGGCGTACGTGATTGCTGGCGCCTGCCCGGCGTCCTTGAGCGCGGCGAAGTCCTTCGCGTACGCGCAACTGGGATGCAGTGGACTCCCCGGAAGGTTGAGGTGGTACCCCTCGCCCAAGCCGGCGACGTCGGCGGCGGTCGGCGCAGTGGTGACCTTTGCGTCCTTTCCTGGTGGAATGAGCTGAACGCGCGGGTTCCCCAATACCGTGTCCACCGTCGTCGGCTGGTACTGCTCCTCGGTGGAATCGCACGGATCCGACTGGGCACGCAACATGACGATCGGCGAATAGGTCTTGACCAACCGCTGTGCCGGGCTGGCCTCCGCCGTGGCCGCCTGGGCCGTCAGCCATGCGGCCAACACCGCAAGCACCGCGGCGAGCCCGCGGGCCCACCTCACTTCCGGGTCCAGCGCCAACCGCCCCGGGACCGATCTCCAACCTGCCATGCGATATCCCCTCGCGTCCACCCTAACCCACCGCCACTCGACCCTAGGCATAGTTATGGCGGTAGGGCCGATCGCGACGGTGCGCACTACTTCTTCGACGTGCTGCTCGGCTGGCTGTACGCCGGTGCGATGATCGGGGGACGGGCGTGGCGAGATCGAACGCGAGCCCCAGCGCGGCGGGGAGAGCGGCAGCCTCGAACTGGGAGCGCCGCTGCCCGCGCCAACAGCGCCCGACTACCGCGGCGATGAACGGCCCAGATCGATGCTGAGCTCGCTCGGTACTAAAGCTGGTACCACAGCGCCTGTTTCCGGCTCGTTCTCGGAGACCCAAAATGCCGAAAGCCCGCTTCGGAAGCGGGCTCTCTCCTAGTCGGGGCGGCGAGATTTGAACTCGCGACCTTTCGGCCCCCAGCCGAACGCGCTACCAAGCTGCGCCACGCCCCGAAGAAATTGCGAGTTTACGCCAGGATCCGTCCGGCGGAAAGAGAGCGGGCGACGGGACTCGAACCCGCTGCCTTCAGCTTGGAAGGCTGATGTGCAACCAGTTACACCTCGCCCGCGCCGGCGGTCGATTATAGGTTCGGCTGGCGGCGATCCCGGCTATTTGACGCGCAGGCCGAAGTCGAACGTGTCGATCGCGCCTGCGACGGGCGACGAGGAGAGCCGCCTACGGGCGGCGCCAGGCGAAGAGGATCGTGAAGGTCTCGTACTTGCGATCGTCCCGGCTCTTCTTCGGAGCTCCCCAGCCGGCTCCGACGCCGATGTCGCGAAAGTCGCCGTTGAGGATGTTGCCGCGGTTGTAGGGATCGCCCATGAGTCGGCCGATCATGCGCCTCGGCGTGCGGTCGAAGCCGAGGTCCTCGGCGTATTGATAGGCCTTGGCCCCCTCCAGGTACCCGCTTCGCTTCATGCGCTTCCTGAGCCCCACCTCGCCCGGGCAGTGGTGCTTGAAGCAGTCCTTGCGGAGCATCACGTCCGTGTGGCGCTTGGCGGCGCCGGCCAGGTGGGAGTTGTCTTTGAGCTTCGTGAGGCCGTGCTGCGCGCGCTTCTTGTTGATGAGGCAGCGCATCGCCGTACGGAGATTCGAGAGCGAGGTCTCGTGCGGATGAGCTTTCGCGTGCGGACAGGCGGCAAGGGCCGCGGTCGTCCCCGGTGCTGCCGCGAGGGCGATGAGTACGCCGAGCGCCAGCACGGTGAGCGTCATGGCACCGCCGGTCCATCGCCTGCATTCCCTGGCCATCACGAAGAGGGTAGCCGCTGTGAAGGGGCGACGTGATGAGCGGGGGAGCCGGGATTCGAACCCGGGTTCGCGGTTTTGGAGACCGCGCGTGTGGACCGCTGACTCACTCCCCCAGGGACCTGTGAGCTTAGTGATGACAGGGCGCGACGCCGGGCGTCACGTTACCCTTCCGTCTGCCGCGAAGAGGAACATATGTTCCCATGCCAAGCGGACGATCTGCGGAGGAATTCGAGCTCGTAAAGGCACTCGTTGCGCAAGGCCATAGCAGCGTACGCAGGAGGATCGGGCGGCCGCCATTCCGGGGATAAGTCGACTCGCGAGTAGGTCGTAGAACCCATCGCGACAGCGTCGCGCTGCTCGATTCGTTCGTCGGCCCCAAGAGCGGAGATGCGGACGAGAGGACTCGAACCTCCAAGGGCCAAAGGGCCCACCAGGACCTAAACCTGGCGCGTCTGCCAGTTCCGCCACGTCCGCGGGTGCGAAAGGCCGAACACGAGCGCGGGAAACAATCGTCGCGCGCGACCTCGGAAGATTCTAGACTTGTCCTGTGGAGGCCACGAGCGTCCGCCCGGGATACGAGCTCTGGCGCCCCAACAGGGAGAAGCCGGAAACCAAGACGATGAAGGCGATCATCTCCTTCGTCCTGTTGGTGTCCGCTGCCCTGATCGTGATCATCACGCTCGGTGGCTGGACCCGGCTCGAGGGAGCGAGCGTGGGGATCGCGGCGCTCATCTGGGCGGGGCTCTACGTCGTGTTCGCGTTTCTCGTCGCGAGGTGGAACCGGGGCATCCTGCCGGTGACCGCGGCTCTCGCGATCATCCTCGCCATCTTCGCGGCGATTGCCGCCCCTGCCTGGTTCGCACGCGACAAGGGTGGGCTCTCGAGCCCCGCCCTGCCCGAGGACTTCCTCGGCCTGCTCACCGTCCTCGTCGTACCGGTCCAGCTGCTCTTGATCGCGATCGCGATGGTCGGCTTCAACCAGGAGTGGCACGTCGAGGAGGAGCGCCCGACCGGCGGCGTCCCGCTGCCCGGCGAGGACGAACCCGACGGAGAGCCGCAGCGCGCCTAGAAGAGCTGCGGCTGTGCCTCGGCGCGCTGCTCGATCAGATGCGGACCGTCGTCGCGGACGTCGTTGACGAAATCGCCGACCTCTCGCGGGACCAGGGCATCCTCCGGCGCCGGCGCGAGCAGCGCCAGGAGCTCGTCCTCGTCCGGCTCCGGATCGAGCCATAGCGCCTCCGCATCGGGCTGGAGCACCACCGGCATCCGATCGTGAATCGGCCGGATGAGCCCGTTCGGGGCGCAGGTCACGATCGCGCAGCTGTGGAGCGGTCCCGACTTCTTATCGCGCTGCGGCAGCGCCGCCCAGACGCCGGCGAAGGCGAAGAGGTCCCCGTCAGGCCGGCTGAACCACATCGGGGTCTTTCCGCCCTCGTCCTTGCGCCACTCGTAGAACCCGTCTGCGGGAATCAGGCAGCGACGCTCGCGGAAGGACCCGGCAAACGCCGGCTGCTTGGGTAGCGACTCGGCGCGGGCGTTGATCAGCGGCGGTCCCGAGCGGCGCTCGGCCCACCGCCCTGGCACGAGCCCCCACCGCAGGCGGCCAAGCTCACGGGCGCCTTCATCCGAGCGCCGAATCGCGAGCACCGGATCTGTGGGAGCGATGTTGTACCGCGGCTCCTCCTCGGGAACCTCGGCCGACTCTTCGATCCCGAACCGTGCCCTGATCCGAGCGGGATCGGCATTGGTGAGCGTGTAGCGCCCGCACATGGGATCGAGGCTAGCGCCGATTGCAGCGATTACTGCGCCGCGAGCCGTCAGAATGAAGGGACACCGCGGCGGTGGAGGAACGGCAGACTCGCGACGCTCAAAACGTCGTGCCCGCAAGGGCGTGTGGGTTCGAATCCCACCCGCCGCATGATCCGAGAGGCGACCGGCGACCTGCCTCAATCCGCTTACTGCATTTGATGGGTCCAGCGTCCCAGGGATAATCCTCCGCCCGTGGACGTCTTTGCCCGCATGGAGGTGATCGACGAGCTCTGCTCGTTCGAGGGTCGGCGCGCCGGAACGGATGCCGAGCGCCGCGCCGCCAACCGGCTCGCCGAGCGGCTTCGCGACACCGGCCGGCGCACGGACGTCGAGCCCACCTACGTGCATCCGCAGTACGGGCTCGTCCACGGGGTTCACTGCGCACTCGGCTTCGCCGGAAGTCTCGTCGCGATCCTCCAGCCGGCCGTCGGCTTCGGGATGGTGCTCGCCGCGGCGGTGTCCATGTACCTGGACCTCAACGGGCGCTTCTACCTCGCCCGGCGCCTCTTCTTCCGACGCGCGTCCCAGAACGTCGTCGCCCGCGGCAGGAACCCGGACGCCCCCGCCCGCGTCTTCATCACGGCCCACTACGACTCCGCGCGCAGCGGCTCCGCGTTCGACCCCAGGCGAGTCGCCCGCGCGTCCCGCGTCTCGCGGCGCCTGGGGCTCCCGATTGCGCCGTTCCGCGTCCTCTTCTGGTCCCTGGCGGTCCTCCTCCCCATCCTCGGCGCGCGCATGGCCGGGCTCGACTCAAACCTCGTGTCGCTGCTTCAGCTCATCCCCACTCTGGCCCTACTCGTGGGCGCCTTCATGCTCACCGACATCGAGCTCTCGAACGTCGTGCCCGGCGCCAACGACAACGCCTCCGGTGTCGCGACGGCCCTCTCCCTGGCCGAGGAGCTCGACGCGAACGCGCCGGACAACCTGGACGTCTGGGTCCTCCTCACCGGCGCCGAGGAGTGCCAGATGGAGGGAATGCGCTCCTTCATCCGCTCGCACCGTAAGAGCATCGACCGCGACTCGACCTACTTCATCGTGCTCGACGCCGTGGGCGCCGGCACCGTCCGCTACGAGACCGGCGAGGGCCTAGCCGTCACCTACGACCTCGACCGCCGTCTTGCCGAGCTCTGCGCCGCGGTGGCCGATGCCGACCGCGAGAACGGCAACCGCTTCAACGCCCGCCCGTGGCGAAGCGGCTTCGCGACAGACGCGCTCCCGCCCCGCATCGCGAAGCTGCGCGCCACCGCGATCACCTGCCTCGCCGACGGCTCCATCCTCCCGGCGCACTACCACCGCCCCGACGACGTGCCGCGGCGCATCGACCGCAAGGCGCTCGACCGCGCCCACGACTTCGTTCTCGAGCTCGTACGCGCGCTTGACCGCGACGTCGGCCGGCGCGCTTCGCAGTGATATAAGCGCCGCCATGGGGGAAGCCGAAACCGCGGCGCTGCGGCGCGGCGAGCTCTTGTGGGAGCCGTCGCCCGAGAGCATCGAGCGCGCCGCGATGACCCGCTACATGCGCTGGCTGGCCGCCGAGCGCGGCCTGGACTTCACCGATTACCAGTCGCTGTGGAAGTGGTCGGCGAACCAAATCGAGGACTTCTGGGCCTCCATCTGGGACTTCTTCGACGTCCAATCGTCAACCCCGTACACCGAGGTCGTTCCCGACCCCACGATGCCCGGGGCGAAGTGGTTCCCCGCGACGGAGCTGAGCTACCCCGAGCACATCTTCCGCGACAAGCGCGACTCCGACGTGGCCGTGCGCCACGCCTCTGAGCTCCGCGACCTTGGCGAGCTCACATGGGGGGACCTGCGCAGCCAGGTCGCCGAAACCGCCGCCGGCCTGCGAGCCCTCGGCGTCACCCGCGGCGATCGCATCGTCGCCTACATGCCGAACATCCCCGAGACGCTCACCGCTTTCCTCGCCGCATCGAGTATCGGCGCCATCTGGTCGAGCTGCTCCCCCGACTTCGGCGCGGCCAGCGTCGTCGACCGCTTCGCCCAGATCGAGCCCAAGGTCCTCTTCTGCGTTGACGGCTACCGCTACAACGGCCGCGACTTCGACCGCAGGGACGTGGTCGCCGGGCTCCAGGAGGCGATGCCCACGCTCGAGCGCACCATTGTCCTGCCGTACCTCTCCCCCACCCCGGACCTCGCGCGGCTCCAACCCGCGATCACGTGGAACGAGCTGCTGAAGTCTGGCGCCGGCGCATCTCTCGACTTTGAGCGCGTCTCGTTCGACCACCCGCTGTGGGTCCTCTACTCGTCGGGCACCACCGGCCTCCCCAAGGCGATCGTCCAGGGCCACGGCGGGATCCTGCTCGAGCACCTGAAGAAGCTCAACCTCCACGTCGACGCGCAGGAGGGCGACCGCCTCTTCTGGTTCACCACCACGGGCTGGATGATGTGGAACTTCCTCGTCGGTGGCCTGCTCACGAAGGCGTCGATCGTGCTGTACGACGGCAGCCCGGGACACCCGGACATGGGCGTCCTGTGGGACCTCGCCGAGCGGACCGGCATGACGTGCTTCGGCACCAGCGCCAGCTACATCGCCGCGTGCATGAAGGCCGAGGAGGAGCCGGGTGCGAGCCGCGACCTCTCAGCTCTCCGCTCCGTCGGCTCAACCGGCTCGCCGCTCTCGCCCGAGGGCTTCGAGTGGGTCTACCGGCATGTGGGCCGCGACACCTGGCTCTTCTCCACCAGCGGCGGCACCGACGTCTGCACCGCATTCGTGGGCGGGGTGCCGCTCCTTCCCGTCTACCGCGGCGAGCTCCAGGGCCGCGCGCTCGGCGCGAAGGTCGAGGCCTTCGACCCGGATGGCAACTCGGTCATCGACGAGGTCGGTGAGCTGGTGATCACCGAGCCGATGCCCTCGATGCCCCTCTTCCTCTGGGGCGACGTGGACGGCTCCCGGTATCGCGCCAGCTACTTCGACACCTATCCCGGGGTCTGGCGCCACGGCGACTGGATCGAGATCACCTCCCGCGGGACGGCGGTCATCTACGGCCGCTCGGACTCCACGATCAACCGCCGGGGCGTCCGCATGGGAACGAGCGAGATCTATCGCGCCGTCCAGGGAATCCCGGATGTCGTCGACGCGCTCGTCGTCGACATCGCGCGCCCGGGCACAGAGGGCTGGATGCCCCTGTTCGTCGTGCTCGCCGAGGGCGAGACGCTGACTGACGAGCTCACCGCGGAGATCAAGCGTCGCATCCGCGAGCTCTGCTCCCCACGACACGTCCCCGACGCCGTCTACCAGATCGCCGAAGTGCCGCGAACGCTCTCCGGAAAGGTCCTCGAGGTCCCGGTGAAGCGAATTCTCACCGGCACGCCGCCCGAGCAGGCCGCAAGCCGCGACTCCCTCGCGAACCCGCGCTCCCTCGACTACTTCGTCGAGCTCGCCGGCTCTCTGGAATAACTCCGCGGCGACAAAGTCGTCGCCCATCACACCTAGCTCCCCTTCGCGTCGAGCTCCGCCTCCGGCTCGGCCGCCGGGTTGCCGTTCAGGGCGAGGAAGGCCTCCACGACGTCGTGGTCGAACTGCGTCCCCGCGCGCGCCTGAAGCTCCGCTCGCGCCCGGTGCCCCGAGAACGGCCGGCGGTACGGGCGTTCCGCGGTCATCGCCGCATAGGCGTCCGCGACCGTCACGATCCGCCCCTCCAGCGGGATCTGATGCTCGCGCAGACCACGCGGATAGCCCTGGCCGTCCGGGCGCTCGTGGTGAGTCAGGATCCACTCCCCCACCCGCCCCAGCTGCGCCGCGCCGACGATCCGCGCTCCGATCTCCGGGTGGCGCTCCACCTCCAGCCGCTCGCGGGGATCCAGCGGTCCCGGCTTGTTCAGGATCGACTCAGCCACGCCCACCTCCCCGACGTCGCGCAGGAGCGCCGCTATCCGAACCCGCTCCACCTCCTCCTCTGGCAGGTTCAGCTGGCGCGCGAGCGCCTCGGCGTACCCCGCGACGCGACGCGAGTTGGCCGGCGATCCCTTCCTCCGGTCCACCGCCTCCGCGAGCGACACGAGCGAAACCAGCCGCGGACTGGTCCGCTCGATCGCGATCTGCTCGCGTTCCACCCCCTCGGCGCCGGTCTGCTTGAACACGACGGAGCGATCGCGCCCCGATTCCTTGGCCTCGTACATCGCGCGGTCGGACGCGTGCAGCAGCTCGCCGGCGGTGATCCCGTGCACCGGGAAGCTCGCCACGCCGCAGCTGATGGTCATCTTCTCCGTCTCCCGGGCGAATTCCGCCCGCACCTCAGCCCGAAGCCGCTCGGCGAGCAGAAACGCCTCCGTCTCGTCGGTCTCCGGTGCGAGGACGCCGAACTCCTCGCCACCGAGTCGGGCGACCACGTCGCTCGTCCGGGTGGCGCGCTTGAGCGCGTCCGCGGTCATCACAAGCGCCCGGTCGCCCGCGTTGTGCCCGAAGCGGTCGTTGTATTCCTTGAACCAGTCGAGGTCGAGAACGAGCATCGACAGCGGTCTCGCGGTACGGGTCGATCGCTCCAGCTCGGCAGCGAAGCGGTCTTCGAGCTCGCGCCGGTTGGCGAGGTTCGTCAGCGAGTCCGTCCTGGCGGCCGCCCCGAGTGCCCCGACGAGGCGGCCGACCTGGCTCCGGAGCGTGACCATCAGCAGCCCGACCACCATCAGGGTCCCGGTGACGATCACCCACGTGAGTCCCGGGAGCGGCACGTGGCCGGGCCCGACGAGCAGCACGAGCCCGTACGCCGCCGACGCCGCGAACAGGTGGGCGATCGCGACCTGCGCTCGCAGGAAATAACAGGCGGCCAGCGCGACCCAGAAGTAGTACATCGCGTAGGCGGTGGCCGCTTGCGAGCCGCCGAAGTAGACGGCGAGGCTCACGAGAACAGTGCCGACGAGCGGCGATGCCTCGAATGCCCACGGCGGCAGCCGATCGAACAGGGCGATGAAGGCGATGGCCACCGCGTACGACGCGACCGTAGTGATAAGGAGCCCGGTGGTGTCCCGGTCGGGGGAATGCGGGAACAGAAGGCTGACCAGCACGAGCGTCGCCCCCGTGCCGAACAGGTAACTGAACGTCCTGGCCATCGTGGCGCGGTCGTCGCGCAGGCGAGCGGCGTCGAGGCCACGCCAGGCGAGCCGGTCGCTCGCGATACGCACCCCTGACCTGAGGCGCTGGCTAATCGCGCTGTCACTCATCGCTTGGCCGGCCACACCAATGGCTCATGTCTCGACACTCTCACGAATCATGATCAACGGCAACTGAGTACTGCTCATGGGGGTGATCCGGCAGTGCCGCCCGGACGTAGTTGGTGCTGCGCCATGGGGCGTGGATAAAAGCGAGCAGCTGGAGGGAAGGGCATTGAGCGTCGCCGCGCTCCACCCCGTCCACCAGGCCGCCTTCTATTCCAACCCGAGCCGGGCACAGCGCTCGCGCGCCTTCGCGAGCACCTCGTCTGCCCCCTCGACGACACCGCCCCGCATCAGGACCCGGCCATCCACGACGGTCGTGTCAACCACCGAGCCGGACGCCGCATAGACGAGGCCGGCGACGAAGTCGCCCACGTCCAGCTCCGGCGTCTGCGCCCGGACCAGCAGGAAGTCCGCGGGCTGACCCTCCTCGATGGAGCCCGCGCCGAGCAACGGGGCGGCCTGCCCGGTCGCGATGCGCCATGCGTCGCCCGCCGGGAGCACCGACGGGTCCCGCGCCTCGTGCTTTTGGAGCAGCGCCAGGATCTTCACGTCCTGAAGCAGGTCGAGGGAGTTGTTCGACCCGGCGCCGTCGGTGCCCAGCCCGATCGGGATCTCGTGACGCCGCGCCAGCCGGTATGGAAACACCCGGCCGACCGCCAGCTTGAGGTTGGCGACCGGGTTAGTGACGACCGTGGCACCCCGCTCCCCCACCAGGGCGAGCTCCGATTCGTCCAGCCACACCCCGTGGGCGAGCACCGTCCGCGGACCGAGCACGCCCAGCCGGTCGAGGTACTGCGCCGGCCGGACGCCGTGATCGGCGACGCACCGCACCACCTCGTCCTCGGTCTCCGACACGTGGATGTGGATGGGAAGTCCGCGCTCGGCCGATGCCTCGGCGATCCAGCGAAGACCTCCCTCGCTCACCGTGTAGATGGCGTGCGGGCCCAGCGCGGGCTCGATGTGCGAGCTGGGCTTCCCGATCTCCTCCAGGCCACGCTTCGCCATCTCGGGAATGCCGTCAACGCCGGCGGCATCGCCCAGGTCGAAGAGCGGGCCGGCGACCGTCGCCCGGATTCCGGCGTCCTCGGCTGCGCGCACGGTCGCGCCGGGATGCCAGTACATGTCCCAGAAGCGAACCGTTCCCGTGCGGATCATCTCGAGGCAGGCGAGACGCGTCCCCCAATAGACGTCCTCTGCCTCGAGCCGCGCCTCGACCGGCCAGATCACCTCCTGCAGCCACCTCATCAGCGGCAGGTCGTCTCCGTGGCCCCGAAACAACGTCATCGCCGCATGGGTGTGGCCGTTGACGAGCCCCGGGACGATCGCCATGCCGTCCGCGTCGATGACCTCGTCGCCCTCACGCGGCCGGATGCGAGGCCCGAGCCTCACGATCGTCCCGCCCTCGATCCGCATGCGCACCCGCACGCCACCGAGCGTCGCATTGATGACGGCGAGGCTCACAGCGTCTCAGCGGCGAGCGCCGGCACGATCGCGCTCATCGCCACCCCCAGGCGCTCGCGATTTCGCTCGCGACCCGCCTGGAACTCCTCGACCGTCAGCTCCCGCTCCCCCACCCCGTTCGCGAGGTTGTCGACGATGCACACCGCCGCGTACGGCAACCCCAGCTCGCCTGCGATCACGCACTCCGAGGCGATCGTCATCCCGATCACATCCGCGTGCGACGCGATCAGCCGAATCTCGGCCGGGGTCTCGAATCGCGGTCCGATCGACTCCCAGTAGATGCCGCTATCGCGCAACGGCTCCGCGGCACTGCGCGTCCATTCCGCCACCACGCGCCCGCGCCAGGACGCATCGAATCCCGGAACCATGTGTGAACGCCGATCGTCGAATGCGGACTTGCCCGCGTGGAGCGCGATGAAGTCGTCCGGGCAGACGAACGTGCCAGCGCCGAGATCGCGGTGCAGCCCACCCACCGATCCGAGCGCCAGCACGCGGTCGCAGTCGGCGTCGAGCAGCTTGCGCATGTTGGCCACGTGGTCGATCCGATGCGGCTGCGTGTACGGATCGCCGTGGCGGGGGACCAGCAGCGCGTCGCCGACCTCCAGGCCGTCGACATAGTCGCCGCCCGAGATGCCCAGCCGACCCATCAGCGACGCTTGGCTTCGATGCCGCCTGCGCGGAGCACTATGCGGGGGTGATCGGATTCCGCCGCTCGCTGAAGCGGCGGTCCTTGTCCTGGGCCGCGGCGAAGCGCCGGATCAGCTCGCCACGCAGCTCGTCCGGCTCGATCACGGCGTCAACGACCAGCTCGGACGCGAGGTGAAGGATGTCTATGTCGGCCGCATACTCCTCGCGCTGCGAACGAACGAACTCCTCCCGCTCGGCGGGATCCTCGATCGCCTGAATCTGGTTGTAGAAGACGGCGTTGATAGCCGCCTCGGGTCCCATCACGGCGATCGATGCCGTCGGCAGGGCGATGCACGCGTCAGGCTCGAATGCGGGGCCGGCCATCGCGTAAAGGCCGGCGCCGTAGGCCTTGCGGATGATCACCGAGAGCTTGGGCACCGTCGCCTCGGATACCGCCGAGATCATCTTCGCGCCGTGGCGGATGATGCCCTGGCGCTCCACCTGCGTCCCGATCATGAACCCTGGGACGTCCGCCAGGAACAGGAGCGGCACGTTGAACGCGTTGCAGGTCCAGATGAACCGCGCGGCCTTGTCGGCGGAGTCCACGAACAGGACGCCGCCCTTCACCTTCGGCTGGTTCGCGACGATCCCGATCGCGCGCCCGTCGAGACGGCTGAAGCCCACCACGAGCTCCTTCGCCCACCTCGAGTGGACCTCTAGGAACGAATCGGCGTCCACGAGCGCCTCGATCAGATCCGTAATGTCGAACGCCCGGTTCTCGTCGGCCGGAACGATCTCGCTCACGGAGACCTCGGACGCGGGCTGGGCCGGCGGGGCGGCGGGGGGCGCGCTGCGCCAGTCCTGGGGCATGTAGGACAGGTATCGCTTCGCCAGGTCGACGGCCCCCTCGTCGGAGTCGACCAGGAAATGGCCGCAGCCTGAGACCGACGTGTGCATCCGGGCGCCGCCCATCTCCTCGAGCGTCACCTTCTCGCCGATCACCATCTCCGCCATCCGCGGCGATCCGAGGTACATGGAGGCGTTTCCGTCGCGCATGATCACGACGTCGCAGAAAGCCGGGATGTAGGCGCCGCCAGCCGCGGAGGGCCCGAAGAGCAGGCAGATCTGCGGCACGCGGCCTGACAGGACGACCTCGTTGTAGAAGATCCGTCCAGCGCCGCGGCGCCCCGGGAACATCTGCACCTGGTCCGTGATCCGAGCACCGGCGGAATCGACCAGGTAGATCATCGGCACCTCCAGGCGCAGCGCGCGCTCCTGGATCCGCAGGATCTTCTCGACCGTCTTCGGCCCCCACGAGCCGGCCTTCACGGTGGGATCGTTGGCCATCACGCACACGGGCCGCCCGGCGATCCGCGCCATGCCGGTGACCACACCGTCTGCCCCGAAGCCGTCCTGCTCCCAGTTGGCGAGCAGCGCCTCCTCCGCGAACGAGCCGTCGTCGACGAGCAGCCTGATCCGCTCGCGAACGGGCAGCTTGCCCTGCTGCTCCGACTTCTCGTGATGCCGCGCCGGGCCGCCGGCCCTGGCGCGCTCGATCGCGTCCTTGAGATCGCTCATGGACGAGCAGTCTATGTACGGCGCGGCTGCTGCATTAGCCTCCCCTTCCGCGTACCTGAATCGAGCGCCGGGAGATTACATGGGAATCGTTGAGCAAGTGGACAATGGAGCTGTCCGCCACATCGTCATGAAGCGCGCCGAGAAGCGGAACGCGCTCAACGACGAGCTGATCCAGGGGCTGGGTGAGGCGTTCGAGGAGGCGGCCACGGACGACAGCGTGCGGGTAGTCGTTGTGCGCGGTGACGGCCCGATGTTCTCCTCGGGCATGGACATCGCCGGTCTTCGCGCGCTCTCGGAGAACCCGGACTCGATCTACGAGATGCGCGAGCCGATCCTGCGCTGGTGGAACCTGCTCGAGGAGATGCCCAAGGCCACGATCGCGCAGATCCACGGCGGAGCGATCGGCGGCGCGATGGAGCTCGCGCTGGCGTGCGACCTGCGTGTGATGGCCGAGGACGCGATGACGGGTCTCGTCGAGACGCGCATCGGCCTGATCCCCGACGTGGGCGGTTCGAGCCGCCTGCCGGCGGTCGTCGGCCTGGGCAACGCCAAAGAGCTGATCATGACCGGCAAGATCATCGACGGGCGAGAGGCCCACCGGATCGGGTTTGCCAACCGGATAGTGCCCGCGGGCGAGCTCGACGCCGCCACCGAGCAACTCGCGAACGAGTTGCTGGCCTGCGCGCCGCGCGCGGTCGCGATGGCCAAGAGGGTGATCGACGCCGCCGCCAAGCCCGACCTCGCCGCATCATTCGACCGCGAGGTGGAGGCGCAGGCGGAGCTGGCGGCATCGGAGGACTTCGCCGAGGGCGCTCGCGCCTTCACGGACAAGCGCCAGCCGGAGTTCGCGGGGCGCTAGCCCTCGATCGGCGGCGGGGCTTCCTCTCCGGCGAGGATGCGCGCGCGCTCGAGCGCCCGCCGGATCAGGCGGGAGACGTGCATCTGCGAGATCCCGACGCGCCGCGCGATTTCACTTTGGGTCAGATCCTCCACGAAG